>NZ_CP129113.1:510000-815000 GCF_030762805.1 Aciduricibacillus chroicocephali | reverse complement strand
GTTTCAGCCTTGCGGCCGTACTCCCCAGGCGGAGTGCTTAATGCGTTAACTTCAGCACTAAGGGGCGGAAACCCCCTAACACCTAGCACTCATCGTTTACGGCGTGGACTACCAGGGTATCTAATCCTGTTCGCTCCCCACGCTTTCGCGCCTCAGCGTCAGTTACAGACCAGAGAGTCGCCTTCGCCACTGGTGTTCCTCCACATCTCTACGCATTTCACCGCTACACGTGGAATTCCACTCTCCTCTTCTGCACTCAAGTCCTCCAGTTTCCAATGACCGCTTACGGTTGAGCCGCAAGATTTCACATCAGACTTAAAGGACCGCCTGCGCGCGCTTTACGCCCAATAATTCCGGACAACGCTTGCCACCTACGTATTACCGCGGCTGCTGGCACGTAGTTAGCCGTGGCTTTCTGGTAAGGTACCGTCAAGGTACGATCAGTTACTATCGTACTTGTTCTTCCCTTACAACAGAGTTTTACGATCCGAAAACCTTCATCACTCACGCGGCGTTGCTCCGTCAGACTTTCGTCCATTGCGGAAGATTCCCTACTGCTGCCTCCCGTAGGAGTCTGGGCCGTGTCTCAGTCCCAGTGTGGCCGATCACCCTCTCAGGTCGGCTACGCATCGTTGCCTTGGTGAGCCGTTACCTCACCAACTAGCTAATGCGCCGCGGGCCCATCTGCAGGTGACAGCCGAAACCGTCTTTCATCTTTCTTCCATGAAGAAGAAAGTATTATCCGGTATTAGCTCCGGTTTCCCGGAGTTATCCCGATCCTGCAGGCAGGTTGCCCACGTGTTACTCACCCGTCCGCCGCTCGTTCCACAGGCATCACCCCGAAGGGATCTGCCTGCTTCCCGCGCTCGACTTGCATGTATTAGGCACGCCGCCAGCGTTCGTCCTGAGCCAAGATCAAACTCTCCAAAAAAGTTTGTTTCACATCATCCGAAGATGATGTCTTAGCTAGTAAAACTTAAACGGTTATACCGTTTCTTACTGACATAAATGGTTGTTTGTTCAGTTTTCAAAGAACGAATTTCTTAGTCGCTTTGTTTTGGCGACTTCTATATCTTATAACATTTTGTTTCACTTGTCAACAACTTTTTTTAGAAGAAAATTTGTTGAGCTTCTGCAAAACTTGCTGCGACATTTATTAACTATACATTGTATCGAATTAGATGTCAACAGTTTATTTCACTTTTTGTTGCCACCGCTTTTGGCGACAATAAATAATTTACCATGCCAGCAATTCAAAGTCAATAGCTTAATTGCTAAATAAATAACTTGCCCCCCTCTTCGCAGAATGACCGCAACTCTCTATAGTTTCAAATACTTCTTAATGATATAATTACCACTATTAATGAATGTTCTGAATAAGGAGGTTCAATCATGGCGGATATTGTTTATAAGAATAAGATCAATAGAATACGCACGTTTGCACTAAGCTTGATTTTCATCGGCATGATTATTATGTACGGCGGTATTATGCTGAGAAAAGTTGAATGGCTCATGCTGATCTTCTTCATTATAGGTATGCTTGCAATTCTATTCAGTTGTGTTGTCTACCTATGGATTGGAATGCTCTCAACAAAAGCCATCCCGGTAACTTGTCCAAGTTGCAGCAAACCGACAAAGATGCTTGGACGTGTAGATGCTTGCATGCATTGCCGACAGCCTCTGACGATGGACCCTTCTCTTGAAGGAAAAGAATTTGATGAAAAGTACAATGCAAAGAAATACAGAAAACAAGAAAAGAACCACGCCGCGAAATGAATCAACGCAGCTGGTTCTTTTCTTAAGCCGATTTGAGGAGGAATCTTGATTGGAAACTTTTAAACTACTTGAATCATTCGGTCTGCATGACGGAGACTACCTGGTACTCGAAAATCATTTCGAACGATTGGCTGCCTCCGCTTCAGTTTTTCAATACAAGCTCCCTTTGGAGGAAATCAAAAACGAATTGGCGAATATTCGAGCTGATCGACCGGACCGCTCATGGAAAGTACGTCTCCTTTTGGACAAAGACGGCTACTGTGAATGGCAGACAGATGAAATATTCCCCATTGCCGAGCCAGTTACTGCAGATATTGCATCTTCTCCAATAAACAGCGAAAATGTACTGCTTTATCATAAAACAACAAATCGATATCTATATAATAAGAAGAAAAACAAAAATATATTTGATACACTGCTTTGGAATGAAAACGGAGAGATCACAGAATTCACAATTGGGAATATCGTTGTTCGCCTTGATGGCTCCCTCTATACTCCCCCCGTTCGTTGTGGACTTTTAAACGGAACATTACGTAGAAAACTCGTTTCTGACGGTACTGTCCAAGAACGCATATTACATAAGGAAGACATTAGAAATGCAACAGACATCTGGCTTGTAAATAGTGTACGAAAATGGATTCGTGTTCATTTATCATAATAAAAAGCCCCGGCAGGCACTCAATAAGAGTACTGACCGGGGCTTTCATAATTAATGCTTGGCAGTTAACTGCTTCTGGCAGTCTGGACACTTCCCATAAATCTCCATCCGGTGGTGGCTCACTTCAAAACCTGTCACCTGTTCAGCCAAAGATTCCACTTCATCCAGCGGTGGATAGTGGAAATCAACAATTTTGCCGCATGCTTCGCAGATTACATGATAATGATCAGACATATCACAATCAAAACGACTCGATGAATCTCCATATGTGAGTTCCTTGACGAGTCCGATTTCACGCAACACTCGCAAATTGTTATATACAGTGGCAACGCTCATATTCGGGAATTTATCCTCAAGCGCTTTATAGATGTCGTCAGCTGTAGGATGGACCATTGAGTTCAAAAGATACTCAAGAACCGCATGACGTTGGGGTGTGATCCGGACACCTGACTGTTTCAGCGTGTCGATCGCGCGTGACAATCTTTTTTCAGACACCGTCATGCACCTCGCTTTCAAATAATCTTAATACAGTAGTTCATTAATCAATGGACGATGTTATATATACATTTACAGTTTACTCCCAAATAGCATACCCGTCAATCTATCTGTAAAACATTTCATACAAAAAATTGACATAACTGTTTCATTGTAAGCCTTCCGAAGGCTCTATTGAGTAAATATAAAAGTTTTTCCCATGACCACATTTTATCTAAAAAGACGGACAGCCGCTTGACGGCTGTCCGAGGAAAATTACTTAAGGTTTTCGCGAATGTACTGAAGCGCACTCTCAACGTGACCTTCAACTTGTACATCACGGAATTCCTTCTGAATGTTTCCGTCTTTATCAATGATGAATGTTGAACGGATAACACCCATGAACTCTTTGCCGTTCAAATTCTTTAGCTTCCATACATCGTAATCTTCACATACTTTGTGGTCTTCGTCAGCAAGCAATTCAAATGGAAGGTCATGCTTGTTGATGAATTCCTTGTGATCGTCTACCGGATCCGGGCTGATACCGACGATTACAGCATCCAACTCGCCAAAGCTTTCGTGCTTGTCGCGGAAATCACATGCTTCAGTTGTGCATCCTGGGGACATGTCCTTTGGATAGAAATAAAGAACGACGTTTTTGCCTGCGTAATCGGAGAGGCTGATTTGTTTGCCTTCCTGGTTAGGTAGTGTGAATTGTGGTGCTTTTTTGCCAACTTCTACTGCCATGATAATAATCCCTCCATACTTGGTGATGTTTGTATATGAATCAGTATAGCACAATTGCCATAATTTAATGAAATAAAAGGATTTATAATCTATCTCGAGCTGCCCTGTTCTGAACAATTCTAAGTACGAAAGCTGTAGGGAGCACATATCCTACAAGGGCTTGGACTAGCGCAATTCCTCTTGCAACTCCAAGTGGAGATATGTCACCATAACCAATCGTAAGCAGTGTTACACCGCTGAAATAAATGGAATCAAGCATTTTTTCAATGATTCCGCGTGGCAATTCTTGCGCCGATTCAAACAATACTTCCTGTTGCAAGGACAGTATGAAATAAATCAGACCGAATCCGACAAGCACGATCAAGTAAATTACGAGTAATGTATAGAACAGTTCTTTTGAAAATCTACTTTCCTGCATGCCTCTTGTTCGTTCACCTTGAATGAACTCAATAATGCTCCTGAACATGACAAAACAGATGACACCTACGATAGACCAGATGAACAAGTTCATTCCCATTTCCTCCGACATTTTCTTTCCATTAATATATATGCACTTCTTCTGAACAATTCGCCAATTTATTTTTTTACCAGTATCCTGTACCATTAGTTATGGAATAACTGAGGAGGCATACAAATGAATTTCACTCAATCCGAAAAACTGCATGCAGAAGCACAAAAACATATTGTCGGTGGTGTCAATTCCCCTTCTCGCGCTTATAAAGGCGTTGGCGGCGGTACACCAGTATATATGGAACGAGGCGAAGGCGCCTATTTCTGGGATGCAGATGGCAACAAATATATAGACTATCTTGCAGCTTATGGTCCGATCATTACAGGACATGCACATCCCCATATCGCAAAAGCAATTGAGAAAGCAGCTCGCAATGGGGTGCTGTTTGGAACACCAACGAGACTTGAATCTGAATTTGCCCAGATTTTGAAAAAAGCTATTCCTTCTCTTGAGAAGATCCGATTTACGAATTCTGGTACGGAAGCGGTCATGACAACTATTCGTGTTGCTCGTGCGTACACAGACCGTACAAAAGTAATCAAATTCTCAGGCTGCTATCACGGCCATTTTGATGCAGTACTAGTTGAAGCAGGCTCTGGACCAGCGACACTCGGTACTCCTGATTCTGCTGGGATTCCACAGTCTGTCGCTCAAGATGTGATTACTGTTCCATTTAATGATCTTGAATATCTTAAAACAGCTCTTGATCGTTTCGGTGATGATGTCGCTTGCGTACTAGTTGAACCGATTGTCGGGAACTTTGGAATCGTAGAACCTCATGAAGGCTTCCTTGAAAGTGTCAATGAGTTGGTACATGCTGCTGGAGCACTTGTCATTTATGATGAAGTAATTACAGCCTTCCGTTTTACATACGGTAGCGCTCAGCAGATCTACGGCGTTGAGCCCGACATGACTGCTATGGGTAAGATCATTGGCGGCGGGCTGCCAATCGGAGCATATGGCGGTAAGAAAGAAATTATGGAAACAGTCGCTCCGCTCGGTCCTGCATATCAGGCTGGAACAATGGCCGGGAACCCGGCATCCATGGCTTCCGGTATTGCCTGCCTTGAAGTGCTCGCTCAGGAAGGCGTCTATGAAAAACTGGACGAGCTCGGAGCCCGGTTAGAAAAAGGAATTATTGAAAAGGCAGAAGAACATGGAATGGAAGGTGTCCTCGTCAATCGTATGCGCGGTGCTCTTACTGTTTACTTCGGTGTTGAGAAAGTAACAAATTATGCCGAAGCTGAAGCAAGCGATAAAGAACAGTTTGGCCGGTTCTTCAAGCTTATGCTTGAACAAGGCATTAATTTAGCTCCTTCAAAGTATGAAGCATGGTTCCTTACAACGGAACATACTGAAGAAGACGTCGATCAGACAATCGAAGCTGTCGGCAATGCCTTCAAACAGATGAAATAACTAAAAAGGAGAGGATCAGCGGTTGCTGATCCTCTCCTTTTTTTCATAGATTCTGTACTTGGTACAAATCGTAGTAGTACCCTTTTTTCTCAATGAGCTCTTGATGGGATCCGGTTTCAACAACTTTCCCATGATCGATGACAACAATCCGGTCTGCATGAGTAATCGTTGCAAGCCGGTGAGCAACGATAAATGTTGTCCGGTCTGCGGCAAGCCGCTCCATCGCAGTCTGTATTAGATGCTCACTCTCAAGGTCAAGTGCTGATGTCGCTTCGTCGAAAATAAGGATTGCTGGATTCTTAAGGAATACTCTCGCAATCGCAATCCGCTGCTTTTGTCCGCCGGAGAGCTTGACGCCACGTTCCCCGACAAGCGTATCATAGCCTTCTGGAAGATTCATAATGAATTCATGAGCATTGGCAGCTTTGGCTGCCCGTATCACTTCTTCATCAGTTGCTTGCGGGTTCCCCATTCGGATGTTCACGGCAATAGACTCAGAGAAAAGGATATTATCCTGGAGCACCATGCCGATATGATTCCGCAAAGTTCTCATCTGGACATCTCGAATATCTTTTCCATCGACTCTGATTGCACCTTCTGTCACATCGTAGAAGCGAGGAATGAGGCTGACGAGTGTTGATTTCCCTCCACCACTCATACCAACGAGAGCGATTGTTTCCCCTTCTCGTACATGGAGATTCACATCTGTCAAAGCATAAGATCCGGTTTCTTCATATTTGAAAGCGACATGATCAAAATCAATTGTCCCCGAAACTTTTTCAAGCGCCGGTGCATCTTCTTTATCCTTAATATCGTATGGCTCATTGAAGAGTTCAAACACCCTGTCAATGGAAGCTACGGACTGTGTCAATGTCGTAGAAGAGTTAACAAGTCGGCGCAATGGACTGTATACTCTCTCCATATAACCGACAAAAGCAACCATCGTACCCATAGTCAGGTTACCATTGATCACTTCGTAAGCCGCATAGGCAATAACAAGTAACGGAGCCAAATCTGTAATTGTATTCGTCACAGCAAATGTTTTTGCGTTCCAATCAGTATGAGTCAATGCCTTTTTGAGAAAATGGCCGTTACGTTTTGCAAACTGTTCCTGTTCATAGTCTTCATTGGCAAAGCTGCGAATGACCGCCGTTCCCTGTACCCTCTCATGCAAATGTCCCTGCATTTCCGCAAGTGCTTGAGATCTTTCACGAGTCAAAGCGCGCAACCGAGCATAAAAATACTTGATCGCGAAGCCGTAGAGCGGGAACAGGATGATTGCAACAATTGTGAGCGGGACATCCATCGTAAGCATAATGCCGACTGCAATAAGAATCGTAACAATATCGAGCCATACATTCATAAGACCGGTAATAACAAATGTAATCGTCTGCTCCACATCATTGATGAACCGGGAAATGACTTCTCCCGTCTTTGTATTAGCATAGTAGCGGAGACTTAGCTTCTGCAAATGATCAAACAGCCTATCCCGAATATCATATAGGACATGGCTTCCAACCCATTGGGCAAGATATTGTCTTATATACTCAACAGGTGGACGGACGATGAGGAAGATCAGGAATGAAACTCCCATGAGCCAATAGAGTCGGTGCAGCTTTACTGCATCTTCCATGCCTGGAGCATTGATCACATTGTCAATTACATATTTTAGAATAAGCGGAATGAGAAGCGGGATACCGAATTTGACAATTCCGATTACTACCGTCCATAGAATCTTCCATTTATAAGGTTTAACAAAGTTTAAATATTGTTTAATACTGCTCATAATTCTCCTCTGTTCTTCTGAGATTGACTACAGGGACTGGCGACAAAACAAACAAAGCCTTGCTGCAAAAGCATAGCTTAGCAGCAAGGTTCCAATGCTCTAGTATGTACGGTATGTCAAATACCGTTCATACCACTGGTCAATAAAATCTGGATTAAAAGGACCTTTGCGCTCGTGTACCCACCTGAGAAGTTCATCAATGTTACGATGCAGAATCCTGTCAAGGACGCGAGGATAATTCATTTGCCGGCTATGCTGCTCATATTCGTCTTCATCAAGCAGAACATGAGTCATATCAGGGTAGACTTTCACATCAAGGTCATAGTCAATATATTTTAATGCTTCTTCATCATAGACAAACGGGGAACTGATATTGCAGTAATAGTAAATTCCATCAGTCCGAAGCATGCCGATTATATTGAACCAATACCTGGAGTGAAAATAAGTAATCGCCGGCTCTCTCGTAATCCAAGTCCTGCCGTCGCTCTCCATTACCCTTGTCTTATCATTTCCGGCAATGACGACCGTTTCAGTTCCTTTCAGGACAAGGCTGCTTTCCCAGATGCGGTGCAGCTTGCCATTATGTTTATAGCTTTTAATTTGGATATTGGAGCCTGCTTCAGGAGCACTCATCAAATACGTCCTTTCTGCATATGCGAAACCGACTCGCATAATACGGGTTGCACTACTATTCCAACAACAATTATAAAGTGTGCCATGTAAAAGTTAAAGTTTTATGATTTTTCCATGAAGAAAAGGGCTTTCCAATTTTTTTGGAAAGCCCTTTTCTCTGTTTCATTCATTTACTTTTTGTTTTGCTCAGCGCGTGCGTTCTGTTTTTTCACTTCTTCAACGTTTGTTTCAGAAGCAAATTCAGTGTTGTACGTGCCTTGAGCCGCTTGAGCGTTCTGCTGCTTTACTTGCTGAACATTCGTTTCAGAAGCGAACTCCTCTTCGTACTTGCCTTTTTTGCTGAAGTTGGAACCGTAATTTTTAGCCATTGATATCACCTCCGCACAAGTAATTTGTCCAGAAGTGAATCGGTTTATCCAAATTAATTAAAAAGTTTTTTCAAAACTTCCTCTACTGCTCTCTAGAAAGATATGGCATCATTTTCTGATGCGAAACCGGGAAAGGCCGCTCTTCCATCTCTTCCATTGTAACGAAACGCATCCGCTCCGATGCTGGCTCTGCAACGGTCGTTATCGCATTAAAGATATCGATTTCCCAAATAAGATGAGTAAAGACATGCTTCAGTACTCCAGCCTTATCACCCACTTCAAGTCCGATGCCAAGCTCTTTGGCAGCTTTCCCTTCTAACGTCTCGCCTTTTACTCCCATTTCAATCATCGGAAACTGCCACAATCCCGCGAGCAGACCTGTTTGCGGACGCTTTTCAATGAGTACTTTTCCATCGGAATTATGAATGAGTAAAGCAGCGTAGCGAATCGTCTTCTTCTTTTTGGCCTTAGACTTAACAGGGAGTTCCAACTGACGCCCTGTATGGAAAGCACGGCAATGTTGTTGAACTGGACAAAACAAACACATCGGCGACTGTGGTGTGCAGATCAATGCACCCAGCTCCATGAGACCTTGATTGAATGAAGAAGGATCTTCATGAGAGATAAGGGCGCGCACGAGTGCTTCAAATGTTTTGCGGGTCTTCGGAAGGGCAATATCTTCATCAATCTCAAGAATTCTTGATAAGACACGCATGACATTACCATCAACAGCTGGTTCCGGCTGGCCAAACGCAATCGAAAGGATAGCGCCTTTTGTGTAAGGTCCAATTCCTTTTAACGCTCCAAGCAGTTTGGGAACTGAAGGCATCTTTCCCTCGTGGAGCGCCACGACTTCGCGTGCTGCTGTCTGCAAGTTGCGTGCGCGGGAATAATAACCAAGTCCTTCCCATGCTTTCAGCACTTCTTGTTCATCCGCATCTGCCAGAGCCTGAATTGTGGGGAATTTCTCCATAAACCTATTATAAAATGGTATGACTGTATCAACACGTGTCTGTTGCAGCATAATTTCAGAAATCCATACTCTATATGGATCACGATTAAGCCGCCACGGGAGATCCCTTTTTTCATTGCTATACCAGCCGATCAAGTCTCCTTGGAAGCCTGATATGTCGAAAGTTGACAATTTGTTCTCTTGCATTTGACTCATGAAGTTACTCCTTTTGTGTTACAATATGAAAAAATAAATTCTTTACAAACTAACGCTCTCTTACTTGAGGAGGAGCCGTCAATGGATACAGGCACACATATCGTCATGGGTGTTGCGCTCGGCGGTCTGTCTACACTGGACCCTGTTGTCGCGAATGACCCGACGTTATTTCATGCTATTTTTGCGGGGGCCATCATTGGCTCGCATGCACCAGACTTTGATACAGTGCTCAAATTACGAAATAATGCTACTTATATAAGAAACCATCGGGGACCGACCCACTCGATACCCGCAGTAATTATGTGGGGATTGCTCATTTCAGGTGCGATTTATTTGTTTGTTCCTGAAGTAAGCTACTTGCATTTGTGGTCCTGGATTGCTTTAGCTGTCGCCCTGCACGTGTTTGTAGATATATTCAATGCTTATGGAACACAAGCTTTAAAACCTTTTTCCAACAGATGGATTGCCCTTGGATTCATCAATACATTTGACCCGTATATTTTTCTACTCCATATTGTAGGCATTGTAGCCTGGATTCTTGGAGCACCTCCAGGAAAAGCCTGGCTCGTCGTATATGCGGTCATTTTCCTCTATTATATTAAACGCTATCTTGATAAAAGGGAAATCGTGCGCAAAATCAAGGAATTCCTCCCAGATACGGAGAGGGTTGCAACTTCTCCGACAACGAAGCAGAACAGCTGGCGAGTTGCGATTACTGGAAAAGATGAATTTCATGTCGGTACGGTTGATAACGGCCATATCCAAATCATTGATGAGTTCGAACGGACACCGCTCCCCGACACCGAAATCATGAATGTGGCACTAAAGGATAAGAATATATCAGCTTTCCTCTCGTTTTCACCAGTATATCGCCACGAGATCACCGATTTTGATGACTTCACGGAAGTGCGTCTTATCGATTTGCGATACAGGACGAAAGGATATTATCCTTTCGTTGCGGTTGTACACCTTGATGATAACTTGAATATCCTAACTTCATATACAGGATGGATCTTCTCTGAACACAAACTGCAGAATAAGTTGAACACTGGAAACTCCATTCTCTAATTACAATAATTCACCCCGCTGCAATGAACAGCGGGGTGTTTTTCATTTCATATGTTCGTCAAGGTAGGCGCGGATAGAATCAAAGGAGAATCCTTTTCGATATAAAGCTTCTGTAACTTTTTGCCTCAGCTCATAACCTTCGTACGCCCGTCCATGTTTGCGAAGAAGCTTCTCCCCTTGTCTGCTTAATGCTGCCTGTTCATCATTCTCATCCCTGATATCCGACAGTTCGTTTAATGCTTCCTTTATAGCCCCCTGAGAAAATCCTTTCTGCATGAGTGAGGCCTGGATTCTCTGCTTCAATTGCAGGCTTGATTCCTGCTTAGGTTGACGCACTTTCTTTTGGGCAAATTTCACAGCCTTTTCACGTTCATCTTCAAAACTGTAGAACTTCAAAGCTTCTTCAGCTATTTGCGGTGCGACGCCCTTTTCAAGGAGTTCACGACGAACATGTCCCGGTCCCTTATCAGAAGTATTCACTCTTGTCCGTACGAACATATTGGCGAATTCGGCATCGTCAATGAGTTTATCCCGTTCAAGCCTTTCCATAACTTGTTCAATCTGTTCCGGCTCTATTTCTTTTTTGAACAGATGGTCTTTTATTTCTTTTTTCGTACGCATGCGATAGCTTAGAAAATGAATGGCGCGGGTATACGCTTCATATATTGAGTTTTGCCGGAGGAGTTCATCAAGAAATTCATCTTCAAGCTCCATCCCTTTGCGTAAGGCATATTGTATAAGTATGGCTTCATCAACACTGAAAGCGTAAAATTCTCGCTCGCCGTCCGAGATGTAAATGTTGTATCTCTCTTTATTTCGTTTTTGTGTCGTGATGCGGGCGATTTTTTTCATGCACTCTCCCCCAACAGTCTTTTTCTCATTATAACATTTGCACCCGCTGATGCAGAGAGCCATGAAGCTGGAATATAAAAACAAGACAGGAGTCGATTTTAGATGAATATTCTTATAACAGGTGGGACCGGATTTGTGGGGAGCCACATTGTAAAGCTGCTTACTTCCCAGGGTCATCATGTATATATTATGACGCGTTCTCCAGAAAAGCATGAAAGCAAAGGCAAAGTACATTACGTCAGCACAGATGTCGCAGCTGAAGAACTTCCCCGTATCAGAGCCGCAATCAATCTTGCTGGAGCCTCCCTATTCGGTCGCTGGACTGATGAACGGAAAGAAGCAATTCTGAAGAGCCGTCTTGAGACGACAAACAATCTGATTGAACTGTTCAGGAATATGGACGAGAAACCGGATGTACTCATCAGCGCCTCAGCTGTCGGCTGGTACGGAACATCCGACAATAAGATTTTCACCGAGAAAACAACAACACCAGGCAATGACTTCCTTGCAGACGTTTGTACAAAATGGGAGGCCGCAGCGAAAAAGGCAGAAGAGCTCGGCATTCGCACAGTCATAGCAAGATTTGGAATTGTGCTTGGTACTGAGGGTGCTTTGCCGCTTATGGAAAAACCGGTCAAACTGTTCATCGGAGGAAAAATCGGCGATGGTGAACAATGGGTATCTTGGATTCATGTTGATGACCTCGCCCGAATGGTCAAATTCTGTATTGATGAGAGAGAAATTAGTGGCCCAGTGAATTTCACTGCTCCTTACCCAAAAAGAAATAAAGACTTCATGCGGACAATTGCCCGCGTACAGAACCGTCCACATTGGACAATGGCCCCTGCCTCTCTAGTCAAACTAGCAGCAGGAGAGATGAGTGAAATGGTCATTGAAGGCCAATGCGTAAAGCCTGCGAAAGCCGTTGTTCTCGGGTATACTTTCCAGTTTCCGATACTGGAAGCAGCATTGCACAATATTCAGAAAAGAGAGCAAAATTATGACTCAATTCTTTAACAAAATTTAAATAAAAAACCTGTTTTCTTTTTAAACAAAACGTTGTAAAATCAAATTTGAAATACGGGAAAGGCAAATGGTGCGCCACCGGTTTAGACCGGTTCTAGTGGGTTCGATTCCCATCCCGAATTTTTTATGAAAGACCAAAAAATTCGCGGGTGGGCAAGTTGTTGTCATGCTCCTGTCCACCTCTAGATCAAGGAGGCATCTCATATGCTAAGAAAACGAGATTTGAACGACGTCCCTGTACTATTCGATTTGATGAGTCACCCAGAAGTGTATCCATACGTCCGTGAGAAATGTGATACAGTTGATGAATTTTACTTTAAGACAAAAAAGCTGATTGAGTCGGATGAATCCGGGGAAATCGTGACGCGTACCATTCTTGATGATTTTCTTCAGCCAGTCGGTACGATTAGCCTCTTTGATGTTGAAGGATCAGCAGGATTCCTCGCAACTTGGATTGGACAGCCATTTTTCGGAAAAGGCTATAGCAAGACATCCAAAGAAGAGTTCTTCGATGAATTGTTCACGGAGACTCCGATTGATACGGTTTACTTGAAGATCCGAAAAGAAAACATTCGTTCACGAAAATCAACTACTAAGTTGCCATATACGAGTCTTGCTAATGAAAGTCATAAACACGTATACGATCAGATTAACGAGAATGGTGAAATTTTTGATCTGTTCGTAGTTGAAAAAGACCATTACCTAGCGCTCAAACAATTTATAGAAATGCCTGTAAGCCAGACAACTGAAGAAGGATATGTCGGCTAATAGTTAAACAGGAGCAGCACCTCGTAGCAGGTGCTGCTCCTGTTTTTTGTTTACTTTTAGGTTCTGTTTAGACGCATTAATAATTAGGTTCTCTATAAGAACATAACTGAACTTAAAACAACAGCCAATCATGATAGCATATAACATACCGAATAGCGGAAACTCTTTTGGATAATGGTGATCATGATGGAACAACTGGCTCACAACATACATTTTCATAGGAATCGTAATGGTTGGACCCAGGCACAACTCGGCAGTATGCTGAACGTGTCCCGTTCTGTTGTCGGCAAATGGGAGAATGGTATGACAGTGCCCGATGCGGAAGCGATTCTCCAATTAAGCAAGGCGTTTCATATTACAGCAGACCATCTGCTTGGTAATCCGATCTACCATGAAGAAATTCTGAAAGATTATCGAGAACTCTATAAATTAGACAAGCCCTCAAGTAATAATGAAGAAGAAGCCTTTAAGCTAATTCATTATGTATTGTCACATCCTGATTTTGGTAAAACTATATTAATAATGAGCAAACTACCGATTCGCAAACAGGACAAACTCCATGAAATTGTGGATCAGATTGTTGAATATGATCAAGCGTAAAGAGAAGACATCAATGAAGATGTCTTCTTTTTTAGTATCTATTTCCAATTCACGGAAAATAGCCTATAATAAGGGTTACTATATTGGAAAGGATGTTCCTTCATCCATGAAGAAAAAGATACTCCTCATTGCCTCGCTCCTCATGCTTTGTTTTCCAGTTTCAAGTTTTGCAAAATCAGGAACTTCTATCAAACAGGCTTATATTAATGTTCCTGTCATCAACGTTTGGAAAGATCCCGTACTCCGTCAAATTGACAAGCCCGCTGCAAAGAAAAATGCAGACATTGAGAAATGGATCAAGTCTATGAATTATCATAGCAAACTCGCTCTCGTTGGGAAGCTTGATACCCAAGTTTTATATGGTGAAGGTGTTCTGATTACAAGCCAGAAGAAAGGCTGGAGCAAGATATCCATTCCTTCTCAAATAGTTCCAGGTAAGAAAAATGGATACACTGGATGGGTGCCAACTGAACAGCTTGTGTTCTCAAAGTCGTTTGATAAGCAACAAAGTAAACCTTTTGCTTCGATTACTTCAAAATCCGCCCTGCTCTATAGAGATGCTGCATTATCCAAGAAAGCAATGAATCTTAGCTTTAATACAAGATTACCTATTTTAGAAATTAAGAATGGAAATGCAAAAGTTATTACTCCAGATGGCAGCGCCAAATGGCTCAAGAAAGGTAATTTTAAAGCTTTTAAAGATTCGAAGGAAATTCCCGCTCCTACCGGGCAAAACCTTGTAAAAACGGGACGCCAATTCTTAAATCTTCCTTACCTTTGGGCTGGTCTTTCCGGCTTTGGTTTTGATTGCTCGGGTTTTACATATGCAATGCACCGAGCAAATGGCATTGATATTCCACGCGATTCAACTGCTCAGGCAAAATCCGGACAAGCCCTAAAGAAGTCACAGCTAAAACCTGGAGATCTCCTCTTCTTTGCACACAATAATGGAAAAGGAAAAGTCCACCATGTTGCGATGTATGCAGGTGGCGGTAAAATGATTCACTCACCAAATACGGCTTCTTCCATTCGAATAGACTCGATTAATGCACCCGGTTATAAAAATGAATATGCCGGTGCAAGGCGTTATTACAAATAATAAAAAAAGATGCGCTCCTACTCTCGGAGTGCATCTTTTTTTCGTTTTTCACTCTTTCCTCCAAAGGAAATCGAGAGGGTTTTTCTCCGGCATGATAAAATAATAATATCCGTTTGACCAAAGGACGGTACTTCCGAATGTTGAGGTAGAATAAATATGAACTTTCTCACGCTGAAGATTTCGTACAACACGAGATACAGGATGTCCATATCTATTCTTTTTACTATAAGTAAGCATGGCGACTTGAGGCTGAACAGCTTCAACAAATGCACGAGATGTGCTCGTGTTGGAGCCATGATGTCCGACTTTCAGAATATCCGCTTCAAGATCATACTGTTTCATGAGATCCCTTTCCTGCTCAATCTCCGCATCTGCCATGAACAGAAAGCTAATATCGCCATGATGCATCTTCAATACAATTGATGCTTCATTGTTGTCTTTTTTATTGCGATCAAACGTGTTGAGTATTTGGATAATCAGCTTGGAATCGATTTGGATGTAATCGTTTTGTTCTGCGATTTCAAACGGAATATTCTTTTTACGTATCAAATGGAGATAGTTCCTGTAAGTTCTCGTGCTATGCAGCTTTCCTGAATCAATGACCTTCTTCACCTTCAATTTCTCCAAAACTGGAATCAGCCCACCAATATGGTCGAAATCAGGATGCGTCGCAATAAGCAGATCAATTTTTCTAATCTCCTCTTTCTTCAAATAAGCTAGCAGTGCATCACCCGACTCCGGCGGTCCCCCATCAATCAAGATTGTGCGCTTATTCGGTGTCTCAATCAATATACTGTCACCTTGTCCAACATCAATGTAATGAACTTTCAACCCTCTAAGAAATTCTTCTTTGCCGATGCTCTCCACTTCTGATGGCATCAACACTCCTAATATGATGATTAAGGTGATACTGAGCTTGATTATCCTCACCTTTTTCCCTCTTTCCGCCGTTCTGTAATTTGCCTTGTCTTATGTATATGCATGAACCTGTCCGAGAAAAACAAAAAATCCCGCAAGGTCCAGACCTTGCGGGAGAATTAGCTAATCATATTAAGCTTTTGTCGCGACAATCTCGCCGTCTTTTACATCGACAAGAACTTGCTCAAGTTCTTCATGCTCAAGAATCAGATCTGTAAGCTGATCCTCGACTTTATCCTGAATAACACGACGGAGTGGACGGGCACCGAACTTGCGGCTGTAACCAAGAGAAGCAATTTCTTTCTTAGCCTGGTCTGTCACAGTCATAAGGATACCTTGCTCCTTCAAGTTTTTCTGCAATTTACCAAGCATGATATCAACAATCTCAAGCAAATGCTCCTCACTCAATTCATTGAAGCTGATAATTGCATCAAATCGGTTGAGGAATTCAGGCTTGAAGTAATTGCTCAATGTATCAAGCTGTGAAATGGACTCATGCTCTTCACTATTGAAGCCAACACTTACTTCCTTTACAGCAGTACCAGCGTTACTTGTCATAATGATTACAGCATCTTTGAAGCTGACACGGCGACCCTGTGAGTCTGTAAGGTGACCATCTTCCATAATTTGCAGGAACATGTTCTGTACATCTGGATGAGCTTTTTCAATTTCATCAAGAAGTACAATTGAATACGGATTGCGGCGAATCTGCTCAGTAAGCTGACCAGCTTCTTCATGACCAACATATCCTGGAGGTGAACCGATCAATTTAGACACGGCATGTTTCTCCATATATTCACTCATGTCAAGACGAATGAGTGAATCTCTTGTACCGAACATTTCTTCAGCAAGAACTTTTGTAAGTTCTGTTTTACCGACACCTGTCGGACCAACAAAGAGGAACGAACCGATTGGTCGTTCTTTCGCCTTCAAACCTGCACGGCTACGGCGGATCGCTTTCGCTACTTTATCGACTGCTTCGTCCTGTCCGATTACTTTAGCGGACAAATTCTTCGCCAAATCTTTCATCTGTGCCTGTTCATCTGCTTGCAACTTAGTTACAGGGATGCCAGTCTTCTCTTCTACAATGAGCTGAATATCTGAGATATCAACATCAATTACTTGCTCTTCGTCTTTTGCTTTTTGCAATTGTTTCTGTAGCTGGATTTCCTGATAGCGCAAGTGAGCTGCATGTTCGTAATTTTCTTCCTCGGCTGCTTTTTCTTTTTCGGCCTTGATTTCCTGTAGACGCTGTTCAATAGAGATTGAATCTTTGTCAGCGTTCTCAAGGTTAAGACGAGAACCAACTTCATCCATCAAGTCGATTGCCTTATCCGGCAAGAAACGATCTTGGATATAGCGATCGGAAAGTGTAACAAATGCTTTCAAGACTTCATCTGAATAACGCACTTCATGGAACGCCTCATAACGATCCTTAATCCCTTTCAAGATTTCAAAAGCTTCTTCAGCTGTCGGCTCTTTAACGATAATCGGCTGGAAGCGACGTTCAAGGGCAGCGTCTTTTTCAATCTGACGGTATTCTTTCAATGTTGTTGCACCAATCACTTGAATTTCTCCACGTGCCAAGGCTGGTTTCAAAATGTTTCCTGCATCCATTTGAGAGCTTTCAGCAGTTCCTGCACCGACTAGAAGGTGGATCTCATCAATGAAGAGAATAACATCATCACGTTCTTCAAGTTCTGCGATCAATTGCTGCATACGCTCTTCAAATTGGCCGCGAATTCCTGTACCAGCAACAAGTGAAGCGACATCAAGCACATATACTTTCTTACCAGACAATTTATGCGGAACTGAACCTTCTACAATCTTGAGTGCGAGCCCTTCAGCAATAGCTGTTTTACCTACACCAGGTTCCCCAATTAGAACTGGGTTGTTCTTGTTTCTTCTATTCAATGTTTCGATAACACGCTTTACTTCGACATCGCGACCGATGACAGGATCGATTGTTCCTGATTCGGCAGCTGCAGTTACATTTTTAGCGAGCTGCTCAAGCAGACCATCTCCACCGCCAGCAGCTTGCTTCTTCGTTTTTGTTTTAGCTTTACTCTGGCCGTTGTTTTGGAAAAACTGACTTGCAAATGCGTTATCACCAAATGCAGGACCGCCGAAGAGGCCTCCTTGCATCATTTCATTTTGCAATTCTTTATAGCAGTTCTGGCAGAGATGCATTTGCATTTGCTGATTGTTGATTTTCATCATCATATTAATGTTAGCTTCATTTACACCACATTTTTGGCATTGCATTATGCATTCCTCCTATTATTAGAGAGTCAAGTGTGCGGAAGTCATATTTGACTTTGACTAACTTTGACTATAATTTGATTATACTCTTGCTTTTCAACTTTTGCAACACATTTGATCAAACTTTTTTATATTTTTTTGACCTTAATAACTTTTAGTCAAAGTGAGTTAATCTGACCTTCTTTGACTATACCCGCATTATACTCTGACCTTTTCTGACTTTCAACTATTTTAGTCAAATGTTTTTAAATTAATTCTGACCTATGTAAAAAGGGGAGAATCGTATTCGAATTCTCCCCTTCTTTTCTCCGTTATAAACCTGCCGCACCTTTGGGCAGAATGTTTTTGAGCATTAGATCATCCAGACTTTTAAAAGTATAGCCCTGTTTCTTCGCGTCCGTAATGACTTGCTTTAACGCATCAGCATTATCAGAAGAGACCGTGTGCAGAAGGATAATTGCTCCCGGATGCAACTGCGACATAATTTCCTTATGTGCGTATGCTCCTCCCTTTTGCTGATCTGTCTTCCAATCCGCAAAGGCCAATGACCAGAATACATGTGTATAACCCAATTCTTTCGTCCACTGCAATGTGTTTTGGCTGAAAGTACCTCTTGGCGGACGCAAATACTGCAGTTCTTTCTGGTCTGTGATTTTTGCTACAGCCGCTTCCAGTTCATCAAGTTCCTTTTTTATTGATGTTTTAGAAATGATTGTGAAATCAGGATGATGATATGAATGGTTTCCTATAATATGTCCTTCCTTCGCCATCCGCTTAACGAGATCTGGACGGTCCTTCACATAATGCCCCGTTACGAAAAACGTTGCCGGAACTTTTTCTTCCTTTAATACATCAAGAATGTCAGCAGTATGTCCCTGCTCATACCCATTGTCAAACGTCAGATAAATATCCTTGTCCCCTGAATGATCTGCATAATAGGCACCATATTTTTCAAGAATTTCTTTATACTTGCCGACTTCTGGAACTTTATGATCATTGTTTCTTGAGTAGCCCCATCCGAATCCGCTTGCCTCGACATTCACAGAAAACAAAAAGGCAAGGCAAACAAGGACGGGGATTAGATAAGAAAGTTTCTTCATCTGAACCCTACCTTTATTTTTACCTTACCTTTTGCAAAATCCATTTTGTTTATTCATTAGAACATGATTGCGCCAACCCAACCAAACACGAGAAGCGGAATATTATAGTGCAGGAAAGTCGGCACACATGTATCCCAAATATGATTATGCCTTCCGTCCGCATTCAGCCCTGCTGTCGGTCCGAGTGTACTATCTGAAGCCGGGGATCCAGCATCGCCCAATGCACCGGCTGTTCCGATCAGGATTGCAGTCGCAAAAGGACTGAAACCAGCTGCGATGCACATTGGCACGTAAAGAGCAGCAATAATCGGGATTGTACCAAATGATGAACCGATACCAATCGTAATAAGCAAACCGATCAGAAGCAAAATGAAAGCCATGAATACCTTATTATCAATTCCTGGCATGTTTGCTGATACTTTAACAAGTGCATCAACGGCACCTGTATCTTTCAAGATTGTTCCGTATCCGGACGCTGCGAGCATTACAAATGCAATAAGCCCCATCATTCCGATTCCTTCTGAAACAATTTTATCATTTTTACGGAAAGGAACCGCTACGAAGACAAACATGCAGAGAATACCCGCAAGTGCGCCAGCGACAAGACTCTTCGTCCAAATCTGGATACCAAGCGCTGCGATAATGGCGATAATAGTGAAAAGATGTTGTCTCGTAAAACCAGCCTTCGTTGAAGCAGCAATTTGCTCCTCAGCTTTTTTCAATTCAACTTTAAGACCTGATAAGTCACGGTCTTTGCGATATGTGATAAATACAGCGATAAGCAATCCAACTATCATCCCCGCACCTGGTATAAGCATTGCCTTAGAAACATCTCCAAGAGCTAGAGAAAGACCATTACTGTTCAATCCTTCAAGGACAATCTTCTGGAAAACAAGTCCGAAACCGACAGGCAGCATGATGTAAGGTGCCTGAAGACCGAAAGTAAGCGCACAGGCTACTGCACGTCTATCAAGTCGCATTTGGTCAAATAGTTTCAACAATGGCGGTATCAAAATAGGTATAAATGCAATATGCACTGGAATCAGGTTTTGCGAAAGGCAGGCAACACCTGCAAGCGCAAGTACCATCATTGTTTTCTTTCCCGTCAACACCTTGACGAGTACATTTACAAGTAAAGTTGTAATTCCGGTATAACCGATTGCTACAGCAAATGCTCCGAGCAATATATAACTGAGCGCGGTTTCCATTTGCCCGCTCATTCCATCAATAAACATGCTTATAGTATCTGTAATATTCATTCCTGACATAAGGCCTGCTACAAGTGATGCTACAACAATTGCAAGGACTACATTGATTCGCATCAGACTCAGCACAGTCATAATCAGAACTGTTACGACTACGATCCATTCCATTTAATCTGCTTCTCCCTTCATGCTTGTTCAACTGCAATTATGCTGTCGAAGCATTTTGATGCTATTTATTACTTTACTATGATAAAGCAATAAAGGAGAAGAGGCAACCCTTTTTCCAAAAGAAAAGATGAATTCCACTATTACAGTGAAATCCATCTCATTCATCCTTATTTAATTTGCATCGTAAAGGAGATATGGTCTTGAACTGGTATCCAGCCGCCAATGCCTTGTTTTGTAACATTTTTGGCTACGAGATGTTTCTTGGATCCTTTTAGCACAAGATATACTTCACCAAATTGTGCTTCCCCACGTTCATTTACAGCGGCTCCATAGGCACTAAGCTGACCTATTTTTTCAACTGGAACGGCATATTCGTTGCTCGTTCTCGTGCCCTTCCCGAAAACAGCTTGTTCAGCTAGTGGCAGTTTTGTCTTCTTTTTCGCTTTGAGAAGCATCATCTTGCGCACGTCATCAGCATGGTTGATCTGATTCGTCAATGCACCTTTTACTTTTGCTTCGGTCTTTTGCATGTATTGGAGCTTTTGGGTCTTCTCGCTATCATAATTCCGAAGTTCATTCATATTGATTTTGCGGTACTGCCAGTTGACAGAAGTCTCTGCAGACTTGTACCCAAGTGCCCAATGGCCAAGGTAGATCTCTGCTCTATATCCGATTGCGACTGGTGATGGTTTGATCGTCGTTTCGTTCAACATTCGCACGAGCTCCGGATTTTCAATTTTGACCTCACTTGATTCGAGCAGTTCCTTTGTTTCTTTACTTGGCTCAACCACTTCCTGATCCGCTGCAGGGTTCGGGAAAGTGTTTTCCTTAGAAATGTTGAGAACATGGTTCGGCATCTTGAAATTATCTTTTGCTGATACTGCCGCTGGTGCTGCCATCAATGCAACGGAAATAATCAGGAAAGAGAGAGATTTTGCAATATATTTCATGTGGCTCAATCCTTTGCTTTTTCCTTTAGGATTGCTTGTCACATATATTTTATGCAGTTACTGCTTCTGGCATCATTTGGTTCATTTGCTCAGCTGAATGATTTCCAGACGTTCCTTAATATCAATACAGCCCTCAACCGTCCGTATCATGGAACAATTCTTCCGTGATAGTTCTAAATTTCTTTGCAGTTTTTCCGGACTGAGTCTGTAGCCTTTAACAATATAATGAAGTGTAATGCTTTCAATACTATTCGCTTTTAGTGCATTACGTTCTACGTCTGCACTAATAATCAGGTCTTCCACTTCCATGCGCTGCTTCTCGAGGATTTTCATAAATACGGAACCGGAACAGCCTGCAATTGAGGCAACCATCAGTTGAAACGGCCGATATCCATATTGGTTGTCTCCGGATACATCTAGCACACCGAAGCCGAGATCTGCCCGCATTCCCTTTTCTTTCATATGAAATTTAATCATTTTGATTCCTCCCTGTCTCTCTAATATGTATGCAGAAATCATGGTTCTCTCTTCCATCATACATTAAAACGTCCAAGAATGCGCTTACAACTATGTTTTTAATACAAAAATTTGTATAGCCTAAAAAAGACATCCGTTAAATTCGGATGTCTTTAAAGAAACTTGCTGAATCGTTTTTCAAGCCGCTCCTGTACTACTGAAATGATTACACATAACGGCCAGTATATGAGTGCAGCGAGTATATATACAGTCATCGTATCATAGGTCCTGCCTGCAACCATTTGTGCTTTTTGGAACAGATCCGGAATTGTGATGACAGCTGCAAGTGATGTTGCTTTAAGCATATCCATAAACACATTTCCAAGCGGTGGTATTGCTGTTCGCACCGCCTGGGGCATGATTACTTTCCACATTGTTTGGATCCAGCTTAAATTCAGTGCCCTTCCGGCTTCCCATTGTCCTCGGTCAATGCTGTTGAATGCCGCCCTGTATATTTCTGCAATAAAGGCGGCACCTGTTAAGCCAAAACCGAGGCAAGCCGAAACAAAAGCTGTCAGCTCGAGCCCCAGCATTGGCAGACCGAAGTATAGAATGAACAGCAAGACGAGAACAGGGATACCTCTGAAGAATGATATATAAAGCCTCGCCGGCCACCGGAGCATTTTCATCTTCGCATTGCGGGCTGCCGCAAGGATAAAACCGATGACCAGTCCAATAGCCATACCTATCACAGTAATAATAATCGTGATCGGCACACCACCAAGAATGAACGGCAAATAGTCCCATGCAAGCTGAAAATCAAAAATATTCGCAGGATCGAATTTCGAAGGATCGAATTTCACAATAATTCTTCCCCTTAAAGTTCAAGTCCTTTTACTTTTGGAATATCTTCTTTCGGTTTCTCTGTCGCATCTTCTCCATAGAACTTCTTGGAGAGCTTCGCCAATGTTCCATCTTCCTTCATATCGGCAAGTGATTCATTTACCTTCTTTTGCATCGTGCTTGCATCTTTAGGCATAATAAGAGCTGTTTCAGTCGGATTGAACTTCAATGTCGGATGAAGATGAATATCAAACTGAGGGAACGCCGCTACTCCCATTTTGCATAGGAAGTAGTCATTGATGACTGTATCTGTGCGCCCGTTGTTCACGTCGCGCAAATAAGCCTCATTCCCCGCATTGCCATAAGTAACAACTTTTGCTCCATAATGCTCAGCGATTTGGCTGTATACAGTTGTTGCACCGCCACCCGCTTTCTTGCCTTTCAAATCTTCAAGCTTCTCAATTCCTGAATTGTCTTTTTTACGGACTACCATTGTCGTCCATGAATATTTGTACGGTGTACTGAAATCGAATTGTTCTTTACGCTTGTCCGTAATTTCGATGTCGTTAGCAGCAATATTGATACGTCCGCTCTTTATTGCCGGAAGCATGCCATCTATACCCATGATTTCAAATTTCGGTTTCAAGTCAAGACGTTTCGCAACTTCACGTGCAACCTCAACATCAAATCCTGTAAGTGAACCGTCTTCTTTCTTTTCTCCTTCATAATAAGAAGCAGCAGCAAGTGTACCGGATGTCCCGATGACAAGTTCCCCGGAATCCTTAACTTTGCTCCATTCTTTATCCTCTTTTTCTTTGGAAGTACGATCGCTTCCTTTATCATCGCTGCTATTACCGCAAGCGGCCAATGCAATGACGGTCATTGCTGCAAGCAGCAGCATAAGTACTTTCTTCATTCCCTTTCCCTCTTTCCTGTATATTCTGCTAAATGATTCAAAATTCAATTGATTATATCAATTATTACCATTCCCTTCAATAAGACCGTGAAATAACTGTCGAAAATTCTCTAATTTACTGTTTGACTTTTTATAGCGTTAATCATATTATAATACATATCAATTTATAATAATTCTAAATAAGAAAGATAATCATTATCAGATAACAAGGAGGCGTTTTAATATGGAATTGAAAGCTGGAATGGAGCATGTTCAAACTGAAAAACAGGCAACAGAGAAAAAACAGTATTGGAACTTCCGCGAGCACGCTGAACTCATTGCTGCAATTACAAGCGGCCTGCTCATCTTGATTGCTTGGGTTTTCAAAGATAATATGAACCACACTGTTTGGATTGCCTTGAACTTATCGGCTTTTGCCATCGGTGGTTACGCCAAAGCTAAAGAAGGTATTACCGAAACCATCTCTAATAAGGAACTCAATGTAGAGCTGCTCATGTTCCTTGCAGCTATCGGTTCTGCCGCAATCGGCTATTGGACAGAAGGTGCACTTTTGATTTTCATCTTCTCCCTCTCCGGTGCACTCGAGACTTACACAATGAACAAAAGCAACAAGGAGATCTCTTCTTTAATGGAACTTCAGCCCGAGCAGGCATTGCGCATAAGCAATGGAAAGGAAGAAATCATACCTGTTTCCGAACTCGAAATCGGTGACTTGATTCTTGTCCGTGCGAGTGAACGTGTTCCTGCTGATGGTGTAATCGCACGCGGACTCTCAAATATTGATGAAAGTGTAATTCGCGGTGAAACATCGATTGACGAAAGTGCAATTACTGGAGAATCTGTTCCGGTACCGAAGAGTATTGATAGTGAAGTTTATGCTGGAACTGTAGTTCTGGACGGTACTCTTACAATAAAGATTACAAAACCAGCAAATGAGACGCTTTTCCAGAAGATTATTCAAATGGTGCAATCCGCTCAAGAAGAAAAATCACCGTCTCAATTGTTTATTGAACGTTTCGAAAGCACTTATGTGAAAACCGTCCTTGCTATCGTTATTTTGATGATGTTTGTTCCTTACTTCGCTTTCGGCTGGTCATTCACTCATAGTATTTACAGGGCGATGATTTTGCTCGTTGTTGCTTCACCTTGTGCTCTTGTTGCATCAATAATGCCAGCAACACTGTCCGCAATCTCCAACAGTGCGAGACGTGGCATACTTTTCAAAGGCGGTGTCCATCTTGAAAATCTCGGGCATGTAAAAGCAGTAGCTCTTGATAAAACAGGCACACTTACAAATGGCAAGCCGCGTGTTACGGATTTTCATGTTAAGGCTGGTTTAGATAAAAATGAGGTTGCCGCCATTGCCGGAGCCATTGAAAAAGAATCAACACATCCTCTTGCTGAAGCCATCACAGCTTATGGCAGTGATTATTCAAGGAACGTACAATTTGAAATTGAAGATATGCGCACAGAAAGTGGAAATGGCGTAAGAGCAACTGTAAACGGAGATCTATGGAAAATCGGCAAGCCAAAGTATGTAGGAAGCGAAGAAAGTGCAGCCTTCAACGATGGAATAGCAGAGAAGCTTCAATCCCAAGGAAAAACTGTCGTTATCGCTAAACGAAATGATGAGATTGTTGCGCTGTTCGCATTGCAAGATACAGTAAGAACAGACACAGTTCAAGCGATCAAAACCCTTAAGAAACAAGGAATCAAAACTTATATGCTTACGGGTGACAATGAAATGACAGCACGAGCCATTGCTGAAGAAACAGGTGTCGATGGCTACATTGCCGAATGTCTTCCTGATGATAAAGTTAATTATTTAAAAGATCTTCGTAAAAAATACGGACATATTGCCATGATTGGAGACGGAATTAACGATGCTCCGGCACTGGCTACAGCAAATGTTGGGATTGCGATGGGAGAAGGTACAGATATCGCCCTCGAGACAGCAGATGTCGTCCTTATGAAAAATGAATTGTCCAAGATTCCTGATGCAATGAGCCTCTCTACTCGTATGAACCGTATTGTAAAACAAAACATGTTCTTCTCAGTAGCCGTAATTGCATTGCTTATTGCCTCGAACTTCTTCCAGGCAATTGACCTTCCGCTTGGTGTAATTGGCCACGAAGGCAGCACCATTCTTGTCATTCTGAACGGTTTGCGCCTTCTTAAATAAGAAAAAGCTGCCCCTTGCAAGTGCATGGGGCAGCTTTTTCTTATTTAACAGCTTCTATTCTTGGCGGCTCCTGACGTCCGCTGCTTGTAATGCTTGCCACTGTACCTTCAATCTGTTCAACAGCATTCATGACATTCCCAGCTTGCTTGTCGACGTTGTCGGCAAAATCACGGAAAGCCTGACGCGCCAACCCAATTGAAGCAGATGGCTCTCTCATGCAAATCGTTGCACCAAGCTTAACTTGATTCAGCTTGTCTTTCGCATAGGCGCGGACACTGGAATCAGACAATGCTGTAAGACCTCCAACAACTGCTCCGATGAGCATTCGTGTCATTAATTTTCTATTTGCCATGCAAAAACACCCTCCTTCATTCCTGCTAATCAACCGAGGCTCATTTTAAAATGCCCGGCACAAGCATGATCTATAACCATTCTACAGGAAAACCCGTTTCCAAACCAAATTTTGGACACATATGTATGTAACATTAATGAAATTAATCTAAATTTTCAAGAATTATAGTAGAGAATTTAGGGAATATGTAGCATAATTATTAAAACCCGGGACTTGTCACTCATTATGGTGAATAATGGTTTGATTTTTAGTGACATGCGGTTTTTAGGAAAAGCATACAACTTACAAAGGGGGTTAATCAACATGAATTTTGAAAAGCTACTTGACACAGTCAACGGTTTTGTTTGGGGCACTCCGACTTTGATTCTTATTGTCGGAACAGGAATTTACCTGACATTCAGATTAGGTTTCCTGCAGTTCATACAGTTGCCGTACGCTTTAAAACTGGCCTTCAGTCCATCAAAACAGGACGATAAGTCAGAAGGTGACATCAGTCATTACCAGGCGCTGACAACCGCAATGGCCGCGACCATTGGAACCGGTAACATCGTAGGGGTTGCAACAGCAGTTGTTCTCGGGGGACCTGGTGCTGTACTCTGGATGTGGATTACCGCGCTCTTCGGGATGGCAACTAAGTATGCTGAAGCCGTTCTAGCGGTAAAATACCGTGTAACGAATTCACGCGGAGAAATGTCCGGCGGTCCGATGTATTATCTGGAACGCGGTCTGAAAGCGAAATGGCTTGGAATTTTGTTTGCTCTCTTCGGTTCAATTGCCGCATTCGGCATTGGAAACATGGTACAGGCAAACTCCATTTCTGAAGCTGTAAAATCAATGTGGAACATCCCTACATGGGCCACAGGCGCCATCATGTTTGTACTTATTGCTCTCGTAATTCTCGGAG
This sequence comes from Aciduricibacillus chroicocephali, assembly GCF_030762805.1. NCBI lineage: Bacteria > Bacillati > Bacillota > Bacilli > Caryophanales > Bacillaceae > Aciduricibacillus > Aciduricibacillus chroicocephali. The sequence continues at coordinate 787,794 of NZ_CP129113.1, read as the reverse complement.
GTATTAAATCCATCGGGAAAGTAACAGCATTCTTTGTGCCAATCATGGCTTTATTCTATCTCATCGCTGGTCTCATCATCATGTTCATGAATCTAGAACTCATTCCTAGCACCATTAGCTTGATCTTCAATGATGCCTTTACAGGTAAGGCAATTGGAGGCGGTATTCTTGGAACTGTAATCCGTTACGGAGTTGCCCGCGGGGTATTCTCCAACGAAGCGGGTCTCGGTTCAGCACCTATTGCTGCAGCAGCAGCAAAAACTGACTACCCAGGACGCCAGGCACTTGTTTCCATGACGCAAGTATTTATTGATACAATTATCGTCTGTTCCATCACAGGCATTACAATCGTCATGGCAGGCAAGTATAATAGTGGTCTTGAAGGCGTAGGACTTACTTCTGCTTCATTCGAGCACTTCATCGGCCCTGCTGGGGGATATGTCGTTACACTTGGCATTATCTTCTTCGCCTTCTCAACAATTGTCGGCTGGTCCTACTATGGAGAAAAATGTTTCTCCTATCTAATCAACGACAAGGCTGTTCCTTACTACCGTATCGCATTTGTATTGGCGGTTATCTATGGAGCTATCGAACAGCTGGATGTCGTATGGAGCATTGCTGATACAATGAACGCACTCATGGCTGCACCAAACCTCATCGGTCTTCTTGGCCTTTCTGGAGTTGTCGCATATGAGACGAAACGATTTATGAAAGTAGCTAAAGAAGAAAAGGCAAAAGAAAAAGCAGCCAAAGCAAATCGAACTGCATAAATTAAAAGAAGACCGACAGATCCAAATATGGAGCTGTCGGTCTTTTATTTTCTGCTTATTTTCCGATGAATTGCTGTGTCCAAATATTACCTGATGATACGTAGCCTACACCAATATGAGTGTAGCTTGCGTTCAAGATATTCGCACGATGGCCTTCACTGTTCATCCAAGCATTTACAACTTCTTCAGGTGTCTTTTGCCCTTTGGCAATATTTTCACCTGCAGATTTGTATGTAATGCCGAACTGCTTCATCATATCAAATGGTGAACCATACGTCGGGCTTGTATGTGAGAAGTAGTTCTTCTTCTGCATGTCTTCTGACTTAGCACGAGCTACTTTGCTCAACGCAGGATCAATTTGCAATGCTTTTAGACCGCGGCTTGTTCTTTCTTTATTCGTCAACGTAACGACTTCCTGCTCAAAAGCGCTGATATTTGATTGAACGTTGTTATCACCAGCAGGCTTCTCAGGTGTTGCAGATGGTTTTTCCGGTTGTGTAGACGGCTGTTGAACCGGTGTTTGCTCACTCGGTTTGCTCACTACAGGATTTAATACTGGTTTATTTACCAGGTAGCACTTCTTCTTGTAATGATATGTCGAGCATTTGTATGTATATTTATAGCTCGTCTTTGAAGCTGCATGAGCTTCATGTTGATTCAATAGGCTTGAGCCTCCGAACAACAGACCGAGTGACAAACTTGCTGCAATCGTCAATTTTCCCTTATTCATGTTAATCTCATCCTTTCCTGCCGTTTTGGCAAATTGATCATAGCACATATTTTTTGTAACAATTGATGCATAATCTTCCAGTATCTCTTTTTGAGTTTCCCGCTACCTGCAAGCTCAATGTGAATTCCGTATTCCATCAGGGATTCGGTTAATTTTACATTTTTACCCAAGCTTCCAGTATGGGGATGTGATGGAATTATTTTTACAAAAATGCTTATTGACAGTATTTTTGGATGTAATAAATATTACAGAACAAAGGCAGTATGTAACAAATCTGTTACTAGTCCCCGGGACACTTGCCATCCTTCCTATGAAACTAGTATTCTTTACATGTAAGTGGTGTCGCATTATGTCGCACCCCGCAAATAAGCTGTTTTTCCGGAATTATATGCAAAGATGAAATAAGTCTTATTGGAGGAACCTTTACATGTTATCTCACTCTGAAATCGGTATCGATCTTGGTACTGCCAATATCCTCATTTACACTGAACAAAAAGGGATCGTCCTTAACGAGCCGTCTGTAGTCGCCATAGATGTAACAACTAAAGAAGTCGTCGCAGTGGGCAACGAAGCAAAATTGATGATCGGTAAGACACCACAGAACATCATGCCAATTCGTCCTTTGAAAGACGGCGTTATCGCAGACTATGACGTTACAGCTCAGATGCTCAAAGCATTCCTAAAAAAGACGAGCAAGATTATCGGCACTTCCCTTAGAAAGCCTACAATTGTCGTATGTACACCTTCTGGAAGTACATCTGTAGAGCGTCGTGCCATTCATAACGCAGTTGCAAGTTATGGAGCTAAAAATGTCCATCTTATTGAAGAACCTGTTGCTGCCGCTATCGGAGCAGACCTGCCTGTCGATGAACCGATTGCAAACGTTATAGTAGATATCGGAGGCGGAACTTCTGAAGTCGGTATCATCTCATTCGGCGGTGTCGTTTCATGTAATGCTGTCCGTGTTGGTGGCGACAAATTTGACGAAGAAATCATCCAATATATACGTAAGAAGTACAACGTCCTTGTCGGTGAAAGAACTGCAGAAAATATAAAAATTGAAATCGGCAATGCTGATCCTGACCATGAAGAAACAAAGACTGATGTTCGTGGCCGTGACATGGTGACCGGACTTCCGAAAACCGTGGAGATCTCCTCCAAAGAAATCCATTCGGCAATTTCAGAATCTCTCGAACAAATACTTGAAGCGATCAGAGCTACACTTGAAAATTGTCCTCCAGAACTAAGTGGAGATATCGTTGATCATGGTATCGTACTCACAGGTGGTGGCGCCCTTCTGAACGGTTTGCAGCAATGGCTTGCGAAAAAGATTATCGTACCTGTGCATATCGCACCGAACCCACTTGAATCCGTGGCAATCGGTACTGGACGAGCGGTTAAAATGATTTCTAAATTGCAAAAAGCAGCTAGATAACCAAATCAGAGTATCCAACTCAGTTTTTGAGAAGGATGCTCTTTTTCTTTTGAAATTCATGGTAATCACTATTGCCTTTTCTTACCTGAAGCACTATAATAAGTACATAATATAAAGAGTTTAAACAACTTGCTTCTTTCCTCTTACACCACAACATACTTCTTTTCTTACCTTGCTCATTTTTTAACAAAGTGGACTGCAATTTGTCAAAACTGAATAGTATTGAAGGAGATGATCATATGTATCTTGCATTGGGTTTGGTGGTCTTTTTCGGTATCTTCTATACACTTGGGCGTCTGGAAAGAAAGCGCAGAATGCTCTATTTCCGCAATGTGCTGAAGATTTTCCACAATGAACAGAATGAGATCCATATCAATGAAAAGACGAAGGTTCTCATTAGTGATCCAGTACCTTATGGTGATACGGTCAAGTACGACATTAACGTTGTATTTGAGAATGTTACAGTTGAACAGATTTCACTTGCCCACAAGCTAAGCAAAGATGAAACAGTTACGTTCAAAGGGCCCTGGAAACACGACATTTATGAAGTGCTTCGCAATAAATACGCATACTACACTGGCTTGAACAAACCGGACAATGTCGTTGAATTCAAATCAGACAATGTCGTTCAGCTTAAGTCCAAAGAAGAGCTATACGCTGACCGTTATAAGAAATTCATTGCTACACGCGCCTACAGTTAATATCCGCATACTATATCTGCATGGCATGTAAGGACGAAATAAATTGGTTCAGAAATATTCAAAGAGCAAAACTCCTTGAGTATTTCCCTTTTGGAAAAAGTTGAAATCGTTTACACCCTCTTTTTCAACAAAACCTGCCAATAATCGCTCCGCATGCAACTCCCTCTTTAAATGCATTACTTCATTCATCATGATTCCCACATCATGAGCGCAACTAAAAAGCCTGCCATATCGGCAGGCTTTTCCCATGTTATATTTAAGATTAGCGTTTATTCCTCTTCTATACGAGCCGCTTTCGCTTTTCTAAATCACTTAACATTTTCGTCTTGGCTTAGGAATCCTAGTGTTGTGTCGACTTGACCTTGGAATGTTTCAGCTTTAAGGTCTTCACCCTGCAGCCAGGCGTTGAAATCAATTTCTTCTGGTTCCTTGTCACCACCAAGAGAAAACCAGGCTTTCATTTCCATTGGAAGGTACCCAGAAGTATGAATTGTTCCAGACCAATTACGATATTCATCGGAGAATATCCCCTTATCGGAATCGTTCAGCATTCGAAATGCAGACCGGGCATCCATATCAGGAACGTTATTTTGGCGGATAACATCCATCCGTTCCTTGGATTCACTTAGTACACGCCTGTTTTCATGCTCAAGCCGCTCAAAATGATTCGTGCACATATTCGCTTCTCTTATATCTACTGTACGCGGGGTTGCTTCCACAACATATGAAGTTCCTGTTTTATCAAATAATATATAACTGAAAGAATGTCGGTGTGGGATTTCTGCCAGAAGATCAGCAGCTTCCTCGGCAGTTTTGCATGATTCCAGTATGATTCTGCCAATTGCATTGCAAATGAATCCGTCACCAGGAATTTTACGATGCATGAAGTTATACCCCATTGCCAGACCATGCTCATTCATGCCATCCATCCGCCCCGTGATCCGCTGAGAAGGCCCAATCATTGCATTGCCGCCATCAGAAGGCTGATATAGTGTGTATCGTCCTTCGTACGTCTTCGGGTGGTAATCATAGTTACGGATCAGATAGTCTTTCCCTGTAATGGTTGAACAACCGCTTTTGCCCATTTCATTTCGGTAGCCTCCGAAATCCTGCAGTATGTGCTGGAGCGGCCATTTAAGTGCGTCCTGCAGACCAATCAGCTCGTCCCACAAAAATGGTGCATAGCGAGTAATTGCTTCTTTTGCTTCCTGCTCATTGATTTCAAAACGAGGCTTGCGCAGGCGCCATTGTTTTTCCCTATTTTCAATTGTGAGGGAGTCGACAAGAAGCTCTCCCTGCATAAGCCCGTAGTCATAATGACTCCCTCTGAACTGGATCACGTCCGTATAAATTTGTTTCAAATCTGACACCCCTCTTCTTTGTCGATGCCATTTCTTCTTAACTATTTCTTATTATTCTCAAGCTCTTCAACAAGGAGAGAGAGTTCTTCCCATCTTTCCATTTTTGCTTCGAGCTGCGTTTCTGCTTCTTGCTGTTCTCTATACAAATCCTGCACCTTGCCAGAATCACTTCCGGCGGCTGAAATCGCCTCAGTCAATGATTCAATTTGTTCCTCAAGGCCCGCAATTTCATCTTCAATAGCGTCCCATTCCTTCTGGTCTTTATAGCTTAATTTGACAGGTTTTTTATTTGCTGTTTTTTGACGTGCAGGTGTAGCAGCCTTTTGCTTAGTTTCTTGTCGCGCTTCTTCCTGAATGTCCTCCAAATACTCACTGTAATTCCCGTAGAATTCTTTGACTTTTCCCACACCTTTGAACACAAGCAGTCTGTCAATAACCCGGTCAAGGAAATAGCGGTCGTGAGAAACAGTTACGATGACGCCGGGGAAATTCCCGAGATATTCCTCGAGTACGCCGAGTGTTTGTGTATCAAGATCATTCGTCGGCTCATCCAGAAACAGCACATTCGGCTCTGTCATGAGGACTTTCAACAAATAAAGCCTGCGTCGCTCTCCACCAGATAATTTACGAATATACGTATATTGTACAGAACGCGGGAATAAGAAACGCTCCAGCATTTGCTCAGCTGTAATTACTTCTCCATCTTTAGCATGGATGACTTGGGCTGTTTCTTTTATATAATCGACGACGCGCTGGTCGCCGTCCAGCTCTTCATCCCCTTGAGTATAATAGCCGATTTTCACTGTCTCGCCAGTCTCAATTTCACCTGCATCCGGCTTGATTCGTCCGGCCATCATATTGAGCAATGTCGTCTTCCCTGCGCCATTTGGACCAATGATTCCGATTTTATCGCCCGGCTTTAATAGATAGCTGAAGTCATGGACAAGCTCTCGATCAGCAAATTCCTTCTTCACATTGACCAGCTCAATGACTTTTTTTCCAAGTCTTGTCGATCCAACTTGGAATTCAGCCTCATCCTTCTTCGTATTGAAGGTCTTATCCTGCATCTCTTCAATTCTGCCAATTCGTGCTCTCTGCTTTGTTGAACGGGCTTTTGCTCCACGGCGCAGCCAGGCAAGCTCTTTTCGAAGTGTATTTGCATGTTTTTGTTCACTGGCACGTTCCTCTGACTCACGTTCTGCTTTCTTCTCTAGGAAGTACTCATAATTCCCTTCGTAGGAATAGAGCTGTCCAAGATCAAGTTCCCAGATTCGGTTCGTCACACGGTTAAGGAAATACCGATCATGGGTTACAAGAAGCAATGCGCCAGGATAATTGGCCAAATACTTCTCTAGCCATTCTACTGTTTCATTATCTAGATGGTTTGTCGGCTCATCAAGGATTAGCAAGTCAGCAGGCTGAATAAGCGCCTTTGCAATCGCAATACGTTTACGCTGACCTCCTGAAAGCTCGCCGACTCCTTTATCGAAATAATTGACACCAAGTTTCGTAAGGACTGTCTTCGCCTGAGCGTTCGCATCCCAAGCTTCCAGATTGTCCATCTTTTGCTGCATTTCCAGCAGATGGCTCTGAGCATGACTGTTATCGGGCTCTTTTTCCAGATACTGAATAGCCTTTTCATATTCACGCATTGCCTGCATGATTTCAGCGTCTCCATAGTAAATCTGTTCAATGACAGTCAGATTCGGATCAAGGTCCGGATCTTGCGCCAGATATTCAACACGGTAGTCTTTGCTATGCTTGATTTCACCACTGTCAGGCGAATCAATGCCCGCAATGATTTTCAGAAAGCTGGATTTACCTGTACCATTCACACCGATCAGACCAATACGGTCTTTCTCTCTTACCGTACCGCTAATATTTTCAAACAGGACTTTGTCGCCGTATGATTTATGTAATTGTTCAACTGTTAGCATATATCTCACCTATTCCCCACGGTTGTTGTTCAACTTGCGTTTCTTCGCAAATTCCTTGATTAGCAATACAATCAGGAGCAGCATCCAAGAAGTTACTATGTAAAAAATCGTCTTGCTTGATTCTGAAAGTTCTTTGAAGAAGAAAAGCATCCCGAGCCAAATTACTACGATGGCCATCAATTGATAGGACAAAAATTTAACCGGCTGCAAACCGACTCCCCCTTAATATGTATTGAAGGAGCATGAGACAAACATAGCCTGACACATGCTCCCAAGACCCGCTCAATCAGGAATGTAGATTAAGCAAATGGCCAAACTTATGCAATTTTGTTTCCATATAATGCTTATTGTTCTCATTCAAGCCTGTCTGTAGTGGGATACGCTCAATGATGTTGATTCCGTATTTCTTAAGTTCAGAGATCTTGTCTGGATTATTCGTCATTAGCTTGACCTCTCCAACACCCAAGTCTTGAAGTATCTGAGCTGAAAGATGATATTCACGCGCATCCGCCTTGAAACCAAGCTCAAGGTTCGCCTGATGTGTGTCGCGTCCTTCATCCTGAAGTTTGTAAGCGCGGAGTTTGTTGATCAGCCCGATGCCGCGTCCTTCCTGTCTCATATAGATAATGATTCCGCGTCCCGCCTCTTCTATTTTTGCAAGAGCAGCATGAAGCTGAGGACCACAGTCACAACGATGTGAGCCAAAAATGTCCCCTGTAAAGCACTCAGAATGAATTCGTGCCAAAACCGGCTCTCCGTTCGCTATATCTCCTTTTACAATGGCGATATGTTCTTTATCATCCAAATCATTGGAATACCCAACAATTTGAAAATCACCGAAAGCACTAGGCAAGACTGTTTCAACTTCTCGAACAATATGGTTCTCGTGCCCTTTTCGATAATCGACCATATCCTGTATCGTAATTGTACTCATATTCTCTTCAGAAGAGAGTTCACCTTCACATACAGCAAGATATCCAGCTGGAACGGCTCCCGCAAGCTTCGCAAGGTCAACAGCTGCCTCAGCAAGCCCTTCTGATTTGAGTACGCCTCCATCTGCAGCTGCAATAATATCCACCGGACTTGATGCCAAGGAAATTGGTTCCTCTCCAGCGCGATGGAGCAACTTATCTGCATATGCGATAATCTGTTGTGCTGATGCTTCCCTTACTGCGCATGATTGCTGAGACAAGGCCGTTTTATAGCCAAGCTGCTTCGCCATATGTGCACTGAGTACAAGCTGAATGTCTCCGAACAGATTTTTAAACTTACTTAATTTATCAAAAGCTGCCTGATCGGCAAGCATAAATACAGCGGCTTTTCCATTTGTTTCATCACGGATTATAATTGAATTGCCAAGTTTTAGGCTTGCTGCGACTTTTTCCACGGATAATGCCATGTCCCCACCCCTAATTCATTTAATTATTTACTATTAATTCAATTAATCTTTAAAACGTTTGGACAAAAATGGAGTTTTTAAACTACTTTAGGTTTGGCGACAATTTTAAGATCTGGACCGATTTTTTCAAAAGTTTCAATAACCAGTTCCATTGATTCTTCAATACTGGCAAAACCCCTGCCTGCAAACACAGTTGGCGCTTCTCGCCCTCCAATTAGCTTCGGTGCAAAATAAAGGATAACTTGATTGAACAGTTTCGCTTCCAGGAAAGATGCATGGATTGCCGCTCCACCTTCCACGTAAAGTGTCATAATTCCCTTTTCACCGAGCGTTCGGAGTACCGTCTCAACAGTGACTTCTTCCTCTTCCAGTCGAAAAATCCGAACACCTTCATGATTAGCAAAACGCTCAATCTTCTCATCAGAGACTGCATTACTTGTGAAGATCCATGTTTCAGCTTTTTGGTCTGTTACAATTACAGCATCTTCGGGGGTATTAAGCCTCGTATCCATAATGATGCGCAGAGGATTCCTACTGCCTCCCGGGATGCGGGCTGTCAGACTCGGATTGTCCTGAATTACGGTATTGACCCCGACAAGTATGGCATCGTGTTTATGTCTGTCACGATGAACATCGACTCGCGCTTCACTGCCTGTGATCCATTTGCTCTCCCCTGTGTGCGTAGCCGTTTTACCGTCGAGACTTGCTGCTGTCTTTAAAGTAACATACGGCATTTTAGTGCGGACATAGTGGAAAAAAGCCTCATTCACCTTCAAAGCCTCTTCTTCCAAGACCCCAACTTCGACTTCTATACCGGATTCCTGCAATAAGGCAATTCCTTTGCCAGCTACAAGATCATTCACATCCTTGACTGCTACAACGCATCTTTTAATACCGCTTTTTACGATTAGCTCTGCACAAGGCGGGGTTTTACCATAATGGCTGCACGGTTCCAGTGTCACATAGATTGTTGCACCTTTTACACGTTCACCAGCCATATTGATCGCGTGGACTTCCGCATGCGGTCCCCCAGCCTTTAAATGTGCACCGAAGCCAATAACTTCTCCGTCTTTCACTACTACTGCTCCAACAGGCGGGTTCGGACTCGTCTGCCCTGCTACTTCCTGTGCCAGGTTCAAAGCCATTTTCATATACATTTCATCTGTCTGAATCAACAGCCTCATCTCCCGAATCATCATTTCCGGCTGAATAAGCCGAAAAGCCCCTGAGTGCTTCAGAGGCTTCTTTTAACAATCTTCATCTATGTTTCGTTTCAAATCATTCTTATCCCTATTATACCACTATGCATTCAAGACGGGCAAATCGCTTGTTCCCTCTTTAACAGGGGTTAGTTCCTTCTCCATCCAGGCGACATCAAGAGACACACCATTCAGTTCAAGGATGCTTTGATTATACTTTGCATAGCCGGCTGACATATACAGTTTCATATTCTTCTCCATGTTCATACGGACTTTGCATTGAATCTTCTGCAAGCCGTTCATTAGTGCATAATCTTCCATTTCCGCCAGTAACGCCCGAGCCACTCCACGACGTTGAAATTCAGGAGCTACAGAGAGACGGAAAAAGTAGAGCGCATCCTCTTTCAATTCAAAACGGACAACACCACAAGGAACCCCATCCATATAGGAAATCATCGCTCTTTCCCCGTTATTCAGGTCATTGGCTACCGACTGTTCCGTTTCATCCAATGCCGATGAAGAAGCAGGCATATTCTTATATTCTGTAAAAGCGCGGATCATGAGATCATGAATAATCTTTGCATCCTTTGCTTCAGCAATTCTGATATTCATGCAGTATCGTTCCTTCCTCGAAAGTGTAGCTCTACTATACACGATTTTGGAATAGGGCTGTCAATAGATTTTGCACATTAAAAAACCGGAAATATTACGCAGCTGCGCAACTTCCGGTTTCTCGTCAATCCAGTTTTCTCTGGGCAATCACAACGCCATCGCCATCCGCATAGACGTAATGGCCAGGACGGAATTCAGCATCCCCTATTGTCACCGGAATTTCCTTATCCCCAAGTCCTTCTTTACGGCTCTTGAGCGGGAAGCTTCCTAGAGCAAAGACACCGAGGTCCATCTTGCCAAGATCTTCTGTGTCGCGAACACAACCATTGATAATGACTCCTGCAAGATTGCGCTTAACTGCTATCTCTGCAAGCATGTCCCCCATCAATGCACGCTCTCTGCTTCCACCGCCATCAACGACGAGCACATGTCCTTCAGGGATTGTTTGAAGCGCTTCTTTTACAAGCACGTTATCCTCGAATACTTTAACCGTTGAGATAATGCCGGAGAACGCCTTTTTCCCTCCATAAGACTGGAATGGCTGCTTGCAGATTGCCAGTTCTTTTGCAAAGTCATCACATAGATCAGCTGTTTTAATTGTCATTTCAACCGCTCCTTCCAATTCGTCGTTTCACCCGCTCATTATAGCAATTTTGCAAATTCATTTCACTAACAAAGAATTTGCTCACTCAGAGAAAAACATTTAAGATAACGTACGAAAGGAACTGTTGCCAATGAGGAAAAAGCTTAAATGGATTTCCATATCAATATTCATCCTTCTAGCACTCGTAAGGATTGCTGCATACTTCATCGATTTGCAATCGAATGAACCAGCCCAGCCGAACAGGAATGAGAAGACTGAGGTTACAAATTCCGTGCCTAAGGAACAGCCTGAAAACCGCTCAATCCCAGAGATTGTTAAATCAGAGGGAACTTCTAAGGTTAGAGCCAAAGCCATTGTTGATGCCATGTCTTTAGAGGAAAAAGTCGGACAGCTTTTCTTTGTCGGTTTCCAGTCAGCAGAACCCGATGAACAAATTCGTGATCTAATTAAAAAAAGACATATCGGCAATGTCATCCTATTTGATAGAAATATGCAGACAAAGCAGCAAGTCAAGGGACTGAATGACAAGCTTCAGAAGATGGCGATGGATGATAACGGTCTCCCGCTTCTAATAGGCGTTGATCAGGAAGGCGGCGATATCACACGGATGCGCGGCCAGATAGATCCGATTCCTTCTCAACAGAAGCTTGGAAAAGGTTCGGACGAGACTGTTCTCAAAACGGCACGTCATACAGGGAAGGAACTCTCTGAAATGGGGTTTAATACGAACTTTGCCCCTGTCCTCGATCTCTCTGCATCTGATTCACGTTCCTTTGGTACAGGTCCAGAGAATGCTTATCGCAAAGGAGCCGCCGTCATTAAAGGTTTCAATGAGAATGGTATTACCGGGGCAGTAAAGCATTTTCCAGGAAACGGCCGGAGCAGTATTGATCCACACGAAGATACTTCTTCAGTAGAGGTGGATGCGAAGGAGCTCGAAAAGACAGATGCCTTCCCATTCAAGAAGATGATTGAGGAAGAAAACCCTGACAGCTTCTTCGTCATGGTTACACATATTAAATATCCGGCATATGACAAAGAACGTCCAGCAAGTCTCTCACCAGTCATTATGAAAGATGTTCTACGTAAAAAATTCGGCTATGAAGGAATTATCGTAACAGATGATTTTGAAATGGGTGCAGTCAGCAAATATTATCCATATGGAGAAATTGGTGTGAAGGCACTTGAAGCTGGAGCAGATTTAATTATGATTTGTCATGTTTACGAACATCAGACTGAAATGTACGACGGTGTCATCAAAGCCGTAAAGAATGGGACACTTCCAGAATCTCGCATTGACGAAGCCGCAACAAGAGTAATCGAGCATAAGCTGAAAATAAGCAAGGATCAATCTAAATAACGCAACATACAACAAAGACGTGTTTCCCTACTTATGGGAAAACACGTCTTTTGTCATTCTTGCACGGGAAAGAGGAATCCGGCCTTACTTCCGACTTCCATCACTTTTTCTGTTTCGGGTTCAAGCAATCTGATGATGAACCTAAATACCTCATCATCACTTTTCAAATCTATTGCATCGCGATAACGCGAAACAGCTTGCTGGAATCGGTGCATTCTTGTTTCGTCCATGAGTACATGACGCAACTGGCTTTCGATTTCCTCACGCGGCTGTAATTCAAATACAAGACCGTGCGGAACAAGGTAATCCATATTGATTTCTTCCTGACCAGGCAATGCTGAATGGATGAACATTGGCAAGCATTTTCTTAAACCTTCACTAACAGTTACGCCGCCGGGCTTCGTTATCATCGCATCCGCACAATCATACAGATCATTCATCTCACTCCGCGATGAAATATATGGCAATGCTTCGATATGCTCCAGGTTCCATGCCTCGATTTCGGCATGAAGCCGTTTATTATGACCACAAAGCACTTTGAAATGGAACTGCTGCGATTGCTTCAATTGTTCGAACAAATTGTCTATTCGTCCAATCCCGCTGTTACCACCCGCAACGAGGACAATCGGATGTTCCGAATCCTTGAATGCGGTAATATCCCGGCAGTCCGTCCTCTTGATTTCCGGATGGACTGGAATACCTGTCACTGCCATTCCCCTAGGCTTTGGATGATTTCTCTCCAGATTTTTCTTTGACTGATCTGTTGGAAGCAAATGAGCATCGATGCCATCCCTTCCCCATACACAATTAATGAACAAGTCAGTATACGCATTAACAACAGGCACATCACATTCTCCACGCATTTTAAGCTTGCTTATTATGCTTGAAGGGAAGCTGTGTGTACAAACAACAAGGTCCGGCTGTTCCCGTTTCAAAATTTGGCGCATCTTCCGCATGAAAAGTGGCTGATACCATTTAAATTGATGTTCATTTGAAATCGAATCGTAGAAAAGATGCTTGTACACAAAATCATAAGAAGCAGGTGCATGATGAATCCACTTCATATATCCTTCCGAAATCATCTTTTCCAAAAGTGTATTTGTTTCTGTAATTAAATCAATTTTCTTCATTTCTGCATCCGGCAACCGTTCACTGAGCAAATCCATTAATGCTTCGGCAGCTTGATGATGGCCAGATTGCATGCGCAAATGAGGGAAAAATAATATTTTTTTCATACCCTCCAACTCCTCTTTATGCCTGATTGTTCAGCAGCTTCGTCTCTGTTTCTTAATGGTGTTATACCACGATACACGCAAATGAAGCCTATTTTACCGCCACACAGGTTGGCATGTAAGCTTCAAATACGCATGAATCCTGAGGTCACAGCCTTTTTCTTTTCTTTTTTCGCTTGCGCAGCCACTTGACGAGGACATAGACGATAAAGACTGCCAGGAACAGCAGACCAATGAATGGAACGTAATCCGGATTGATATTGAAAGTACGTCCGATGAAAAAGCCGGCGAGCAGAAACGGCACGATCCAGAGTATGGAGCCAATTGCAGAAAGTATGACGAAACGGATTACCCCGACGTTAGCGATACCTGCCAAGTATGGGCTGATCTGACGGATGCCAGGCATATAAAAGCCAAACAATATTGTCCTGTTGACATTGTTCTCTAGTTTATGCTTGGCCTTCTCCCATCTTTCCCTCGTCACTCCAATATATTTGCCGAATTTATTGAGAAGCGGATACCCGACAAGTCTCCCTCCCGCATAAGCAAAAATCATCCCAGCGAATACGCCTAGAAGTGCCCATGAAGCAGAAGATACTGCTGCCATCCTATGTTGAGCAATGAGAACACCGATGAAGAAAACAAGCGATTCCTCAGGTGCCGGAATGCCAACAATACCGAAGAACATGAACAGGAAAATCATGAAATGGCCGTAAGACTGGATATAATTCATTACCGTATCCATATTCATGGAAGCATCCTGCCTTCAATCTTCACAAAAGATATATTCTGCTGTGAGCTTTCCTCCAGATACTTTTCCAATTGTTGAAGCATAAATGCCGGAGCTTCATCATCAGCTCCAGGATTCGCTCCGTCATCATGCAGCAAAACAATCGATCCATCTGCGGGTACCTGTCGCAAACCCTCGAGCAATTTACGTTTGCAATTATGAATTTTCCAGTCCCCAAAAATATGAGACCAAATGATAATATCCAGATTCTTCGCTTTCTGCAATGTAAATAAATTGCAAAAACCCCAAGGTGGGCGATACAAAGTCGGGTGCTCGCCAGTCGCCCGAAATATTGCTTTATCCGTCTGAACAAGCTGTTCTTCCAGTTGTTTCGGTGTTAATTTCCAACTTGAAAGATGCTGATAATGATGAATACCGATAGCATGTCCTTCTTGGTGAATACGTTTAACAATTTCAGGGTGCCGATCCACTTTTTCACCGACAACGAAAAACGTAGCTTTCGCATCGTATCGCTTCAGCAAATCAAGAAGCTGAATTGTATAAATCTCATTCGGCCCATCATCAAAGGTGAGAGCAATTCCGTCAGTATTCAATTTTTTGACCAACCGCTTGCTCGTTTTTCTCAAGACGAGAGTAGTGAACATTCCATAAATCATCCAAAGCAAAGTAAGGACAGATATGATTCCAAGACTTTTCTTAATCAAGTGACCAGCTCATTTCTTAATAATAGAAAATTTTATTGTAGCCTGTGTAATACGTTTCCCTACTTTCTCTTCAGGGAACAGCGGAAGAAATTAATGAGAGGATGAGCACATGTGGCGAAAGTAACTGTTGGTCTCGTCCCAGCGCCAGAACTGCCCGAGGTGATTGCCCGTCGCCTCGTTGATAAACTCCCTGATCTGTTCAATAAATATGTTGATCGTCATACGGACTGGAATTGCGAAATCATTGTAGACTCACTTGCTGGAGCTGCTGAGAATGTGAGCGAAATTATTAATGAAGCCGAGAAGCTAAAGGAGAAATATGACTGGACTTATGCAATCTGTCTCACTGATCTGCCAATATTCTCCGGTTCGAACATAGTACTTGCAGACGCAAACTTATCTTCAAGCGTCGCCCAGATTTCCCTTCCTGCATTTGGGGCTTTTCCGATGAAAAAACGTATTCAGCATTCGATCATCCAAATGGTCGCAGAATTATATTATGGGAAGCTTGATGATCAACATATCAAAATGGCCCAAAAAGGAATTGGCCCGCGCACAAATCAAAAACAGCGCACTTTGTTCAGAACGCTTATAGAGCCTTTTACCCTTTCGCCAATTCGCCGCAGGGAAGCACCGGAAGAAATCGATTGTATTAATGTCCGCTTCATTATCGCTCCAAGATTGAATGGCAGTCTTAGAATTCTGTTCGGAATGACATATGCAAACAGACCTTGGACCATCATGCCCTCTTTCAAAAACGTTGTAGCGATAGCCTTTGCAACCGGTGCATACGGCCTCATATTTACAACTTTATGGAAGTTAAGTGTCTCGTATAATATTTACCGATTTATCGGCTTAAATTTGGCTGCAGTCGCAAGCATGGTGCTATGGATTCTTCTTTCCCATAATCTGTGGGAAACTCCCCGAGGTACGAACAATCCGCGTATGCGACGGCTCTATAACAGCACTACAATAAGTACGCTTGTCATCGCTGTCTTCATTTATTATGGTGTACTATTCTTACTCTTTCTCGTTGCCGTTTCTGTATTCGTACCGCCCTCTCTCTTCGGAGAAGCGACAGGGCTCGAAGGGAAAATTCATTTAATTAACTTCATCCGTCTCGCTTGGCTTGTCACATCTGTTGCTACGTTGGCCGGTGCAGTCGGTGCAGCAATGGAGAACGGAGACAGAGTACGAAATGTAACATACGGTTACCGTCAAGCGCATCGTTATGAAGATATTAGAGCACAGTCAAAAGATGAAGACTCCTAAAGTCAAGATACCAAGATAGACAGTAAGCAAAGACTGTCTCACTGTTACCCTTGATATGCTCGTTCGAAACTAAAGATAAACAAACGATACAACTCAACTCCAGCGCAGCCGCATAACAAGCTGACAACATTGATCCGAGGCAATAAGAATGATTGAAACCGTCTCAGGTGTATATCGTATATCAACATCTGAATGAAGAGACAGTCCTTTCAGCATACTGACGGCCTCTTTCTTTTCATTTTTTTGAGCATGTTCCATAAACTTGCTTGCATATGTTCCGGTTCCAGTGATCTTCTCCGTAATCTTGCCCGCATCTTCGAATAATAAATGAAAGTAGTGCGCGGACTTTTTAAAAACAGCTGGATCTACTGGCGGATAGACTTCTCTATTCCAATTTTGCCCAAAAATCACGCTACCACCCCTCAGAACACACTATATGTTTGAGCGTGCAGCAGCGTACTTATTTTTCATTTGAACATATAAGGAACGGTCATCTGCATCCTCAGGCCGCTCGCATCATGTGAGGGCATATCAGGTATAGTTATGAAACCTGAGCTTAGTCCAAGTCGGCCTGCGACAGCGAGTACGTACGCGTCCAATACGTCATCTCTAATTTTCTGAAGCTCCTTTCGCTCTGCAATTTGCAAAGCGATTAAATCAATGCGTTTCTCAAATCTCCTAATAATCTGCAGCCTTTCAGTAAAGCCTTCTGCCGTTTTCTTGCTTAATGTTAATGGCATATTGTTTTTACTTAACACTTTAAAGAGCAATTCAGGATGGCTTTCAAGCAGCCGATTTCTATAAAAAGAGTTCAATTTTAGAAATTCATCTAGCTCACGGATCTTGTTCGCAATATAGAATGATTGCTTACTCAATCCTTTTCCAAGCACTTGTCTATTAATCCTGTTCGCCTGTTCATATTCTGTCTCGCCGATTGCCTGTCTGCATGGTACATTAAAAACTGTACACGAACGCTTTCCAAGGTGTTGGCGTGCCAATTTCTCCGGGCGAAGCAGATCCTCTTCTTTTGTTTCAGGCAGCCCGATCGGCATATCAATTAGTATGATTTCAGCATCCTTATGGGGCTCCAGCAATTCGCCAAGTGTTTCAGTTCTTTCTATCGAATAGCCTTCAGACCAGAGAACAACTCCAACCCAGCCATCTTTGCATCCATCAATTCCGACTGCCTTCAATTCCATCCCCCTGAATAACATTTTTTAACATTATTAATCATAATACTTTCAAAGGCCTTGTACTGTAAAATATTTCGTAACCATTTCTTAATCATGAGCTAACAAGAAAGCCGCAAAGCATGATTGCTTTGCGGCTTCTTATTATATTATTCAACAATCTCCTGCACTCGGCCTATGATGCCGTCTGCAAGTCTGACTTTGATGCCACGCGGATGCTGTGCTGAATTCGTCAAAATGTCTTGGACAACTCCTTCAGTCAGCTTTCCAGTGCGCTGATCCTGTTTCTGAACAACTCTAACTCTTGTTCCTTTGGCAAGATTGGCTCTTCTCGTTCCATCCATGTTCTCACCTTCTTCTTGAACTCTGTATTAAGCTTTTTCACTTTTTTTCTTCGGATGCTTGATCTTATGGTACAGACCAAGCTCTTTTTGTTCAATAGAAAGTGATTTGTATAATGAAATCATCATTAAAATCATAATTATCGAGAATGGCAGTGCGGCTGCTATAAGCGCATTTTGCAACGCTTGCAGTCCTCCACTGTACAAAAGGACAAGCGCGACGGCTGACTGCAGGACACCCCAAATAATTTTGATACGATTTGGTGGCATCAGACTGCCATTAGTCGTCAGCATACCGAGCACGAATGTCGCTGAGTCGGCGGAAGTAATGAAGAACGTACCGATCAGGATCAATGCCACAATGGATAGAACCCACGACCACGGCATCTGTTCAAACACCGCGAAAAGAACCTGCTCTGTCGGCAACTTACTGATGATGCCCCCTGCAGCATTATCAGCCTCAATTGCTGTCGTTCCGAATACAGCAAACCATAGGAAACTAACAAGTGAAGGCAGCAGTAGTACACCAATCAGGAATTCACGGATTGTCCGGCCTTTTGAAACCCTTGCGATGAACAGACCGACGAATGGTGACCAGGAAATCCACCATGCCCAGTAGAAAATTGTCCATGAGTTCACCCATTCACGATGCTGTTCATTAAGCGGCGCAATTCGGAAACTCATCTGGAAGAAATTCTGGATATAGCTGCCGATTGTGTCTGTAAATATATCAAGGCTTAACACAGTCGGACCTACGATGAACACTAGAGCGAAGAGCCCAATTGCCAGATACATATTCGCGTTACTCAAATATTTTATCCCTTTTCCAAGTCCAGACCAGGCTGAAAGAAGGAATAAAACGGTCACGATGAGTACGATGATGAGCTGTACCGTAAAATTGACTGGAATTCCAAACAAGTATTTAAGACCGCCGTTTATTTGTGCCGCTCCGAAACCAAGAGTCGTCGCTACACCAAATACTGTTGCAAAAACAGCGAAAACATCAATGAACGTTCCCCAGCCACCATTCATTTTTTTGCCGAATAACGGCTTCAACGTTGCCGAAATTAAGCCCGGCTCCCCTTTTCGGAAATTGAAATAGGCAAGCGCCAGTGCAACAATGCCATAAATGGCCCACGCATGGATTCCATAATGGAAAAATGTATAGCGCATTGATTCTTTATACGCTTGCGCTGTCTCTGGTGTTGCAAGCGGAGGATCAATATAGTGGGATAGCGGCTCGGCAGCTCCCCAAAATACAAGACCAATTCCCATTCCGGCCGAGAACAACATCGCAAACCAGGTTGGACGGCTGTAGTCCGGTGTATCTCCCGGCTTACCAAGTTTGATCGCCCCAATCGGACTGAATATGAGGAAGATGCAGAACGCGACAATCGCGATAACAGTGATGAGATAGTACCATCCAAAAGATGAAGAGATAAAGCTTTGGAGGTTTGCGGTGATATCCTCAAAGCTGCCCGGTGCGACCATGCCGAAGATGACCGTCGCAAGAACAAGCGCTATGGAATAATAGAAGACACTCGTTATTTTTTTCATGCAGGACTCCTTTCTTATGTCAAATCTAGCTATAGATGTGCTGACCGCTTAATATTTACGGACAGCAACTTGATTCTCTTTCCCGCTACTCTTACCATTCAAACATAAATCGACATAATACGAAAATGATGTGCTAAAGATAAATTCACCATAAAAGTGCTTCGAACCTTGTCTTCCCATGGGCTAAACACTATTTAGAGAGACCTTTAAGTTCACCAATTCAGAATTGACAAATATTTATACCTTCATACATTTAACAAGTAGTTTTTAGCACTGCAAATTCGCAGAATGGCGAGAAGGAACGCGCATAAGCTCGTGCCCTAGATCTCAATTTTGATCAAAAGAATTTTAAATACTCGTATAGGCAGCTCTTTTTGAAAACAAATGTTTAGTAAGAAATGTATTGGGAAGAGATAAACGTTAGAGTTTAAGGTACTTTTTTCCATTTAACAGAAAGCAGAAAGGGGTTCTCATATGGCCTTCCACTCTCCTGAGAAAGTTGCCAACATCGCTTTGAAAGCCGGGGTCAAAAAAGCAAACCTACCAATGCAGAAGACGCTGGTGCTTGGCTTTCTCGCTGGTGCTTATATTGCATTCGGCTTCCTGCTTGATATTAGGGTAACTGGCAATCTCCCTGAAAACGTTTGGGGGTCTCTATCCTCATTCATCGGAGCTTCCGTGTTCCCTGTCGGTCTTATTTTTGTCCTCATAGCAGGCGGTGAATTGCTTACCGGCAATATGATGGCTGTTGCGAGTGCACGCTTTGGCAATAAGATTACAACTTTACAAATCGTAAAAAATTGGATCGTTGTCACAATCAGTAACTTTGTCGGTGCTGTCTTTGTTGCTTACTTCTTCGGCCACTATCTCGGTCTTATGGAAGGTGACTTCCTTGCCAAAACTGCATCTGTCGCAGGTTCAAAAATTAAAGATTCTTTTTGGCAGGCGTTTGTTTCCGGTGTCGGAGCTAACTGGCTCGTCTGTCTTGCAGTGTGGCTTAATTTCGCGGCCAAGGATGTAGCTGGAAAAATACTCGGCATCTGGTTTCCAATTATGACCTTCGTCGCTCTCGGCTTCCAGCACATCGTTGCCAATATGTTCATCATTCCGGCTGCCATCATGGGCGGACATTATACTTGGGGAGATTATTTTATTAACTTTGTCCCTGTGTGGCTCGGGAATGCGATAGGTGGGGCGATTTTCGTCGGCTTGCTATATTGGGTGTCCTACTCACGAGATCAAGAAGTATTTTAACTGAAGAATGGACCATCTTGGGGCAAATCCCGTTGGTCTATTCTTTATTTAATTTTGAATTGTTTTCACTTCGGCCATTAACCGATTGCTTCCATTTTTTCACCTCTTCTTGAAAAAACCACCCTATTATTGTTATCCTTAGATAGGGTAAGCTGCGAAGAACGAGTTAAAGCCTTTGTTCATCGGAGTTAACATGTGAAGTTCTTCACATTACTTACGTCCTATTTTGGTAAAAGGAGATGGTTCTTTGACAGAAAAATATGTGAACAACGTACAAGAAGCGCAGGATGATTATTCACTTGACCGTGTCCCACGAAAAGCACGGACAATGGGATGGCTCAGTGTGACGAATATTACATTCGGCATTGCAACAGCTATCTTCTACTTTCAGATGGGCAGTGTAATGGCTCTGCAATTCGGAGCGGCGAATGCGATTGTTTCATCAATTTACGCAATTGTCGTAGCCGGCATTCTCGGAACATTCATCGTTTACCTTTCAGCGAAATCCGGCATGAATGTCAACCTGCTTGCGCGAGGCGGAGGTTTCGGCTATATCGGTGCTTCACTGACTTCTCTTATATATGCATCGAATTTCATTATGTATTGTGCATTCGAAGGGCTCATACTCGTATCCGCTGTACACACTTTCTTCCCCGTTATACCTGAGTGGGCGCTCATCGTCTTCTTCGGTTCACTTGTCATCCCTCTGAACTGGTTTGGCATCAAGCAATTGGACAAATTGCAGAAATGGTCTTTGCCAATTTTTGGACTATTCCTATTGACAGCCATTGTCGTATCTATCTTCACCCCTTCCAATTATGATGGATCTGTTCTTTCATTCATGCCTTCCGGGGCATCATTCGGCGGTACATCCTTGCTTATGTGCATTGGTATGCATAATGGTATTATCGGCCTAACCGCTCTGCTTTCATCAGATTACGCTCGTTTCTTGAAGCCTTCTGATTTAAAGAAAGGCTCTATAGCAGTCGGTTTTATTCCGCAAATCTTCAGTTATGGTGTGATGGGCGGGCTTGGTATCTGGTTCGGCGTTCGCCTTGGGAATCCGAATCCCGGCGTTTATATCGTCATGCTCCTCGGAATCGGCGGCGCCTTATTCACAATGCTTACTCAGCTGCGTATCAATGTAACGAACATTTACAGCAGCTCGTTGTCACTTTCTAACTTCTTCGAGAATGTTTTCAAATTCACTCCAGGCAGAAGATTCTGGGTATTCGTAGCAGGCCTCACTTCAATGGGCCTAATGCTTGGCGGCATTGTCGATCATTTGAGTACAGTCATGACGTTCCAAGGTGTTTTTCTGCTTGCCTGGGCTGCAGTGCTTGTCGCTGACGCTATGATTGTAAAGAAACTGCTAAACATTGGCCCAGCACATTATGAAGCGCGCCAGCAATATTTATACAAATGGAATCCAGTCGGTGTCGTTTCTCTGTTGATTGCTAGTGTGCTTGGAACAATCGCTGCACTTGGATATATGGGTGATTTTCTCCAAAATACGGCAGCATTTTTCGCTGCTCTTTTGGCAGCTGTGCTTACAGTTGTAATTGCGGTCACAACAAAAGGTAATTACTATCTCAACAGCCTGCCTGAAGATGTTGAACGGGAAGACATGATCGCATAATTAATTAGCAAAAGGCCTGTCCTCTATATACGGTGGACAGGCTTTTTCTCATATTTTTAATTACTTATGGCAGAATAAGCGGGAAGCTTTGTATATTGCGAAAGGATGATTGTATGGATCCGGAAAAACAATTCAAGGCGAAGTCCTACCAAGAGACGAATGAGGAAATTGCGAACAGCGAAGAACTTAAACATCGTCAGCCGACACCTCAGCCGAAAGAAATGGACGAAATCGAGTACTAACTGTAAGAAGACGGGCATAGCATGGATTGCTGATCCTTGCTGTGCCCGCCTGTTATTTTAGTTATTCTGGCCAAATTTAACATTCGTCTGTTCAGCCGTTTCATTTTGTCTCCGAACTTCTTCTACATTCGTATCACTGTAAATCTCCGTTCCGCGGCCGCCAGTTGTCATTGCGATATACAACTTTGCTTCATTGTAGCTGAGTCCTGAGTGACGTGCCTTTGCCAGCAGAGCCTGAACTTCAAGGTCTCCTTGATTTCCATAATATCCTTCCATACTGCCACCTCCTCCGTTCAATTCATAGTTTGCACAAAATACATACCCTTCATGCCCGAACACTATTTTGACATCATTGCAAACTGCTGATATATTCCTCGTTAGATGGAAGTTTTATTCCATAAATGGAAAGGAGATATGTTATGAAAGGGGAATTCATCGGCCAGCGTGTAGTAGCCATAGCTTTCATTACTTTAATGGGTGCGTTTGGGTTAAATCTTGCTGCCGGACAGTTCTTCGCACCGCTTAGCAACTCATTCGGCTGGAGCCTGACAACAATCAGCCTCGCTGTCTCAATCAACATGATTACATGGGGCATTTTCCAACCTATAATGGGGAAAATGATCGATCGGTTCGGTCCTAAGCCTGTCATTGCCGGAGGTGCCTCTATAATGGGGATATCCTTCCTGCTCATGGCAACGATCACAGAAATATGGCAGTTCTATTTCTATTACGGAATCCTTACAGCAATCGGCTTTGCTGCCTGTGGTTCCATGGCTAACTCCGTACTCATTTCACGCTGGTTCATAAAGAAACGTCCAATGATGCTTGCTCGCAGTTCCATGGGCATGAATATTGGTCAACTCCTGCTACTCCCCTTGACAGGTTTCCTCATTGGTACGTCCGGATTCAAATCAGCTTTTCTTACACTCGGACTTATTATGCTTATCGTTGTCGTACCTCTTATAACCTTCATGACAAAAAATGAACCGGCTGAAGTTGGTCAATACCCGGATAATAATGAAGAAACCGTTTTCTCTGCTCCAGTCAGTTCCCGTCTATCTGAAGCTCTCCGTAATAAGACATTCTGGATTGCGAGCTTGGGATTTGCGACATGTGGCTTCACACTTTATATGACGACAATGCATTTGCCAAAACTTGCAGTTGATCTAGGTGGTGCAGAATCACTAGGTGGTCAACTGCTAGGGCTAGCCGCTTTCGCCAGTGCAATATCCATGTGGCTTACAGGCCAATGGACGAGCAAATTCGGTAAAAAGAGGTTGCTTCTCACACTTTATTCCATTCGTTTTCTCTCCTTCATCTGGCTGGCAACTGCAACAACTGTCTGGCAGCTTTACGTATTTGCTATTGTTTATGGCCTTGCTTCTATGCCCGTTATTCCGCTCGTCACCGGCGTAATCGGTGAACGATTTGGTAAAAATGCTATGGGATTGATACTTGGTTCGGTCTGGCTAATCCATCAGGCAGCTGCGGCATCAGGAGTTTTCATCGCTGGCTATTTGCGTTCGATTTATGGTTCCTATACCCCTTCAATCTGGCTTGGCGCTGCAGTTCTTGCCTTTGGGGCTCTCATTACCGCTTTCATGAAAAATGATGAACAGCAATCCGTACATCCCGGAAAGGAAATGCTTACAGGAAGCTGAAGTTATTTCTCACATGAAAAGAGACATGTCCAAAGCTTAGACATGTCTCTTTACTATTCGGCCAAATTATTGAATTTCACTTTATTTTTACCTTCTCGCTTCACTTCGTATAGTACGCCATCGGCAAGTTTTACAACCTCTTCGATTAATCCAGCTCCTGCGTTCCAGACCGCTCCACCAATGCTTGCTCCAACATGCATTAACTCTCCATCAATAAAATAAGGTTCATTGATTGCTTGGATCATCCGTTCACCGACTTTTTTTCCGTTTTTAACTGGTTCCTTGTCGGCAGTCAAAACAATGACAAATTCATCCCCGCCAAGGCGTGAGACAAGTTCACCGGCTCGTATATTCTCTTTTAGCCTTGCCGCCGTCTCAATGAGCAGCTGATCCCCAGCATGATGTCCGTACTTATCATTAATCCCTTTGAATCCATCGAGATCCATGAAAAGAATCGTAAGCGTTTCATACTGATCAGAAGCCTTTTCCAAGTAATATTCATAAGCCTTCCTATTTGGCAATCCCGTAAGGGTGTCATGCTGGGCGATTTTTTCCATCTGTTCAAGTGCCGTTTCTGTCGTGGACAAATCTGTGACAAGGCGTCGAAGCGAATCAGACAAAATTTCAATCTCGCCGACCCCTTTATAATGGGGTACATGCACTTTTCGTCCAAGCCGCAACTGGTCGGCAACTGCAGTCAGCTTTTGGATTGGCTGGACGACTTTACTTGCTATAAGCCAGCCGACTCCCGCTCCAAGTATTGAAAGCGCAATTCCCCAAAAAATCATATACATTCGCAGTTCTTTCGCCGGCGCATATGCCACATCAGCAGGCTGACGAGCAAGTATGGTCCAGCCGAGTCCATCATATTGTTTATAGCCTGTTGTTTTTACATAGCCTGTCAAATACTCTTTTCCGTCCGGCCACTTTTCCACAGTCCATCCATTTATATCGCCATGCTGCGCCAACTTCGTACTCTTTACTTCAAGCTTCTTTCCAAGCATATTCTTTGGTCCGAGTATAATATCATTGCTTTTGTCACTGACAATGAAAAATTCAAGGTTTTCCCGATTCTGAATTGTAGCTTTCACCGTATCACGTAATTCCTTAACCCATTCCCAACTAAGATGTGTTGCCAAAACACCGATAAATTCGCCTTTATTATTGTGAATCGGTATGCTAATATCAACAAATTTCATCGCTTCGCCGCTTGGATTCGGCAACAGTTTAGCTAGCAGAACGGCATCATGCACATCTCCAATAAAAGGACCGTCCTTCGCATTCATAAATACAGGACGCTCAGAGATATCCACTCCTTTCAGAATATCATCTGAGGATTCCAAAACCTTTCCATTTTTATCCGTAAATCCAATCCACGAAAAGGAAGGGAAATTTAATTTCAACTGGTGGATCAGCGCCCTGACTTCACCGAGATCTTCCGGTTCCTTCAATGATTTGAGTTCACTCAATACCATGACCTCACCATATCGTGCCCACATATAGCGATCAACAGTATCACCGAGTGATTGGGCTGTTTCGCCGAGCGCTCCTCCAATTTCATTTTGAACTTGTACAACTGATCGTTGCCCTATGACAAGACTCAAAATAAGAATTAGACAAAGCACGGTTAATCCAAAGATGATTGAGAGCCTTGTTCGCAGACTCGCAGATTTTTTCATAATAAGTCTCCTCTGCTGCCATTTTCATAAAACCAACTATATTCCATTTATGCTAATTTAAGCAATACAAAAAAACATCAACCGTCCGAAGACGGTTGATGCTTAAGGACTTATATATTTCGACCATTATTATTAATAATAGTAAGGATATCCATACCCGTACGGTGAGCCGTAGTAGCCATAACCGCCGTAAGGTCCTAGAAGAGCACTGCCAAGCAAACCACCTGCTACACCACCAAGGAACGGTCCGAAGCCGTATCCGTATCCAAATGGTCTCCCGAAGCCGTAACCAAATGGTCTGCCAAAGCCATACGGCCTTCCGAATCCATAACCAAATGGTCTGCCAAAGCCAAATCCAGGACGACCAAACCCAATCGGTCTACCGAAGCCAAACCCAGGACGTCCAAAACCAAACGGTCTGCCTATGATACGAGTATCATTTGGATCTTCAAATTGCTGTTGAACTTCAATTTCTTCATTATACATTTAAGTTCCTCCTTATTGGCGGATTTGGCTAGATTGATTGAATGACCTATCCGCTTCTCACCATAGGCTATGTAGGCAGGAACAAATTGTTTGGGCGCTTTCATCAAAAATATGGTCTAACGCTGAAAAACTCATTACATAATCAAACGAGATCTTCTAAACGTCTGATTTTATAATTCCTGAATATGTATGAACCGAGCAACCCCCAGAGTGCGCTGCTTATCGCACAGCTAAGGGCGATGATTGTCACTTTAATCGGGTCATTAAAGCCATACATGACCGCAAATCCAGCGATTGGGGTAGCCGTACCTGTTGCGTCATTTACGAGACCAGCAAGCGCAATAATAATCCCCGCAGTCGCCCCACCAAGAAAATTAGTTACATAGATTGGAACCGGATTAGCAGAAATGATGTCAACTTGGGATAACGGCTCAATCGCTACAGATATAGTTGTTTTGCGATTGCCGAATTTCATACGATGGAAAAAGACTAGATTCATAAACGAAGAACCAAATACAGCTAGGGCTCCAATCGCCATCGGCGTACCCGTCAACCCAAGCATTGCTGTCAAAGCCATCGAACTAAGAGGCGCAGTAGCAACTACAGTAATGACCCCTCCTAGGATAATCCCCATTACAATAGGGCTTGCATCAGTCGTCTTCGTAATAATGCCGCCAATATTCAATAAAGTCGCATCAACGAGCGGATTTACCCAAACCGCCAGCAGACGAACAAGTGGAGTAGCAACAACGATAGCGACGATCAGATCAAGTCCATCCGGAACTTTCTCTTCAATTTTTTTTACAACAAATGAAATGAGGTATCCTGCGATGAATCCCGGCAGAAGACCAAGCCCTGCACATGCAGCGCCAAGCATGAGTGCGTATACAGGTGAGACGCCCATCGCAAGAGCAACAAGTGCAGCTGCAGCGACACCGCCCATGCTCCCTGCTGCATCTCCTACCTTGCCGAGAAAATCAATATGAAGTAAATCTCCACCAACAAATCGCTGAAATGCTTCTACAAGAAATGTCGCAATGGCCGCACTCGCAAGTGCTCCCATTGCCTTCATGCCTCTCGGTGCCTTATAGCTGAATAGTGTAAAACAGGCTAGTACAATGAGCAGCAAAATCGTTCCTTTGACTATTTCCATGATGTCTCCTCTCCCGGCTAAAGCCGGACAAAACTTCTTGCTTTATGAATATGCGTCGGTGATCCCAATGCACGTTCCCGTTAACTATATCATCGTGGCTTTCATTAAAAAACTGGAGGAAGATTTGGAAGATTGGACTTTTTCCCAAGGATTCAAACCGTTGAATCTTTCCATTAATTATCAGATATCAACAGTGAACTCGAATTTTCAGTTTTTCTCCTTTAGGATCCGCTGAAAAATAGGCAAGAACCCTCTTCCGGATTCAAACCTTATTCATATAGTGAGAGCAGGAAGTGTTGTTCATGAGCCTTCAGAGATATGGCTTTGATACGGAGCCGCGTCGCTTTTTGAACTGCACTCCATAGAAAAATGGGCGGATGACTCTTCCCAATTCTAGACAAATTCATATAGTAAGAGCAGGAGGTGTTGTTCATGAGTGAAGCAGTTGGAGTTGGTGGATTCGGTACAGGTGCAGGCTTTGCGTTGCTCGTCGTATTGTTCATCCTTTTGATTATTATCGGCGCGTCATACGTAGGCTATGGCTATTAATTAAATTAGGAATTCTACATTGAAAGGAGGGGATATCATGGGCTACGCTGGAGGAGCTGCAGGCGGATACGGCGGTGGATATGGCGGCGGATTTGCGCTTATCGTCGTATTGTTCATCCTTTTGATCATCGTTGGAGCTGCTTTTGTTTACTAATCTGGAGATAAGTTGACTTTTACCCGAAGACGAAGAAGTCTTCGGGTCTTCCCTTTTTCCGTAATACATAGTAACTGGAAATTAAAGGTACCGTAAAATCGTATTGAAACGATGCTACTTTCCAACAGTTTTGACAGCCTCTTCTAGAAGTTCCACGGAACGCTTTCGTTTTTTTATATCAAAAATTGGAGTAATTGCCATCAGCTCTTTGATGGGAAGGCGTGTTGATAAATCAGCAATTTGTCTGGTGACGGTTTCTTTAGATCCAATTAGATAGGTTGCCTTCAAATCCTCAACTTCCTGCCATTCTTTTTCTGTTCGAACATCTGCCAGTGCTTTGTCAGGATTGATAAAGCGTTCATTTTTGGAACGATGCTTCCAAAAATCCACATGCAGTGCGCTTCTTGCAAGATACTCCGCTTCTGCATCACTTTCCGCCACAATCGCTTTCATTGTCACTAATGCTTGGGGCGAATCCAAATATCGCGAAGGCTTGAAATGCTCAGCGTATGTGTGGATCGCTTCTTCCATCACACCTGGCGCATATTGAATAAACTGGGCAAAGGCAAATGGCAAACCTTTCTCTGCCGCCATTCTTCCCGAAGAGGGACTTGTCCCAAGCACCCAAATTTCCGGTTTTCGACCGATGCGCGGTGCAGCGAACAGATGACCGCTGAGCGGATGAGCCTCAGGCAATTCATCCTCCATATACTCAAGCAATTCATCGATTTGGCTTGGAAAACCTTCAGTATCCCGCTTCCAGCCATCTTCTAGTGATCTGCCGCCTTTAAGTGCAATGGTTGAAAGATGCGCCCCGCCCGGTGCCCTGCCAACCCCCAGATTCACTCGTCCAGGTGCCAGAGCACTCATCACTTTGAACTGTTCAGCTACTTTAAAAGGAGCATAGTGGGTAAGCATGACACCACCTGTACCGATTTTGATACGCTCTGTTTTTGCTAAAAGGAAGCTTGCGAGAACCTCAGGAGCGGCTCCGACAATTACATCCGAACCATGGTGTTCTGAAACCCAATAGCGTTCCAGACCGAGCTGATCTGCGAATTGCGCCATTTGTACTGTTTGCCGGAATGCTTCTGCAGGCGAAATGCCTTCAACTAGATGTGTCTGATCAAGTATGCCAAGTTTCATTGCACATTTGCCTCGCTTTCGAATGATTGGAATTGGCAACCATTATACTCGTTTTATCAAAGGCAACCATCAAAAATGCTTATCCACATTCATCACTTAAAATAAAAGCTATTCAAAACATAAAGAAGACAATCTATCCGTTAAGGTAGATTGTCTTCCCACATTATAGACTGAAACAAGAGAGCCTCAATTATTCTTTCATCTCATCCATATTCTGTTTTTCAAAGTCATCTAGGAGTGCTCGGACTTCATCTGTAGTTTCTGTGCTCATCAATTCATTTCTTAATTCGCCCGCTCCACGAACACCACGGACATAAATTTTGAAGAAGCGGCGAAGCGGTTTGAAAGGACGCGGCTCCAACTCTTTTGAATATTTATCGTGAAGATCGAGCTGAAGTCTCAAGAGGTCAAGCAATTCCTTGCTGCTATGCTCTCTCGGCTCTTTCTCAAAGGCAAACGGGTTTTTAAAAATACCGCGACCGATCATAATACCGTCAACACCGTATTTTTCAGCAAGTTCCAAACCAGTTTGACGGTCTGGAATATCCCCATTGATTGTGAGAAGTGTATGCGGTGCAATCTCATCACGAAGTTTCTTAATCTCAGGAATCATATCCCAATGAGCGGGCACATTGCTCATTTCTTTCCTTGTACGAAGATGAATGGATAGATTTACGATGTCTTGTTTCAGTATGTGAGTGAGCCAATCACGCCATTCGTCCACATTTGTGTATCCGACTCTTGTCTTCACACTCACTGGCAATCCGCCCGCTTTCGCTGCCTGTATAATTTCTGCGGCAACGTCCGGACGACGGATCAATCCGCTCCCTTTCCCTTTTCCAGCAACATTTGCTACAGGGCAGCCCATATTAATATCGACACCACGGAATCCTTGTTCCGCCATGCCGATACTCATTTCACGGAAATGTTCCGGCTTGTCTCCCCATATATGAGCGACAATCGGCTGCTCGTCCTCTGTATAAGTCAAACGGCCTCGCAAACTGTCTATCCCTTTTGGATGACAGAAACTTTCCGTATTCGTAAACTCTGTGAAAAAAACATCAGGTCTTGCTGCCTCTGTTACTACATGACGAAAAACAACATCTGTTACAGCTTCCATTGGTGCCAATATAAAAAACGGCTTCGGTAATTCATGCCAAAAGTTATCAGTCATATCAAACTCGAATCCTCTCATTATGGAATGACCAGGTCAAACCCAATCTTAAATTTAAAAAGCAAAAATATCCCGGGTTCTTAATGAAAAACCCGAGAATTTAGTAGTCTTAAAATGAAACTCATATATCTTATTTTAACGGAATCGAAGCTGGACAAGCAAATGCAAATATTAACTTGGTTTATATTCTATTCAGCAAAGCGACACATTCAACATGCACTGTATGCGGGAAAAGATCGACCGGCTGAACAGCCTGTAGTTCATAGCCGAATGGTTCCAATTCCTTGATGTCTTCCGCAAAGGAATCCGGATTACAAGATACATAGACTACACGTTCCGGTTGGGCACGACCAATGCGACGCATCACTTTGCCACCTGCTCCTGCACGAGGCGGATCAAGCATGAGCAAGTCCGGTGCTCCGAACTTTTCAAGAATCTGATCAATACCGACGCGTGCACTTTCAGCAAGGAATAACGTGTTTGACAAACCATTATCTACCGCATTGCGCTTCGCAGACTCAATCGATTTTTCAACAATTTCTATCCCGGCAAGCTCAGCTGTGCGACTTGCGAATGGCAATGAGAATGTTCCGACGCCACAGAACAGATCAATCATGCGTTCCGTCTTCTTCGGCTGAGCCATCTCAATTGCAATTTCAACGAGCTTTTCAGCCTGTACAGGGTTCGTCTGGAAAAATGTATCGAACCAGAGTCGATACGTATATCCTGCCAATTCGTCATGAATATAATCTCGTCCAGCGAGAACATGTGATTTCTGTGATTGTGTCGTATCAGCCCATTCAGTATTTTCCAACCAGATCAGACTTTTCACTTGTGGAAACTTGCTTTCAATCCTGGCGACCAAATCTTTGATCGGACCTTCCAGTTCTCCAACAGGAGCTTCAGTCGCAAAGACTCCAAGCATCATTTCACCTGTAGCGAATGAACGGCGGACCATAAGATTTCGCAAAAGACCTTCATGAAGTTTCTTATTATAACCTGTCAATTCATGTTCTCTCGTCCAGGCTGCAACTTCCATTGCAGCATCTACAACATCATCTTTTGCAATCAGGCATGTCTCAAGCGGAATGATCTTGCGGAAATTACCGCGCTCGTGGAGTCCGAGTGAACCGTCTGGAGCAAAAGTAAATTCCATTTTGTTGCGATAATGCCACGGCTCTTCCATCCCGATTACATCGCGAACAAGATTCGGATCAAACCCAGCTGCTTCGACAACATCCTTGACATGCGCCAGCTTGTGCTTCAGCTGCCCAGCATATTCCCAATGCTGCAAGGAACAACCGCCACATTTGCCGAAATGCGGACATGGAGCTGTCGTACGTTCAGGATGGACATTAATAATTTCCTCAGCGATTGCCATGCTGCGCTTACGGCCAGGTCTTTCAATAACCGCCCGCACTGTCTCACCTGGAATTGTATATGGAACTGTCATTTTCATTTTCTTCGTATTGCCATCTTCATTCTTCTCACGTACAACCGTCTGGCCTTCACCTTTCGAGTTCAAGCCATGAATGTCGACGATATGGACTTCCCCTTTTTCGCCTTTCAAATGTGGTGCCTCCTCAATAATCACAATTCTGCCTAGATGCATTCTACCATATCAAAGACCTACATTTCGACATGAAAAAAATTAAGCTTAATAGGATTGTTTATCCCTATGTCCGGCTTACAAAAATACACAAGGTTACAGTCCCTATCCTGACGGGAATACTATATGAACGATATAAGATTGAAAGGATGTTTATATTGAAAGTACTCGTAGTTGGTGCAAACGGACAAATTGGTACACATCTAGTGAAGTTAATACAGGAGAGCGGTACACTCCAGGCGAAGGCAATGGTTCGTAAAGCCGAACAGCAGGAAAAATTTAAGCAACTCGGTGCTGATACACTTCTCGTAGACCTTGAAGGTAAAATTGACAATATTGCCAAAGCTGCTGAAGATGTGGATGCCATCGTCTTCACGGCAGGTTCTGGTCCAAAGACTGGTCCTGATAAGACAATTGCCATTGATTTGGACGGAGCGGTGAAAACAATCGAAGCTGCCAAAAAAGCCGGCGTCAACCGCTTTATCATGATTAGCTCTTATGACACGACAAGAGAAGCGATTCAAGAGGCTGCCGGTTCTTCCTTTGCCCCTTATGTCATTGCAAAGCATTATGCCGACATTTGGCTGCGCGACTCAAAGCTAGACTATACGATTATCCATCCTGGGAAACTTACTAATGATGCCGGTACCGGCCAAGTTGAAGCAGCTCCTTCCGTCGCACGAGACGAAGTTCCGCGCGAAGATATTGCAGAGGTAATTCTTGAATCGTTGAAAGATGAAAACATGATCGGAAAAGAGTTTCAAGTCATCAAAGGAAAGACATCGATTAAAGAAGCGTTGAATCGACTTTCCTAAAAAAACTAAACAGCCAGCGTACCTTTAAATGTGGTACGTTGGCTGTTTTTATTTAGAACGTTATTGAAGTGAACCTACATCTTCTTCTCAATCCGTGTAATCGTAAACCCGGTAATCCCAAACAAGATCGTCAGTATCGGAGACAGAAGACAGAAGAATGCAAATGGCACATAATCGAGTGTCGAGACGCCTAGTACTGATGTAAGGAACACACCACAAACACTCCAAGGTACGAGCGGATTAACGACTGCTCCCGCATCTTCCAGTACTCGGGACAGGTTTTTAGGATGAAGTCCGGCTTTTTCAAATGCACTGAGAAACGCATTACCAGGTAACAATACAGACAGATATTGTTCCCCAACGAGGAAGTTAACACCGATTGCTGTAAAAGCTGTACAACTGATTAACAAGGAAACCTTTTTTAAAAAACGCTGTACGCCTTCAAGCAATGCAGGCAGGATTCCCAATTTGAATAGCATTCCTCCAAGGGCGAGTGCAAGCAATACGAGAGAAATCGAGAAGAGCATACTCTCCATCCCGCCTCGTGAAAGCAAAGAATCAATTTCTTTCACTCCGCTGTTCGATTTATAGCCTTTAAACAGCAGCCCAAGAATCTGGTTCAAGCCATAATCTTTCTGAACGAAGAAGCTTACAATCAGACTTGAGAAAATCCCGAATGATAGTGTGAAAATGGCTGATACTTTTTTGATCGCCAATACAGCCAATACAACAAATGGAATGAGCGAATACCAATGGACAAGTCCAAGCTCCAACAAAGTCTTTTTCAGCACAGCGATCTTTTCAAAATTCGCTGATGCCTGCTTTGGGGACAAAAAGGCGAACAAGACAGCCGAAATTATAAATGCCGGAACCGTCGTCCACATCATATTTTTAATATGTTCAAATAGATCTACCTTCGCGACCATCGAGGCAAGGTTCGTCGTATCAGAGAGTGGCGACATCTTATCTCCGAAGAATGCGCCCGATACAACCGCTCCGGCAGTTATTGCAGGTGATAGCCCAAGCGCTGTACTCACTCCTATAAAAGCGACCCCAAGCGTAGCCGCAGTCGTCAGCGAGCTTCCGATACTCATTCCAATGACTGACGTTACAATGAAAACAACCGCAAAAAAGAATTTTCCATTAACAGCTTCCATTGCCAAGTAAATGAAGGTAGGAATTGTTCCGCTCGCCATCCAGGCACTAATGAGCATGCCTATAAAGAAGAAGAGGAAGATCGCACCGAGTCCCGATTTTGCCCCGTCAACGAGACCATTTTCCAGATCTTTCACCGGGACACGCTTAAGCAAACCATAGATCATTAACGCAAAAATGGCCAAGGCAATCGGAGCATGCGGAACTGCCTCATATCTAATAATCGAAAAACCGATTCCGACAAATAAGATAAATACTACAATTAAAGCTTCTATCGGTCTTACTTTCAATACAGCCTGATCCTGATGCATTTATTAAAACCTCCACTATTTCTGAACACAAAAAAGCCCCATCGCCACTAGGGACGAAGGAGCTCCGCGGTACCACCCTAATTGACAGGTAAGAACCTGTCCTCTTCATTTAAATAAACTGTCATCTTAGAATGCAGTCGTAATTCGAATGATCACTGCCCGGATTCCCACCAACCATCCGGTCTCTTCTCGCTGCTTCATCACCATTCTACTTCAATCTGCCGACAGTACTTATTTATAATCACTTTCGCGCATGAACGCTTTTATGTGTTAAAGTTTATGTTTCATAATATATCTGTTACTGAAATGATTGTCAATGGATGGAGAAACCAACCATAGGGGATTACTTCCAACTCTAATGATTCCAATGCTTAATCGCTTTATTCTTTAAATCAGCATGAATCTTCCGCTACCTCTCTCGGCCTGAACATCGCAAGCGAGACTAAAATGACGAGTAAGAATGAACCGATTATAAAGAAGAAATTGATACCTTTTATATACTGAAGTGATGCCCCGCCAATTATCGGTCCAGCCAAACTTCCGACCGAGTAAAGAACACTGCATAATGTATTTCCAACTGTAAGTAAATATGGCGGCAATAGGTCGACCATATACGTAACACCAAGTGAATAAATCGATCCGACGAACATACCAGCAACAGCGAAACAAATCATTAAAGCAAGCGTCGACTTTTGAAGAAGACCTGCCATAGTGAAGGCAGTAATTCCAATAATCAAAGATATCGTCAACATCCGCTTGCGCCCGAATTTGTCACTCATCGACCCTAGTGGCAACTGAAGGATGACGCTGCCAATCGCAAATGCCGGCAATATAATAGCCACTTCACTTACACGTATTCCCGACTGCAAAGCATAGACCGGGAAGTTCCCGTTTAATGTCGCCTCGAGGAATCCGTAACCTAATGGGAATAGTAAAGCGACCCAAGCATATTTCAAGACTGAAACTACGTGCTTCGTTTCTCCCCCATTATTCATATCCTCCTTGCTCATAGGGTATTGATTTTGCATGAAAAACATGGGGATAAGCGCAATTAATCCAAAAACAGCCGAGGCTAAAAATGGCAGTTCCTCATTTACCGAAAGTAAATTCGTCATCATCGGCCCAATTCCAAATCCTAGCCCAAAACAAAGGCCGAACAGTGCAACATTCAAGCCTCTTCTATTTTTCGGTGAGAATGTCGTAATCCAAGTCTGAGCTCCAATTTGCAACACACTGTCACCAAGACCGATTACAAATCTCAGCGCAAACCAGAACCAGAATGACTTCCATACGGGAAACAGCGCAAGTGACACAACGACAAGAAGCCCTCCTGCAATAAGGCCATTCCGAAATCCAGCTTTGCGCAAGATCTTCTCCATGAAAGGTGCTGCAAGCAGAATGCCGAGATAAACAGCCGCTGTGTTCATACCATTCAATGAAGCAGACACCCCGTCTTTTTCTAGCAAAATTGAAACAACCGGCATGAGCATCCCCTGAGAGAAACCGGCAATCACAACAATACCCATTAAGAACCAAAATTGTACTCTAGCTGACTTAACATGTATACCCATCTATTAAACGCTTCTCTCTATATATAATTGCATCTTCATTCATTCTATCAGTAAACAGAAGCGAACATAAGCCAAAATTCCATGTTTCACCTGATAATATTGAGAAAATACTATTTATTAATAATTGTTTTCGAAGTATAATAAATTGTCGATATTTGAAAGGAGAGCAATCATATGAGTTCTACTACATCCGCAAAACCAGCCATCAAGACGAAAACACTCGTCATTTATGCGCTGTTCATCGCTTTGACACTTGTCGCTACAGCATTTATTCAGTTCAGACTTCCAATTATGGGTAATGGTGGGTTGATTCACTTGGGCAACGTCCCTCTATTCGTTGCTGCATTCGTCTATGGAAGAAGAGCTGGCATGATTTCAGGAGCCTTCGGTATGGCACTGTTCGACCTTCTATCCGGATGGACAGCATGGGCACCATTTACGTTTGTCATCGTAGGAATCATGGGCTATCTTGCCGGACTGATTGCTGACAAAATGCCTGGCAACAGAATTTTTGTTTATTCTTTTGCAGTTTTCGCTGCACTATTTGTAAAAATTGTTGGATACTATTTCGCTGAAGTGATCCTATATGGCAACTGGGCTGTTCCACTCGGTTCTGTACCAGGCAACTTCCTTCAAGTTGTCGTAGCTGGAATCGTCGTTGTGCCATTAGCTGAACGCTTGAGAAAGAGTATCGGAAGAATCTAAAGAGAAAACTATGCCCCCTTTGGCTGATTGGCCAGAGGGGGCATAGTTTTCTCATATTTAGCTTTATATACAAAAGGATTGTGAGAGAGTTAATATTAACTCTCTCACAATCCTTTTTGAATTAACTAAGTCTATCAAGGAAGCGTTTTGTCCGCTCTTCTCTTGGATTTGTGAAAATTGCTTCAGGGGTACCTCGTTCCACAATAGTTCCTTGATCAAAAAATAGAACTTCATCGGCTACTTCCTGAGCGAAGCGCATTTCATGAGTGACGACAACCATCGTCATCCCCTCATTTGCGAGATTCTTCATGACTTTAAGAACATCACCAACCAGCTCAGGGTCGAGAGCTGATGTAGGTTCGTCAAACAGCATCACTTCAGGCTCAATCCCCATTGCCCTTGCAATACCGACTCGCTGTTGCTGTCCTCCGGAGAGCTGATGTGGATAAAAGTCGACTTTATCAGCCAGCCCGACTTTTGCCAGTAATTCTTCAGCTTTCTCACGGGCCTTTTGCTTAGGAATCTTCTGTACTGTCACTGGACCTTCCATTACATTTTCTAATGCTGTTTTATGAGGGAAAAGATTATAATTTTGAAAAACCATCCCTGTAAGGCTTCGAAAGGCAATGATGGATTTTTTATCTAACTTCTTATTGGAGAAATCCATCATTTTATTATCAATTTGAATGACACCTTCAGAAGGTATCTCCAGGAGATTCAAACAACGAAGAAAAGTCGTTTTCCCAGATCCTGATGGTCCAATCATAACAATCACTTTGCCTCGCTCGATTTCCAGATCTATTCCTTTGAGAACTTCCAAGTCCCCAAAGGATTTGTGCAAATTCCGTATACTGATCATTAATCAAATCTCCTTCAATTTTTGAAGCTTACTTTGCAGTATAGCGTTCAAGCCTTACTTCTACTCTGCCTTGGACAATAGATAGAATTGTACAGATCACCCAATAGATTGCTGCGGCCTCTGTATAAAGCAATAGGAATTCATAATTAGATGCAGTAATCTCCTGAGCTTGACGAAACAGTTCGGACACGAGAACGAGCGAAGCCAGTGATGTATCCTTAACAAGTCCAATGAACGAATTTGATAGAGGTGGCACAGATACCCGCGCTGCCTGTGGCAAAATGATACGTCTCAATGTTTGTCCATAGTTCATGCCAATTGAATATCCGGCTTCCCATTGCCCTTTCGGAATTGAAATAATCGCAGCACGAATGATTTCTGAAGCGTAGGCACCTACACTTAACGAAAATCCAATAATTGCAGACGGAACAGGACTAATCGTCAGTCCGAGATTCGGCAGACCATAGAAAATGATAAACAGCTGGACAAGGAGCGGCGTACCACGAATAACAGACACATAGATCCGAGCAATTATATTTAATATTTTAATAGAAGACAATCTTGCCAAGGCTGTAAAAACAGCAAGTACGAGCCCGATAACAAATGAAATCAAACTTAGTGGAATCGTATATGTAATAGCTCCCTTCATCATTGGCCAAAGAGAACTCCCGGCGATGGATAAGAGATCATCCAATCGCCCGGGATCTGCAATGATACTATTTAGGAGAAACATCTTCGCCAAACCACTTGTTGGAGATTTTCTTATAAGTGCCGTCTTTGTGCATATCTTTTAACGCTTTATTTACTTCTTCCACTAGTTTGTCATTGCCTTTTCTGAACTGCAAACCCATTTTCGCAGGATTATCTGCTTCAGCAACAACTTTCAAAGATGCGTTAGGGTGCTTCTTTGTATATTCCAAGAATGAAATTTTATCATTTACTGCGGCAGCTACGCGCTTCTGGTTAACAAGCTCAGCAGCCTGCGCAAATCCTTCTACACTCTGAACGTCTGAACCATAAGATTTTGCAATCTTGAAATGGTCACTTCCAAGTGTTTCAGCAGATTTCTTGCCTTTAAGATCTTCAAATTTCTTAATATCCTTGTTTTCTTTATTGACGATCAGAACTCTACCGGATTGGATGTACGGATCAGAGAAATCGTATTTCTTTTCACGGTCTTTATCAATTGTTACTTCATTAGCAACCATATCGAAGCGCTTAGCATCAAGCCCAGCAAACATTCCATCCCATTGTGTTTCCATGAATTTCGGCTTGACCCCAAGGCGTTTCGCCACTTCTTCAGCAATTTCAACATCGAAGCCAGTCAAATTACCAGACTTGTCATGAAAAGTAAACGGTGCATACGTGCCTTCTGTACCAATTTTCAAGATACCTTCTTTTTTCACCTTGTTATATAATTCATCTTCCTTTTTAGAGCTTTGGTTTCCTTTACTTTCATCTTTATTTCCGCATGCAGAAAGCACGATTGCAGAAACAATTAATAGAGACAAAATCGATAGTAATTTCTTCATAGTTCTGAACCTCCAAGTAATTTTATTGGAATTATTTTTTATAATTTTAACACAATATTCACACTTCCCGTACATATTTGTCTTGAGTGAAAATAAGGTCATATTTTCTATTACTGAAATGAAATTTTAGTCGTCTGTTCACACGACAAGCACCAGATCCTTTTCGATCTGGTGCGCAAAACGTTATCATTCTTTTTCTCTCGGTTGCGGGAAGCCATAGGCCTGTCCGTCTTTATGGACAATCTCATCTTCCCAAGGCAGATGGTACGTCCCATCCTGCAAATCTTTCATATACGTATAAGGAGCATCTGTTACTCCGCCTTTCACAGCGACATAGCCTCTATGGCCAAGCTGATAGATATTATTTTCTACAGCCCAGTTAATCCGTGCTTCCCTTACAAGGTCGGGTCTAACTTCACCTGTAATGATTTCGTCTGCCCGGTCGCTCCCTTCCACAGTCGGCACACCCTCGAAATTGACAATCATTGCTTCACCCATGGAATCATTCGTACCGTCACTGCCACACATAGCAACTGATGCAGTGTAAGCAAGATTGCAGAAAGCATTCGTCTGGTTCGTAATTCTCCACGAA
The DNA here is from genome assembly GCF_030762805.1 of Aciduricibacillus chroicocephali. Classification (NCBI taxonomy): domain Bacteria; kingdom Bacillati; phylum Bacillota; class Bacilli; order Caryophanales; family Bacillaceae; genus Aciduricibacillus; species Aciduricibacillus chroicocephali. The sequence goes on along the minus strand of NZ_CP129113.1, from coordinate 748,353 downwards.
TGGCGAATCGGCGGCGTATAGCCGGCTGTACGGAGAATAATGTCCGCTCCTTTATACGCAAGTTCTCTGCTCACTTCAGGGAACATGCCGTCATGACAAATTGCAAGACCGAGTGTACTGCCATTCGGTCCTTCACAAACTGGCAGTCCCTTGTCCCCAGGTTCCCATGGCTCTACTGGAATCCAAGGATGGAGCTTGCGATAATTGAGACGCATCTCTCCTTTATTATCAATGATCAGGCCCGTATTGTATGGGTTCCCGTCCGGATTGTATTCCATGATGGAGAAACAGCCCCATAAATCATTTTCGACGCAAGCTTGACGCAACCGCTCTACTTCCGGCCCATCGACATCACACATAATTTCTTTTCTCGTATCCATTGAAAGACCATGTAGCATATATTCAGGGAAAACGACAAGATCGATTGGCGCGGCGAATCGTTTTGCTTTGCCCATCATCTCACAGACCTTCACAGTCTGCTTTGTCAAATCTTCTTTTGTCTTCGTCACTGGCAGTGCAAGTTGCGCTAACCCAATTACAACTCCATTTGGAGACTTGTTCAATCCGCCGAGTCCGTTCACCGATATCTCCTCCTTTAACTTCTCAAAGAAGCATTCCCGGTTTTACTGAATGCCGAAACTGGTCAGGATTGGAAGAAATGCAAGTAGCCTCGTATTCGAATAGAAATAAGGCAATCAAATCTGTTTTATCGCATACAAACAATCCCCGCTGCATCAGCAACGGGGATTGTATTCCTTAATCATATTCAAATCTAAATTTATGCAGTAGTACGATATTTACTGAAAATTTTCGCCGCTCCAAAAGTAATTACGAGAGCGAGTATCGCTGTAACTAAAGCCGGGAACATATCTGGCTGCTGAATAATCCCAGACGAAGATCCGATATAGGAATATGAAAGATCCGGTTTGTACAACGCCATCAAAGCAACACCCGTGAGGAATTGCAAAGCGATAAATACTGCAATAAAAGTAATTGTGAAGTAAACATACTTTCTCATTGACTTGACTCCCCCTTTAATATGGAACTGATTATTCAAAAGCTTGTATTCTCTTAATCTAGATGGAGAAAGCAATGATCAGAGAGCTCATGTTATAACTATGTCATTCACTACAATTTTCCATCGTAACAATTATTTAACTATTATGTTTATTTTACCATTAAAATCTTTAACACTTAATTTTTATTCGATTGGTGATGTCCCCACTGTGCAGAACAGAGCATAAAAAATGCGCAGGCCCTTTGCACCTGCGCATCTTTTCTATAATTTGAATTTCCCTACCATTCCACTTAGCTCTTCAGCTAATTTCGCCAGCTCATCAGAACTTCTTGCAACTTCTTCCATTGATCCATTTGCTTGTTCTGCAGAAGCCGCAGTCTGCTCAATACCTGCTGCCGATTGTTCAGCAACGGCCGCAATTTCCTCAATGGACCCGCTCATTTCCTGACTACTTGCAGCAATTCCATTCAAATGCGCGGATACACTTTCGATATTCGCTGCCATGTCTGTAACTGCTTTGCTAATTTTATTAAAAGTCTTTTCTGTCGTTTCAATCTGTTCAGTTCCTTTTTCAACCTCTTCATAGACAGCCTTTAAAGAAGCAGCAACTAGATCAGAATCAGATTGGATATTCGTAACAATACTTGTTATGTCATTTACAGAAGAAGCGACCTGTTCAGCCAGCTTCTTAACCTCATCCGCTACAACCGCAAAGCCTTTCCCCTGTTCGCCCGCACGTGCCGCTTCAATTGCAGCATTGAGAGCAAGCAAATTCGTCTGGTCCGCAATATCATTAATGACAGATACGAGATTCGAGATTTCCTGTGACTGCTTGTCCAGGTTTTCCACTTTCTCAACGGAATCTTTAACGATACTATGTATTTTGGACATTTGCTGACTGGACTGATTCATCAGCTGACCGCCCTCGTTAGTCATGCTTAGTACATTGCTTGAATTATGCTCAATTTGACTGCCCTGTTCATTTGCGGCATCTATTTTCTCCGTGAAAGTCCCCATGACGGATGATAGCTCACTCGATGTATTCGCTTGCGTCTCTGCTCCGGTCGCCAGTTCGATCATTGTCGTCGCTACCTGATCAGTACCAGATGTCACTTCACTCGCCGCTTGAGTCAGCTCTTCGCTCTGTGCCGATACGATTTCAGAAATATCTTTGATTCTCGCCAGCAATTCACGATTATTTGCACTCATTGTATTTGTTGCATTGACGAGCTCGGCTGTTTCATCCTTCGTTGTTACAACAAGCGGATCATTTGATAAATCTCCATCTGCCAGTATATTCATCCGTTCCATAACAGAGTTAATCGGTTTAACAATCGATCTTGCAGTTATTAATGCGATAGCGATGCTAATTAATAGTGTCAAACCACCAATACACATAATAAAAATATCTATCGCTTTGCCTATAAAGACTACTTCTTTTCCGCCCTTATCCATGTTCTGGCGCTTCTCTTCTGTCAAATCATTGAAACCATCACGAATTTCATTTGAAATTGGACGGGCCACTTCAAGTGTTTGCAAAGCTTCCTTCTTTTTATTGTTATCCAATTGCTGGGCGGCCTTTTCGATAAGCCCTTCCCACCCTCGCTTCTTATCAAGTAGATCAAAAGCTTTATCGGAGATGGCGATCTCCTCCATCTTGTCATCCAATTCCTTATTTTTCTTAAGGATTTCATCCAGTCTTGCTCGCGAATCATCATCATGATAAAGTGCATAACCCCGAATGAGTGCTTTTGTTTCGGTCAAGGTGTAGACCATTTCTTGATTGAGCGTTAGCAACTTCAGCTGCTTGTCCACAATCTCACCTGTTTTTTCATTCACATCCTTGAAGCCCATGTGAGTAAGCATACTCATTAGAAAAACTAATAAAACGACTACAAAGAATCCCGTAAGAATCTTTGCTCTCAAGCTTTTAAATTGAATAATAGTCCGCATCTGCTTATCTCCTGTCAGTTAGAATAGTATAATTAGTGCTGTAATGAAATATTATGACTAATACCTTTCCTTTTATCGGTCTACAGGACTATAAACTTAATAGCTCTGACAAGAAAATTATTTTCCAAATGTTTAAGAGGACTATCTATTCTCTCAACATGTAAGCTATGTCGCTTAATAAATGAAAAAAATGTATTTAAAACACCTTCGACTAAGCAAGCAAGATACTGTATATTTATTACATAATGACTTCAAATTTTAAGGAGTGGAATATTTGACGAGAAAATTATGGTTCCAGGCTGGTGTCGGAATCCTACTCGCTTTACTGATTATAAAATTATTCGTAGAAATCAGCTGGGTCTTTGTCCCTTTCGTGATTATCGCAAAAACAATCCTAGTCCCGCTTCTGCTCGGTGTTGTTCTCTTCTACATCACAGAACCTTTGCAACGTTTCCTTGAAAAGCGGAAGTTCCCACGATGGGGAAGCATTTTGACAATCTTGCTCTGTCTCGCAGCGCTCATCTGGCTATTCGTTGCCATCGTCGGACCACCAGTTATGAAACAGGTCGATGCACTTGTTAAAAACTCACCGTATATTGCAAGTGAAGTGAAGTCCTCGATTGACTACATATTGCAACATCGGGATGCCATGCCTCAGCAATTGGACGAGATGATTGACAAGGCAATCCATTCCGTAGAATCAATCGCTGTCCTTTTCGGAAAATTGCTTATCCAGTTTTTCCAATCTGTCGTTCAGACGACATTTACGCTTATCCTTGTGCCATTCTTCTTCATCTTCCTGTTGAAAGACCATGAGAAGTTCGCACCTTTCATCTTGAAGTTTTTCAATGGAAAGAAGAAAATCTGGCTCGGCAAGACTTTAAGTGATATTAATGTCGTGCTCCGTTCATACATACAAGGCCAGCTGTTGATCAGCTTCCTACTCGCTGTCATTATGTATATCGGTTATCTGATAATTGGGCTGGAATATGCACTATTGCTTGTAATCTTCGCCTTCTTCATGAACGTCATTCCGTTCATCGGTCCGTGGATTGCGTTCACACCGGCGTTGATTATCGGCTTCTTGCAAGATCCAAAGCTTGCAATTTGGGTCAGTGTCGTCACCCTTGTTGCCCAGCAAACTGACAGTAACTTCATCACACCGAATGTTATGGGTAAGACACTTGATATCCATCCGCTCACTGTCATTACGCTCATCCTGGCAGCTGGCAATATCGCCGGATTCCTCGGAATTCTGCTTGCTATTCCAGCCTATGCGGTTGGGAAAGCCATCGTCAGCAATGTGTATGGAATGCGTAGAGAGATTAAAGAAACTGCTATGAAAGATTTGTAATCGCAAAAAAAGGAGTCAACCGGGTTATCTGGTTGACTCCTTTTTCTCTATTATTATTCAGCTGTTCCGCGTTTTACCCATTCAGCTACTTGCACTGTACGTTTTGCCTGATGTTCTACAGCGCCGCGTACGTCTTCGACCATCTTACCTTCCTGATCGACTGTTACACTAGTACCGTACGGATTACCGCCTGCTCCAAACACTACCGGGTCTGTGTAACCAGGTGCTGCTATGATTGCGCCCCAGTGCATCATTGAAGTGTACAAGGAAAGCAACGTCGCTTCCTGACCACCGTGTGGATTTTGTGCAGAAGTCATCGCGCTGACGACCTTGTTTACAGTACCACCAGTTGCCCAGATACCGCCTTGTCTGTCGAGGAATTGTTTCATTTGTGATGCAACATTACCGAAACGAGTCGGTGTGCTGAAGATGATTGCGTCTGCCCATGTCATATCTTCTGAAGTTGCAACTGGTACATCCTTCGTTACATTAGCAGTCGCAGCCCAGCCAGGATTGCTTTCAACTGTAGATTGCGGTGCCAACTCTTCAACTTTAAGCAATTTAACTTCTGCACCTGCAGCTTTACCAGCTTCTGCAGCCCACTGAGCCATCTGATAGTTTGTTCCACCCATGCTATAAAATACAACTGCCAATTTTACGTTTTCCATCTGTTCCATCTCCTTTTCCTTTTTGAAAAATCTATCCATGAATCCCATGTTGTTTCCCCCTCTATGCTTCAGCGCCTATTTATTTGTACAGGGCGCCATACCATACTCGTGCAGCATCAACTTCTGCACCTGATAACTGATGTCCTCTGTTTTCCCAATGAAGTGTCACATCGGCTCCCGCCTGTACAAGCATTGTATTCAGTTCCTCCGACTCTTCCGGTGAGCAAAGCGGATCATTCAACCCTGCCGCAATGAACACATGACGATTCGAAAGATCCGGAAGCACGATGCCCCTTCTCGGCACCATCGGATGATGCAGGCTCGCACCGAGAAGCGAATCTTCATGATGGAAGAGGAGGCTTGCCGCGATGTTCGCACCATTTGAGTAACCGACAGCAATGATACGCTTCCGATTGAACTCATACTGCTCTGCCGCCTCATCGAGGAATTTGTTCAATTCCGCGGTGCGCTCGACAAGATCTTTTTCATCAAACACACCTTCGGCAAGTCGCCGGAAGAAACGCGGCATTCCATTCTCCAACACATTTCCCCGCACACTGAGCACATTCGCACTATCATCAATTATGCGAGCCAGCGGCAGCAAGTCCTGTTCAGTGCCCCCAGTACCGTGAAGCAATAGAAGTGTCGGATTATCTGGATTTCCACCTTTTTGAAAGAGATGCTTCATCACTGTTCCCTCCACTTAGTCTTCGTATTCCTTGTCAATTTGCTTCGTACTGCGCGTCGTATCTATCGGACGAACAAGTTTTTCAATCTCTTCACGCTTAGGCTCGAGGAATGGAGGCAGTGAAAGTTTTTCACCAAGTGTTTCATAAGGCTCGTCGCCCATGAAACCAGGTCCGTCTGTTGCAATCTCAAATAGGATACCCGAAGCGACACGTGCATAAAGCGAACCGAAGAAATATCTTTCCACAAAGCCGGAATTCGGCAATCTGAATGCACGGAACCGCTCAATCCATTCTTCCAGCTCTGCTTTGTCCGCAACTCGGAACGCCGCATGGTGGACCGTACCATAACCTTGTCGAGCATGAACAAGGCCCTTACCTTCCTCGACGATTACTTGCGCTCCATTGCCGCCTTCTCCCATTTCGAACAAGTACCGGCCGTTTTCAAAATTGATTTCACGGAAGAGGAAAACTTTTTCCAGCACTTGCTTGAAATAATCTACATCTTCAACTCTAATGAAAATCGGACCAAGACCTGTCACCGCAAACTCATGCGGAATCGGACCATTTTGCCAAGGTGTACCTGATGGGACACCTTCATTGTTCTCATCAGAAATGAGCTGATATCGCTGATCATCGAAGTCAACGAAGGAAAGCGTTCTTTTGCCGAACTGTTCCTTAATTCCCTCGTGTTGTACTTCAAGACGGTCAAAACGCTTCACCCAATAATCAAGAGCCGCATCACTTGGCACACGGAACGATGTTTTCGCAATCTCATTCGCCCCATGAACCCCTTTCGGTATCCCTGGAAAATCGAAGAACGTCATATCTGTTCCAGCACTGCCGACATCATCTGCGAAAAACAAATGGTACGTTTGGATATCATCTTGATTGACTGTTTTCTTTACGAGGCGCAAGCCAAGTACATTTGTAAAGAAGTCATAGATTTTCTCAGCACTGCTTGTAATCGCTGTTACATGATGAATCCCTTTCAATTCTGCCATTTGGTGTTCCTCCTTTTAATTTTTCCTTATATCAAGTATCAACATAATTATGAAGCAAGAAACAACGAATTCATTTATTCCTAATTCGAGATATTATGTTAAAAAAATAGGTTAGATCCCTTTTGCATGAAAACCCAACCTTCTCAGCTGCTCAATCATCTGTTCTTTCTCATCTTTATCCAATACAGAGAAGATGCCCTGAATCGCTTCCCCATGCTTCGGGAAAATCTCATCCATCAGCGCACGCCCTGCATCCGTAATCGCCGCATATGTAACCCGGCGATCCTCCGTACATCGTCTGCGTGTAAGCAAACCCTTTTTCTCCAGTTTATCAACAACGTACGTAATACTGCTGCTCGCGAGCAGTACCTTATCACCTATCTTTTGAATTGGCTGATCACCCTTGTGGTAAAGCAGCTCCAAAACAGCGAACTCCGTCGTATTCAGCTCATACGTGCGAATATCTTCTTCCACACGCTTCATGACCGATTCCGTCGCCCTCGAAAGTACGACGAATAATTTCAAGGCCAAGTCTTGATCATTCAAATCCGACATCTGCTCACCTCTTTATTATCTCGAATTCGAGATAAATATATCATGAGGGAGTATCGAGTGTCAACATAAAGGTTTCCCTTTAGCTCATACATTCAATTAATTAAAATAGAGATGCCAATTTTATTGGCATCTCCAACTTCAAATCATTTTTCTATTTAACCCACAGCTGTGACCATTTCTCAATGTCACGAATAATCGGTTCCATTGAGCGGCCTTTTTCAGTTAATGAGTACTCTATGACTACAGGGGTTTCTGGAATGACTTCTCGTTTTACTATTTCTTCACTCTCTAAATCCTTCAAGCGATTGGATAGAATTTTTCCGCTTATTCCAATCGCGGACTGAATTTCGTTAAAACGTTGTGTCCCTAACAATAGTTGATAAATAATTAATGCGGTCCATTTCTGGCTCAATAATGAGATGGCCTTCTCGAATTTTGGGCAAATTGCTGGCTGTGTCATATGCTTCACCTCTTCGGTTTATAATATCACAAAAAATAACGAGTCAATAAACAGCAATATGGCTTCTTGACTAGAGTTAATTTCTTAAGTATATTAAGTTTCATAAAGTAACTTAGTGTCTTGCGATTCGAATAGAGTTATTAGGAGGAATAATATGAGTTTCCATAGCAAACCAACAACATTTGTAGGGCATGTAAAAATTAAAGTAACGAACTTAGAGCGTTCCTTGAAGTTCTATCAAGAAATCATCGGCTTTAACATTCTAGAAAAGACCGCATCAACAGCTAAGCTTACTACGGATGGCAAGACAAGCATCTTAACACTTATACAACCTGAAGATGTTACACCAAAAAGAGGCCGAACGACAGGTCTGTATCACTTTGCTTTACTCTTACCCGAAAAATCAGACCTTGCCAATATCGTTATTCATTTATCAAAAAATAATATTCAGTTCGGAGCATCAGATCATCTTGTAAGTGAAGCATTGTACTTACAAGACCCTGATGGAAATGAAATTGAAATTTATATCGATCGAGATCCTTCTGATTGGAGTTGGGACAGCGAAGAAGTCGCAATGGCAACAGACCCATTGGATTTTGATTCATTACTCAGAAAGTCAGAACCTGGAAAACAATGGAGTGGCTTACCTGAAAAGACCGTTATGGGGCATATTCATTTACACGTTTCTGATTTGAGGAAAACAGAGGAGTTTTATGTGAAAGGCCTTGGCTTTGAAGTAGTCAATCGATACGGAGCCCAAGCATTATTCCTTTCAACTGGAAAGTACCATCATCATATTGGCGTGAATACTTGGAATGGAGTCGGCGCCCCTCAACCAGCCGAAAACAGTGTTGGCATGGAATCATACACACTCATTTTGTCTAATGAGGAAGCAATTAAAGATACGATTGGGAGATTAAAAAAGATTGGGACTGCTGTGATAGTGGAAAACGGTCAGTATTTCACTTATGATCCGTCTGGGAATCGTATTGAGTTAACTGTGTAATGTAATATATAAAGAAGCCCCTCGCATTTTTGCGGGGGCTTTTTTTATTTAAAAAACTATCTCAACAGCTGCAAGACACCCTGCGGCAACTGATTCGATTGTGCAATCATTGCTTGTGCTGCTTGCGAAAGTATATTTTGCTTCGTAAAAGTCATCATTTCCTTCGCGATATCAGCATCCCTTATGCGTGATTCCGCTGCGGTCAAATTCTCTGCACTATTTTGAGTAGCTGTAAGTGCATGTTCAAGACGGTTTTGCATTGCGCCCAGGCTTGAACGATAAGATGAAACAGAATCGATTGCCTTATCAAACTTCGAAATTGCCCCATTCGCATTATCTGTCAAATCTACACCTTTCACACCGAGTGAAGCTGAACTTACACTCTGCAAGTTCACTGTCATCTGCTGGCCTGAATTTGCTCCAATTTGGAAATGGAGCGGTTCTGCGGAAGGCGAATCAATTTTAACGAGCGTCGCTTTCCAATTGACTAGGATTGTACCTGCCGAGGGCTCCTCCTGGCTAATTACAGTCTCAGGTGTCTTTCCAGGAAAAACAGAACCGACATCTTTATTAGACGAAAAGTTATCAAAAAGATGCTCAGCAGTCGTCACACCGTTCGCTTTGAAGTCAGCGATAAAGTCTGTTAACCCGTTAACCCAGCCAGCGTGCTTCAATGTATCATCCAATGTACCTCGTCCTTGAGCAAGCTCGGCAAAAACTGCCTTAATATCAGAAAAACTCCCTGAACTCTTTGCGTTAACAGTTTCATCGAGAAATCTAACAGCCGTATAACCAGCCGCATAAGTCGTGCTCGTACCTCCCCAGCTCTGCCCATCACCGATTGTATTCAGTACATCGGTAATTGCATCCGCTTTGGATTGCCCACTGAATATTCTATTCTGTACTTCTGCATAGAGACGATCCGCTCCTCCGCTCAAGTACTCTGCAGAACCTTCATTGAACCATTTCGGTATCGCTCGGCCGCTATTTCCATCCGGTCCCATATTCAATGTCTGGGTAAAAACAGCGTGTACCATCTCATGGGCAACAGTTGCATCAAAATAATTGTAAGGATCGTTATTACCATGTGGGTCAACGAACTTATCCAAATCCGCCTGATCAATCTGCATTGCAATATTATGACCTAATGTATCATTAGAAGAAAGATAGTACACAACTTGTGCAAGTGTACCACCCTTACCATCGATGTCTGTAAACGAAATATTCATATCAGAGCCGTTTGCTTTTAACCCGAAACCTTGTTCGATCATCTTCTCCGCATTATAAAGCATCTTCGGCAAGGCTTCCTGAAACTTCTGCAAATCGCTTTTGCTGACCGAAGAATCTTTGTTAAGCAACTTGAGCGTATTGAATTCCGTATCAGTCGAAATCCGGTCCATTTCACTCAGCAGTTGATCCATCTCTTTCTGCAATGCTTTACGGTCATCTACAGTAAGCGTATCATTACTCGCTTGTACGCTTAATTCACGCCCTCGCTGTAGTACTGAATGAACTTCATTCAGGCCACCCTCCGCTGTTTGTACGAGCGATATTCCATCCTGTATATTACGTGCAGCCTGATCTAGCCCCCTGATCTGTGCTCGCATTTTTTCAGAAATCGCCAATCCTGCTGCATCATCACCTGCCCTGTTGATACGCAAACCAGAAGAGAGCTTTTCCAATGTTTTATTAAGTTGGCTGTTATTCATAGAGAGCTGCCTATGTGCATTCATGGCAGTCAGATTATGTGCTATTCTCATTGTTGTTGCTCTCCTGTTTGTAATGAAGATTTCTATTTCCGGATTACTGATATTAATTTATCGGCAGAAATAAACTGATTATTAACAGACTAAAGCAGCAAAATATTTTATTTTCAATAATTTCATTCTGCACAACTAGATATATTTAGGAGGTTATATGATATAATTTCCATAACAAGAAGGTTTAAGGGAGCGTTTACAATGTTTCTCTTCATACAATTGGGTGTGACAATCTTTATTTTCCTAGCATCCTTTTTATTTTCCTGGTACGAAGGAAGCGCCGTCCTTGAAAATCCGTGGGAATGGAATTATTCAACTCCTTTCTCCCATTTGCTTCATGGAGAAGTTAACAAGGTAAGTGATATTTCACTACTGGATCACTTTGTCTACGCAGCAAAATTTCATCCTTTGTATCCGGCTTTGATGCTTTTAAGTGGAGTTTATCTCTTAGTTCTAGTTGGCCGGATCTATTTTAGAAAAGGTGACAGAGGATTTTTTGTTTATGTAGCTGTGCTTGGTGCTCTTCTGCTTCTATTGAGTCTCGTAATGTTCAATGCTTATACAAGCGGCGGAAAGCTATTCTTCTATTTGTCACTGGCAAGTGGGATTATCTGTTTCGTCATTTCCACGTTCACTCACTATCACAATAATAAGAGCGTCTCTTCTGTATAAGAGACGCTCTTTATTTTTGCTATTCCTCTTCCAGTTTCAAATCACGATCAGCAAACACTTTCTTCGCCACTTCCAATGCATTTAGCACGCGTGGGAATCCAGTATATGGAACCAATTGGATGATTGTCTCGACAATCTGTCGTGGTGTTAGCCCTGAAGTGAGTCCAGTATTAATATGCAGCTCCAACTGTGGCTCTGTTCCTTGGGTAACGAGAGAGGAAATGACGACAAGGGCACGCTGCTGATTATCCAGTCCTGCTCTTGTGTATATATCTCCGTAAGCGAATTCAATGATAAACTTGCTGACATCAGGCGCAATATCTTTCAAATTCTCCTCAATCTTAAGATGAGTGGAGATATTATTATTGCTTGTCATAGTGTATTCCATCAATTTGTCCAAACCTTTTTGATAACGATTCTCTGTCATGTTGATATCCTCCAAGCTGTATGATTTACATTATCAACTATACCCTCAGCTGAACCATTCTAAAAATACATATAAGCTATCCCTGCTATGCCCTTAGTCTATACATGATTCTTCTGCTCATCTGTTATAAAATCTATAAACACTTGAGCCGCCTTTGATATATACTTACCCTTTTTCGTAATGGTGACGAGTTTCCACGGAATCGAGGGCCGAATCGGTACTGACTTCACCAACCGCTCATTCACTTTGCTTGCAATTGCTTGGGGAAAAATAGAAATGCCAAGCTCCTCACCAATCATTTCACTAATGAAATCCCACTGGGAGCTTACATAGGCAATATGAGGATCATAGCCCGCCTTGTTGCATTCTTCTATCACCTTGTCATGTAAGGTAAAGTCCTCACTAAACAAAATGAACGCCTCTTCTCGCAGCTCACTCATGTCCACTTTCTCTCGCTCAGCAAGCCTATGCCCTGAATGAACGAAAAGATTCAACTCATCATGATGGAACGGCACACAATTATAAACAGTCTCATCATCAGGCATGATAACAACACCAAGATCAAGCAGCCCTTCCCTCACTTCCTCCATTACCTTGTTTCCGCCTCTTTCCAGAAGATCGATTTCAATATCCGGATAGAGCTTCTTGAAACCTTTTATAATTCTTGGGAAGAATAATACATCGATGAGAGGCGGAATGCCGATTTTGATTTTGCCGCGCTTCAAATGCATTAAGTCATATAGATGATTTGACAAATCCCCCATCGACTCAATAATTTTCTGACCCTCTTGCAGTACAATCTCCCCGGCATCTGTCAAGGTAATTTGGCGGGCGGAGCGGTCAATCAGCTCTACAGCCAAATCATCTTCCAGATTCTTAACCATCTTGCTTAAAGTCGGCTGCGACACATGCAGTTTTTCTGAGGCTTTCGTGAAACTCTGACAACGTGCGACTTCAATGAAATACGTCAATTGGCGAAAGTCCATCTGCTCCCTCTCCTATTACTTTTAGGAATAGTTTATATGCTTTTAATTCATTTTACTAATATGAGAATCAGGGTATACATTGATGAAGACAATAATATCATCGGAGGCTAACAACATGAGTAAATTATTGGAAAATAAAGTTGCATTGATTACAGGAGCTGGCAGTGGAATCGGATTGGAGATTTCACATGAATTCGTCAAAGAAGGCGCCAAAGTTGTGCTCGCAGACTTGAACGAAAAAGCCGTGAAAGCAGCTGCAGAAGACTTGCGTTCAAAAGGAGCCGAAGTCATCCCTGTTGTATGTGATGTTACGAACGAAAATCAAATTGAAGCAAGCTTTAAAGAAGCAATCGATACATTCGGCCGTATGGATATTTTAATTAACAACGCTGGAATCCAGCATGTATCTGACATAGAGAACTTCCCGACAGATAAATTCGAACAAATGATTAAAATCATGCTGACAGCCCCATTCCAGGCTACAAAATTGGCATTCCCCATTATGAAAAAACAGAAGTTCGGACGAATCATCAACATGGCATCGATCAACGGACTTGTCGGCTTCGCTGGAAAAGCAGCATACTGCAGCGCCAAGCATGGGCTCATCGGTTTGTCAAAAGTATCCGCACTAGAAGGAGCCGAACATGGAATTACAGTCAACGCTCTATGCCCTGGCTATATCGATACTCCACTCGTACAAAATCAGCTGAAAGACATTGCAGAAACTCGTGGTGTCTCAGTTGATAAAGTATTTGAGGAAGTAATTTATCCACTTGTTCCGCAGAAGCGTTTGCTCACAGTACAGGAAATTGCTAACTATGCCATATTCCTTGCAAGTGACAAAGCAAAAGGTGTTACTGGACAGGCTGTTGTGATTGATGGAGGATATACAGCACAATAAATTTAGTATTTTAAAACCATCATCCCCACCCTCTGTCTGTAATCCAGGGTTGAGATGATGGTTTTTTATAAACAAGCATAGTTCATTATATTTCTTCTTGGAAATATAAGGATATTTTTATGAATACTGGGGAAAATTATAAATGATGATAAATTTTACTGCATTATTTCCAGTTGGCAAATCGGGTTTAAACTTAAAAAAATTTCACTCTGCTCCACACCTTCTAAATAGTTCTTAATACCAATAACGACAGTGATTTTGACGATTTTAGTCCTGCTTTCTTAGGAGGAATATTTTTAAAAGTCACTAAATTTTAAACTCAATTAGCTTGACATTTTTACGTGATAGTAGAATAATTTATTTTCGTGGAGTAAGAATTTTGTGGTTAAAAATCTATTAATGTCGAATTTCAACGACATTTAGGTTAATCATAGGGGGAAAACGAAATTAGAACAACAGAACCAACATCTGAAAACGGTTTCTTCAGTGAAAAAGTACCGTTTTCGACATTATTACCACTAGGGTTCCAGCATCTGATGACAATGGTTGGTTCATTTATGGTTCCTGTTATAGTCGGAACTGCAATTGGTCTTGATGCTAAGAGTCTTGCCTATTTGGTTTCTGCCATCATGCTTACGAGCGGATTGGCTATATTGATTCAGGTTATTGGGATTGGTAAAGGAATTGGATCAAGATTACCGATCGTATTGGGATCTTCTTTCATTACTCTTGGACCGATGATTATAATCGGAAAACAATACGGACTACCTGTTCTTTTCGGTTCTATTATCGGATCAGGAATAATCATTATCCTTTTATCATTTTTCCTTGATAAATTACTAATTTTGTTCCCAAAAGTTGTAACAGGAACATTCATTACAATTATGGGTATTACACTTGCTCCAGTAGCATTTAGAGACTTTGCAGGTGGAGAAGGTACACCTGAATTTGGTTCACCAAAGAATATGGTTATCGGTTTAATCGTATTAGCGATCGTTCTATTGCTTCACAAGTTTGGTAAAGGTTTTGTGAAAACGATGTCATTGCTAATCGGTGTAATAGTAGGTACTATTATTGCCGGTGTAATGGGAATGATTGATTTCAGCCCTGTAGCAGACGCAAATTGGGGACAAGTTGTAACTCCGTTCCATTTCGGAATGCCTGTGTTTAATGTAAGCGCAATTATTACAATGACTGTTTTCTCTTTGATTAACCTAATTCAATGTTTAGGTGCATATTCAGTCATCGACGAAGCATTTGGTACGAAAACATCGAACAAGGTAATTGTTCGAGGACTAAGAGGACAAGCAGTCGCTCAAGTCGTATCAGGTACGTTCAACTCCGTTCCACATGCTTTCTTGAATGAGAACATCGGTGTAGCAGCACTTAGTGGTGTGAAAAGCCGATATGTACAAATTACAACTGCTTGTATCCTTGTCGTTCTCAGCTTCTTGCCAAAGTTTGCAGCAATCATCACAATCATACCTGCCAGTGTACGTGGCGGTGCGATGCTAGCGATTTTCGGGATCATTATTGCAGCAGGGATTTCTATCCTCTCTCAAGTCAATATGTCTGAGAATCATAATAATTTGATTGTTGGTACGAGTATGGCTATCGGTATCGGTTCAAACTTTGTAACGGAAGCGTTTACTAAGTTACCTCGTATGGCAGAAATGCTGTTTGGTAATGGACTGTTCTCAGCCGCTGTAGTAGCAGTGCTTCTAAACGTTGCCTTTAATTTTGATACTTTAAGAAAACCTAAAGAATCAAAAGTGGCTCTTGAAGAGCGAGACGTTAAAAAACAAGCTATAGAATAAAGTTTAAATCAAAAACACCGGTTTCTTATCAGAAACCGGTGTTTTTGATTTAAAAAAGCCGTATGAATAGAGTACCATCTTACATCCGACATTCTATCTTATTGAAGAATTTATATTCTTAAAAGTTATTCGCTCATATCATTCAAATGGAACGCATGCCTCCCTTGCAACGAGCCATTACAAACCTACCTTTAACAACTGTAACACACCTTGCCGCAACTGATTCGATTGCGCAATCATCGCTTGGGCTGCCTGTAAAAGTCATCATTTCCTTAGCGATATCTGCGTCTCTTTCACGTGATTCAGCTACGGTGAGATTCTCTACACTGTTAACTCCCCAGCCGTAAGTGCGTGATCCAGGCAATTCTATATCGCTCCGAGGCTAACGGTAGGCAGACACCTTGCCTATCGCCTGATCGAACTTGAAGATAACACCGTTTGCATCCGCAGTGAGGTCGACTCCATTCACACCGAGAGAAGCCCTGCCAACACTCTCCAAGTTCACGGTAAGCTGCTGACCTGCATTGGCACCGATTTGGAAATGGAGCGGCTCTGCAATCGATGTATCAACTGTCGCAAATGTCGCCCTCCAATAAACGAGCGCCGAGCCATCTGCAGGGGGCGCGAATCCTGGCTGATCACAGTTTCTGGCGTCTTGCCTTGGATGACTGAACCTACATCTTGATTTAATGCAAAATTGTCGAAGCGCTGCTCAGCAGTTGCCGCACCGTTCGTTTTGAAATCAACAATAAAATTTGTTAATCCATTGGCCCATCCTGCTTTCTTCAATGTGTCATCTAGCGCTCCACCTTTTGAAAGCTCGGCAAATACAGCTTTAATATCTTTATACGTATTATTGCTATTGCAGCTACCGTTTCATCAAGGAAGCGTACAGCCGTATAGTCTGCCGCATAGTTTACACTCGCACCTCCTCATGTCTGGCTGTTGCCGATCGCATTGAGTACATCTCCAATCGCTTCAGATTTTGACCGACCGGCAATGATTCTGTTCTGAACTTCTCCATACAACCGGTCTGCGCCACCACTTAAATATTTTGCTGATCCCTCATTAAACCATTTTGGGATCGCTCGGTCGCCACTTTCGTCCGACCCCATATTCAATGTCTGGGTAAAGACAGCATGTACCATCTCATGCGTGACTGTAGCATCAAAGTAATTGTACGGATCATCATTTCCGTGCGGATCGGCAAATCGGTCCAAGTCCGCCTGATCGAGTTCCATCGCCACATTATGACCTTCAGGTTATGTGCAATTCTCGTGTTCCTTGCTCCTCTTTATGGTGAAGATTCTGAATTTATACGATGTCATCGAACTATGACTCCCTTATTTTATTAATAATAAATATGTACAAGTCCTTCTCGAATCGTTTTAATAGAATTCAGTACAATGACAATGACATTTCAAAATTGTTATAGTACCTTCATTAACTTAATACTACTTGCAAGAATATCTATTTACTTAGTCATTCATTTATATTAAATTTTTGAAATACATCATCTATGTCTTTATAATCCATTGTTTTATAAAATTCTTTTAAGTATTTTAATTTAATTGTATAGATTTTCTTTAAAGAAAGCTTGCAAGTAGTAAATATTCTCCATTTCACTTTTTTTCTTTTTTCACTGCAGACTCGGAAGTTTAACATAACAAATACTAATTCATACTCTGCATAGATTGCAAATAAATAGGCCAGTGGCAAAAATAATATTGATAAAACCAATGGAAGGCTGAATGTAATCATCAAATCTATTTGATTAAATCCATGATAATGTTGATACGCATTTTTTAGTGCAAAACAAATAATTGAAAATCCTAAAAAAATCTGGACATACGAGAGAAGTTTTTCTGCATGTTTATAAGATTGATTGCTTGAAGCAACATGTATAAGTAACAGCAATACGGTTGCAAAAGCAATTAAAATCAATTCGGCAGTAATGTTAAACGTAAAAGTATTAACAAAAAATTCTATTAGTACAAACACTTTTATATTGTCTATAACAACATTTCGGAAAAAAAACTGGTCTCTTTTCTGAATTGCATTCATACAAATAGGAAATCCAATTAGCAACACCCATATGATAATATCCTTCAAAAACTGCCATTCCCATATAGGTAACATAGACAGCATTTTCACACAAGAAATAGCATAAATTAATGTAATGGTAAAAAATAAAATAATATACTTATTCATTAAAGCCTTTATTACATCATGCATAGACTTTCTGATATCTTTATACTTCATTGCCATAATTAGTATAATAATTAGAGTGATAGCCATCCATATGCCTAAAGCTATTTCTCTAGTAGAGAATAAACTTATCATTTATAATTCTCCCAATAAAAGAATGAATACTTATATACGTCTGAAATATTTTTGTTCTAATCCTCATTTAATCTTCCTGCTATCTAGTATTATTATTAATTTTTCAAAGGGTGATAGGAAGTTCATTGTTGAGTATTTCGGATTGTATGGAAGTGAACGTTTTTCAGGGTATACAGAGCAGGCTGACCAAAAGAAGGAATTTCACCGAGGATTGTGTGAATCCAATCGGGAATATAAGTCTCTCCGGATGCCTCATTTACGAAGAGTTCCTTGTCTCTCCTTACAGTCCCTTCAGAAAAATACTCAAGCAGCATATTATGCACGAGCATTTCTTCCTTTAAATCACAAATCTACCCAGCACGCCAAACGGGCAAGCCAAGTTCTTGAGGCTTCAAATTATCATCAGTAAAGGATTCAATAACCCATAGATAACATTTGCCTTCATAATACCTATCTAGCACACTGACGAAACGCGGATAATATTTGCGAAAACAACTTCTTGTAACCTCATATAAATTCTCTCTATTAATCCCATGCAGACCGCAGAAAGCCCGCAAAGCAGCAACCCGATTCTCTTGATTGTCCCAATAACCATCTGGCACCCGATTAAAGTCCAAAAGCGTATATCTGTCTGGACATGCTTTACTTCACTCCAGTACCCTTGCATCCTTGTAGACTGCGCGGAATTGAAATGTTCTGGATGCAGATCCATTATAAACTGGGCCGGAGACTGTCCATAATTACTGAGTACCTGGGCAAATCCATAATCCTGTAAAAGCCGTTGGGTTACCTTCAAAGGAACTTCTTCAAAGTCTAATCCCTCTACTTGAAGCACCACATTAAACTGCTCCCGTAACATCTATTTATCATTCCAATAGCGCTGAAGTACTTTCCTAAATTGCTCAGCTTTAAATCTGCCAGGATAAAGCGCCTCCATTAACTGGAAAGGAGAATCGCCATGCCGTTTGAAAGCATTCGATAGCCGCCACTTAATCAACCGTTCACAAGTAATATGCTTCGGTATTTCTGCAAAATCGATACCATTTTCTATAAGCTTCTGTTCAAAATCAGCCTTAATATTATGAACATCTGCCCAGTACTCATTTCTTACACGTTGGAAATCAAATTCCTCATAAGTATCCGGATATACAAAATGGAGAAGCTTCTTGATCGATTTGAATCGATTCAAAGCTCCCCACAATTTTTGGTCTCTTATTGTTTTCCTAGTGATTTTCGGTATCTCGCCCGCAGATAGCTTTAGCTTTGATATTTATTTTGCATTAAAATCACCTAATTTAATTATAACACAAACAGGAATATATGTTCTTATAAAATAATAAATTTAAAGTTTTTCGGCTAGGATTAAATCTAGCAACTTTAAATCTCTATACGAATCGATATCCAAATCATATTTAGAATTCATAAAATAAGGCACTTTATTGTCATTTAAACTCAAATCCTGATTAAACGAATTGTCAATTTTATTTATATAAATAGCACCATTTACTTTATATACCTTTAAGAAATCTTGTCGTCTAACGGTACTGTTTACACCTAATAAGTTTGATAGTTTATCGTTCCCATTAACTTTTCTCATTAAGATAGGATGCTCACTTACTGGAGAAACACTAACAATATTATCGTAACCACCATCACACATTTTTACTATCGCCTCATCGATATGAAAGCTTTTTCTCAAAGGCTGGGTTGGCTGTAAAAGAACTAGAAAATCATAGCTCTCTCCACATTTTTTTAATTCATTAACTGCATGGATCAGAACATCTATTGTCTTTGCAGTATCTGTTGCTAAATAAGCAGGTCTGATAAATGGCACTTCCGCCCCCGCGTTAATGGCGCATGCTTTTATATTGTCATCATCTGTCGAAACGATTACCTGATCAAGGTATTTAGATTCTTTAGCCGCATCTATCGTATACTCAATTAACGGCTTCCCCTGTACATTAACAATATTTTTACCCGGTATTCCTTTGCTACCACCTCTGGCAGGAATTACTGCTAAAAATGTATTTTTTTTGTACATTTCATGTCACCCTAATTTATAACATCTATGAAGTTTTTCTGAATTTCAAGATTCCATATTGCTTTTTCCTCAAGAACATTCATAAATCGCTTATCACTGTTACCTTCTCCGTAACCTTTTGTAGGAACCCCATTGTATAGCATAGCTTGCTTTATTTTATCTAAAATATCTTCCTCTTCTTCAACCGCATGGAAGATGTTAGAGGAGGTATTATTGTTATAACGGTTCTT
This sequence comes from Aciduricibacillus chroicocephali, assembly GCF_030762805.1. Lineage (NCBI taxonomy): Bacteria > Bacillati > Bacillota > Bacilli > Caryophanales > Bacillaceae > Aciduricibacillus > Aciduricibacillus chroicocephali. Next base: position 728,472 of record NZ_CP129113.1, on the reverse strand, counting down.
TTGTCTATTGCCGACATCAATAGCTGGGATTCCGTACACACCTGTCTCTCTTATACCTGCACTTGAATTCCCAATTATAAAGTCACTATTTTTTAACAAAGTTAAAAAATATTCAAATCGAATTGAGGGAAATACTTTAAAATGCTTATCTTTCTCCAAGCGTTTATACTCTTCCAATATAAATTCGCTTCCTGGATCATTATTAGGATAGACAACTACATAGTTATAATTCGACTTTTTCACAGAATTAATTAAAGTTTCAACATGTCGTTTCATTTTTTCGTTCTGTGTAGTCACCGGATGATACATTAAGAGTGCATAGTTATCAAATGCAATTTCATACCTCTTTTTAACTATCTCCAAGTCTGGAAGTTCATCAGATAACATAATGTCAATATCGGGTGAACCAATGACAAATATGTCATTGGTCCGTTCTCCCATCTGAATTACACGTGTTTTGGCTGCTTCATTGCTCACAAAATGGAGGTGAGAGAATTTAGTAATTGCGTGTCTAATTGACTCATCAATTGTTCCCGAAATCTCTCCTCCTTCAATATGAGCAACTTTAATATTGTTAAATGCACCGACTATTGCACCAGCTAGCGCTTCAAGACGATCACCATGCACAACAATCAGATCTGGATTCAATTCTTTTACGTAGTTACCGAACCCCATAATTGTGTTACTTAAAGTGGTATCCATATCCGAACCTTGATATTGGTTAATGAACTTATAAAGATTCTGAAACCCATCTTTTTCAATTTCACTCCATGTGGATCCGTATCTCGAAAGCATGTGCATACCAGTTACAAAAATATGCAATTCAAATCGAGGGCTTGAGTCTACTTTTTTCATTAAAGATTTGATTTTCCCATAATCAGCTCTGGTTCCACTCAAGAATACTATTTTTTTCATATTAACCACCAACTATTAGTCAGCAAGATCGCTCCACTTTAAATGCTCATCCTGCAGTATATCTTTAATAACTTTTCTTCCCAGCAGCCCCTTATACGATTCTGCCTTAATTTCTCCAGTACCCGGTCGCTTCACCCAAATATTTTCTTCTGTCAGGATATCTCCTTTTGATAAAGCTACAGTTGTAACTACTGTAGCAAATGCAAAGTCAATTGTAACCTGTTCTTCCTTCGCAGCCTCTTTCTTACCGCCTCTCATTTGAGCAATCTCTGCACTTCCCTTAATTAGTCCTTTTAATTCTTCAGGCCCCATGGACACCTCAATATCTGGCCCTTGTCGATCAAAAGAATCAGTAAAATGTCGCTCAAGAATAGAGGCGCCGAGAGCAGTGGCTGCAAGTGCGGCATTATTATTAAGCGTATGATCAGAGAGCCCAATTACAGCATTAGGAAAAGCATTTTGTAACTCTTGCATACCGCCTAGTCTTACCAAATGAGGTGGTGTTGGATAAATATTTGTGCAATGAAGCAACGCATACTGTACTTGATGCTTTTCAAGAATTTCTACAGTTTTACGTACGCTATTAATATCATTCATGCCTGTAGACACAATCATAGGTTTTCCAAACGAAGCTATATGTTCAATTAATGGATAATTATTGCACTCTCCAGAACCTATCTTATAAGCTACTACATTCATTTTTTCAAGTCGATCAGCCGCTTCCCTAGAAAAAGGGGTGCTTAAAAAGATCATGCCCTTGCTTTCGACATAATTCTTAAGAGTAATTTCATCTTGTTCGTTTAAAGCACATCGTTCCATTACTTCATATATTGATACATCTGTATTTCCAGGGATAACTCTCTTAGCAGCTTTGCTCATCTCATCTTTAATGATATGAGTTTGATGTTTTATAACCTCAGCACCAGCTTCATAAGCTGCGTCTACCATTTCTTTGGCTACAGTGACGCTGCCTTCGTGATTAATACCTATTTCAGCAACAATTAATGGAGGAAAATTAATACCTGTTTTCCTATCTCCAATAACGATTTGATTATTCCTCATTTAACCCACCCTCAATAAATTTTTATGGAAAACAATTATAAAACTTACTTTTTGGATTTCCCCTTGGCAAATCACATAATTAAGCACAGTAATTTTAGTAATAAACAAAAGGGAGTACGAAGACTTTATTAAATTCGGAATAACCTTCTAATTTTTTATCGACTCAAGTCTTCTCCAAGATTCTATTAAATCATTCATAAAAAACATGAAGATTAAACAATTTTCACTACTAAAAATTTTATCACTGCATTGTAGATTTTCGTCCGCACATAATAGTACAATCCAATTTAGATTACTCTATAAGTATTTTATAACTTTCTAGCAATAATCCTTGCTAAGAATGGATCTTCATCTTTGTAAACAGAAAGCCCAGTACCCTTAGTAAAATAGAGTTCTTCAAAACCATACTGACTTTTCAAATCATTCATTAAGTCCTCTGCTTTAATAAACCTTCTATAATGATTGTCGTAAATTTTTGATTTCCCCTTATCTTCAATAGTTCGAAACTCTGCTGCTATAAGGCTTCCAGAAGGTAAGTGGGTACTTAATATAGAAAAAAGTTCCTCCTCAGTATTTTTATCGATTGAATGTAGCAAAAATCTTAAATAGATAACAATGTTTTTTTTGTTATTATCTACAAATAACTCTTTCAAAAGTTCTTCTATAACTACACTTTCCTTTAGATCTAACTGTATAAATTCAATATCCAAGCAAAACTTTTCTTTTATCGCCTTTATACTAAGTAAGTTTTTCTTGATAGCCTCTTTCGAACGATCTAACCCGATTACCTTAAAACCACTCTTAGCAAACGATTGGGAGTCCCTTCCAGAACCACATCCTATATCGATAATCAAGGAATTTTTACTAACAAATCTTTTAGTGAATTTACAAAAGCTAGATTCCTCTAATGAAATTTCTGTTCCCGCATAATATGAATCCCAATAAGTAACATTATCGTTCTCTATCTCAAAATTGTTAAATAACAACTTTTCCATCAATAAATCTCCTCAACCCAATAAATTTTTCACCTTTATAAACACAAAAATAATGTATCTTGGCTTAATACTTTCAAAATAAAAGATATATTCATAACTTTTTACCACGTAATAAAATTCTTAATATGTTGATACACAACTCTTTCATAAAAATCTATAATCTCACTATGAATAGCTGAAACTTCCTCTCCTGTCTCCTTATCTAATAGACTGGATTTATAATTATCTATATTAAACGTTAAATCAAATTGTACATTTTCTTTGGAGGTAAAACGAAATATATACTTTTCATCTTCTATTCGCGCTTGATAAGTTTGATTTGGGTGTATTAATTGAGTTATAGCATACCTTCTTTCCTTAGTTCCACCTAAAGTCTTTGGTAAAATACCATCTATCTCTTCACTTACCTGTAGCCCAGTAGCTTTTAATATTATTGGCAAAAGATCCACTAACTCAATGATTTCATTTGATTTCCCATGTGGAATACCTTCCCCCTTTAACATCAAAGGAATTTTTGTTCTGCTTCCGTGCAGAATTTCATCAGTGTTTTCTAAAAATGTCTGACCATGATCTGAGTGCAAGAGGACAACTATATCTTTCATATCATAATTTTTATTAATGTAATCAAACAAGATACCTAGGAAAAAATCAACCCTTTTTATTTCTAAACCATATTTATAAACTTTTGATTCGTCATATCTTGTCTGAACTGATGTTATACCTTTTGTTTTAGTCCGTACTCGATAAGCCAAATCTGTTTGTGTTTCGGTTAATATATGGTTTTCAATTTCATCTGGAACATTATGAACGTCCATTATTGACATTGAAAGGAAATTGTTCTTATCCTTAAAACTTTCCAAGTGTTCTATTACTTCCATTATGGTATCTCTTACATCCATTCCCCCCATAAAATTCTGATATAAGATTCGATCAAACCCTTTGTAATAACCAAATGCTGGGTTAGTCCGCCAATTAGATGAAATCTTGGTAGTTAAATAGCCGGCTTCACTAAAGTATTCTGACATCAATTTATGGTTTTTTTCAAAGTTTTGGAAATTCAGTGCAGGGTGTAGTAATTTATGATTAGTTGGATACTTTCCTGTGTTAACACTAGCCTTACATGGCATAGTCCATTCACTAGTCCCAAAACAATTAGTAGAAATAAATCCTTCTTTAAAGAAACTAGAGGTGTTAGGCATTAATTCTGCTAATCCCTTTTCCTCTAAATATTTCATTGAAATGCCATCAATAAAAATTTGTAAAACTAGTTTTTTTGCAACTTTTTCTGAAACGTTCTGAATAGGTGTCCCAACAAATACATTTTTATTAGATTTGATAACTAGATTTCCCGGTTCATTTATTTTTATATAATGAATTTTATTATAAGATAAGAATGTTTCCTTAAATTTATATTCTTTATCGTTTATAAAAAACGTAACATTTGTTTGTGGCTCCATCAAAGAAAAAGGTATTACTGCTGGATACCTTAATTGGAGATTAATTTCACATCTATTTTCTTTTCCTTTTATTAATTCACTTTTAAAAAAGAACCTACTATTCGAATCTACACTAGATATATTCATTGATTTGTACATATTTATTAAATATTGGTTTTCTCCATCTTCTTTATAGACTGTTCTCATACAGTCTTCTCTATCAGCATTTAGGGGATACACACGATAATCCGTTTCTTCCAAAAGACGTTTTTTATTTTCATACTCCCCTAGTACCGACTTAAAAGTTTGCTCGCCTTTTTTTTTCGCATTTTTTAATATTTCTTCAATTAATTGAATACTATTTTTCCTTTGCTTATCGTCAACAGCATACTTCACAGCTAGTACCGCATGCTGTATAGAACTCTTAAAAGATTCTAACTCATTTAAAATAAAACATAGATTATATTGAATCTCGTAATTAAATGGATGTTTAACCAAACTTTTTTCTAGTATGTCTTTTGCTTCTAAAACATTTCCAATAAGGTATTCATATATCGCTTTTTGAGTGCATACGGTTGCATTATCAATATCGCCTAGCTCTGTAAGTATCTTTTTAGATAATTCAATATCACCTACGTTGAGTGCTTTTTCCAAACGTTTACTTAACTTTTTATAGTACTCATTTTTCTCTATTAAGTATCTACCCATATTCTTCTCTCCAATTAAAATTCTGTTATTACAATTCTGGTGGCGCGATTTAATTGCGCATCATCTTATAATATATTTTCATCATTTTAACAGCCTCATTTATTTGCAATAATCTTTTATCCATTTCTGACTTATATAGAAACGCTTGCACTTGACGATAAAGACCGGGCTTAAAATCATGATCTATGGCATCATCCAAGTCAACGTAATCAATGTCTAGGGACCCTTTCTTCTGAACTTGTAATTTCTCTAAGGGTCTAAAAATATACTTATTATCTTTGGTCAACAGTTCTAATTTCCAACTTCCCGGCGCTTCCCAATTAGCATGGTATGAAAAAGGTATATCTCCTTCTGTTACGCCACACCCTGTAAAAATAGATCCTTGTTTATGCCAGTCCAGTTCACCTTTAGCAAAGCTGCTAACGCGATTAGGCTTCCCTCCAAAGAAAAACGCCAAATCTAAAACATGAGTTGAATTTGCTATAAACCAATTCTCCAATTCGAAAGTTGGTTTATTAAGACCTGTTATAATGTGACTCCACTCAGTGAAGTCAAAAGTAAAAGATAACAGGCCCCCATCTGATTTAATTCGTTTCTCAGCTTGCAAAACAGAGGAATAGAACCTTCGATTATAAGCGATAAACACACTACTTTTTAACCTTTCAGCCTTCCAACAGACCCTAGTCAAACCATCCAAATCCATAGAACCGGGCTTTTCAACAAGGATGTTTTTGATGTTTTTATCCAATAGAAAAAGCGCGCTTTCACTAAGATTCTCTATATTAGTAGCTATAATTGCATGCGTAGGTACCGAAGGGATTGAAGTGTAGGCTTCTGCTATACCACCAGTTAATACTGGCACTCCCATTTCTTTGCTTAAATATTTTGCTCTTTCTTCACTCCTACCAACCACTGTAAAACAGACACCTAACGTCTTTAGTACCTTTATATATTGCTTGGCCATTTCTCCTGCACCTAGAAGTAGAACATGCATTAGGTTATCACTCCCTCACGTTCTCCTAAAAAATCGTTAATTGCTTTAAGTAAAGTCAAATGATGTCTCATTGATTCCTTAAAAGTGACCAATTTACAGTCATCTTCATTTTTTAACTGTTCGTAAATTGTATTCGTTAAGTGGCTTTGCATAAAAATATTAATTTCTTGGATTTTATTTTCGCCTGATTTCTTATTGTAAATATTAATTTTCTCATTAAATTCATCTATTTCTACTCTTTTATTAATAGACTCTATCTTTATTTTAAATTCCCCTTGGTTTTGATCATTAATAGAGCTGAGAGTTATCTTCCCTTTTGGTGTTCTCCCTTGTAAAGTGCCAGTCAATTCTATATAGCCAGGCCTTTTATTAAACTGGAGTTCATTATCCAAAAGCTCAGTGTTTAATTCTATATCACTCTCATTTGTTAAAAATAAATAAATATCTATAAAATGAATCGCATTGCTGGCTAGATTCCAATTTGCTCCCTCAACAGTCAAAACTATGTTTTTTTCATTTAAAAACAGTTTACGTACCTCATGATAAAAAGGCCAAGCTCTTCTCGTACAATTAACATAAGTTTTAGTATTAAGTTTTTCCAGAAGAATTTCAGCTTCTTTATATTCCCATACATGTGGGAACAAAAATTTTTCTAGCAAAAGATATTTAACCTGCGCATGACCTAACAGTTGCTTTAAAACTCCCAACCGCGGGATTGAAGAGGTTGCTATGATTACAAAATCTAACTCATTAGGAAGTCGAGAAATTTCTTGAAAGTAAAAAACGTTCTTATTATGCCTGAAATCTGTATCTAGAAATCTTTTATTAGCGATTTCCAATGATTTTTCACAGGGGTCAACAACGAAGATATTTAGACTTTTACACAATAAAGATATAGCCTGTAAATGTCTACTCCCCAGTTGTCCAGCACCTATAATTGCTATGTTTTCCACTATTACAATTAATGCCACCTTGTTTTAAGATTTATTGAAATATGATTAATACTTTTATGGATATTTATACGAATTTTATGTCCTTAAAAAGAATAGTAAGCTCATTTATTCCTTGCTGTAACTGTTCATGAAAATTAACAAGTAAAAGATGGAGCCTGTTTGCTTTAATAAGTACATCTCTCTCTCGATTTAACAACAATATTTCATTACTAAAATAATCGATGAAAATCCTTAGATAATAAGACAAAAATTCTTTATAGAAGAGATTATCGATCATTGAATTATATAATGTGTCAAACTGTTCTAACGCCTTTACTGCTTCCTGCTTACTATTTATCTTTTTTGCCAGAGCTAGCATCTTCTGAACTGCTCGAAAACTATCTATAATACTATCAAGGGAATTTCTACTATTATATAATTTTTTAAACTTAAGATTCACATGGGTTAACTCATACTTAAGACTTTCAGTCCACCAAGTTTCTTTTTTCACCTTTTTTACAAGCACTTCATTAATCACTTCTTCAATCGGACTAAAAGCAATCCCTTTTATGGCCGCTCCACCCTTTGTAGTATTGATAAATATCTTTTCTTTGTAATTATCCACGATGTTTTCAATACTACTCTTCATCACATTAAACAATTTCGTGGTCTTAATTTCGTTTCCATAGACATCCTGTACAGTAATAGCTTTTTCTAATTCAGCTTGGTCTACTTTGACGTCAACGTGTGCATATTCAATCCCTTTCGAATAGCGCCTTCCATACAAATATCCAAGATTCTGACCTGCAAAGATAATGGGGTTTGATCCAAGTTTGTTTAAAATATCAAATGTCATTACTGCGATAGATGGCGAATCCATTATAATATCGCACTCAATATTTAATTGGTCCCTTAGGAAGTATATGGATGTTCGGTCTTGTGTCGTTAAGAAGTGAGACTTAGGACCATGATAATTTTCTAATGTTTCATAACCAACACTAGAACCGAAAATCATAGGTATAGAGTTAATACCCATTTCGTTCATCTTTGTAAATACAAGCTGGTTCTTAACACTAGGATCATATGTAAACACAGCATCTGGCAATATATCATAAGACAGCAAACTATTGATTGCTGAACCTGCTGAAAATATATAAGCAAGACTATTATCCTTAATATAACGAATATGCTCGATATCCTCAGCCAACGAAGGACCTGCTGATACAATAATAGCTGGCTTATCTTTAAGTTGGCTATTATTAATACCATGCATGATATTGGGTGTGGATAGTACTTCGTTAAAGTTTCGGATGCTATTTACAATCCAGCGCTTTTGAAATGCTGCATTTGTATGAAGTTCAGATCTCCTATTTTGTACAGAATCCTTTATTTGTTTAAAAAATTTAATTTTCTTTACACCTGCTATATTTTCATAGCTTGGGAGAATAATAATATGAATACTGCGATTCTCAGTATGAAATTCCTGCAAATAATTCAAATTAGGCACATCTACCTGATCAACATATAAACCATTAAGCTTCTTACTAAACACTTCTCCTAATTTCCTCACCTTGGAAATGGTAAGAAAAACTTCTGGAAAAGGCTCATAGATGGAGTAAGTCAAATCAGGATACTGTCTGTTAAATGCTTCGATATGATAGCCCATCCCCATACCGAAAAACATAACATGCGTGTCTTTCTGTAAATGCTCAGCATGACTCTTAATAATACGATCAGCTTCTCTTACAGGATCATATATACTATGAACCATCATTGCTTTGCCATCGACTTGATATACTGCCGTTGGTAACCCTGATTTTGCTTGCTTAATTTCTATATGCTCTGTGTACAACTCATTCTCATTATTCAGGAAATATTTACGGACTTCCGGAAACTTTTCTCTTAACAATGTAATGTTCTCAATGAGCATCTTTGAAAAACTCCTTATCCTGCAAAGATTTCTTTAGGGAATTCTTCAGCTCTTCATAAGCTGGAGCAATTTCATATAAAAGAATGTCAGAAATTAAAACAGTATCTTCTGATACCACGCCTTCCATCAGCTGTTTAAAACTTAATTCACACTGAAAAATTGCCTTCTCCACTGCATTCCAATTATCCGGCTTTCGCTTCTGCTCATTCACAAATGAAGCAAACTGTAAAACCCACTGCATTCCCTCCGCCAATAGATTGATTCCATCCCAAGTTTCGCTATCAAAGGATTCAAAACTATTATCAACGAGTTCATTTAGAGCTGGAATTGCCCTATCCAGATACTCATGAATGGAATCCATTGTCTCATAAATCATTGATGCTGCTGATTTCGTAACAATCTCAATACGCATTATCTCTGATAATCTCTCATTAATAAAAGCTTCATGATTCTCATATACGTCTACACCATCTACTATTAGATGACTGAGTACTACATCTCTTTCAGCAATCAACTCATTCACTTGCTGAAAAACTTTAAGAAATACAGTATCATCTCTTGATAATTCCCTCTTGGTGTTTTTATAGACTAATAACATTTACTACACACCAGCTTTCTCACTCTCGATTAATTACTACTTATATCATCGGCTGCATTAGGAATCAGTTAAAGTTAAACCTACACAAAAATGGAGAGGTTATATTTGGTATATGGGTCCTACGTAGATTAGTTGAGTGTTTCGAGTAAATCCCACATAAAATATTCCCTGTTTTTGGTAATAAACATGCAGTGACTAAATGTTACCGTCAAGTAGAAACTAATACTCTTGGGTCAGGAAAACTTGGACATGAACAGAACTATTAAATTTGTATTCAAGATTGAATCCCTCTAATAGAACCATGCTGAGTTTACACTTGAATCCCGCCTAAGCTTATATCCTAGTAATTGAGAAATTTTAATTGGTACCTGGTACCAGGCTTGGCGGATACAAAAATAGCAGATAACATGGCCATTCCATATACTTACTTGCGAGATTGTTAAATCACTTTCCCCAAATTCTATCCAAATCAATCTTGTGTTCGATTACAACAAAGTCATACATGCGATACTTTGTATCGAAAACTTTATGACTACTTTTATAGTAGAAATACTTTTCAACTCTGTCACCTTAATTAGAAAGGAGACTCTAGCAAAGCTAGAGTCTCCTAAATGTTTAAAATTAACGAAGCAACTGTAGCACGCCTTGAGGCTGCTGGTTTGCTTGAGCAATCATAGATTGTGCCGCTTGAGAAAGGATGTTGTTCTTAGTGAAGTTCATCATTTCTTTCGCCATCGTGCGAACATTTGTTTTCACAAATGACCAGACTATATCTTCACCCTTCGAAGACTTGCTTCGGATCGGGGCCGGGCACTTCGGTTGCTGGAAGCTTTGCGGCTCTTCCAGTTCCCTACGGATTTCATCACCATGCTTGTGAAAGGTTAGGTGGTATATCCTAGTCGTTGAACCTTCACCAGGCTTTCGCCACAGGTGCTTGGCTGCTGATTGCCCAATCTCGTCTTTTTTCAAAGCCTTCACGTTTGCCGTTTCCAGCTGCGTTGTGGCAAGACAAACTATTAGGGTTTTCCAGCAATTCACCCGGTTGTAATCACTGACCGTTCCCAGTCAGGACGACTGTGACTGTCATTGCCAGTTTATGCGGCAACTAAGTCAAAATCTACGTCACGGATACGAGATTCAGCTGCAGTCAGGTTCTCTGCAGAAGTACCCAAGTTGTTGATAGTGTGCTCTAGGCGGTTTTGGTATGCACCAAGTTTAGATCGTTCAGCAGAAACCTTGTCAATGGCACTTTGAATTGTAGTAATTGCTGTTTCAGCACCTGTTTGAGAAGAAATACTAATTGCTGAAGTAGTCGTTACTGCGCCACTTCCAGATCCTGTAGTATTTTCTGTAGCAACTTTTAAAGCTACAGCCCCCATATCTTCAATATCAAGGGAAATTGTTTGACTTTGGTTAGCACCAATATGGAAAGTCAATGAAGATCCTGTTGCAGCCGCTCCACTTCCAGATCCAACAACTTTTCCATCAGCGTCTCCATTAATAAGTTTCTTAGTGTTGAATTCAGTATCAGTTGAAATACGAGTGATTTCTTCAGTTAACTGATTCAACTCTTTTTGCAATTCTTGGCGGTCTTTATCTGTATTGGTATCATTCGAAGACTGAACTGCAAGTTCGCGCATTCTTTGAAGGATTGCGTGTGTTTCGTTCAATGCACCTTCAGCAGTTTGGATAAGAGAAATCAATTTTGTTATCGCAATGGCTTTTAATCCACTGCTTCTTTATGTTTCCATAAAGTTCAGATCATATCTTCATCCACTTGGGATGCCCCGCGCTCGTGGGTAGGTTATTGGTTTTGAGTCCTCACTACCTGATCGTTACACCTTCCTGGCTACATCTTGCTCTCAATTCACCAGGCTTGGCTCGGTATTGCCCACCAGCCGCAACTGCTAAGCTTGGTTTGGGGTTCCACCGAATTCACGGAGTTTTCATCCAGACATTGCTGCCTGAAGCGGCATTTATTGTCTACCGTCTTGAGCGTTCTTAGACGCCATTTCCAAACCTTTGATTTGGCCGCGCATTTTCTCGGAAATTGCAAGACCTGCTGCATCATCTCCTGCACGGTTGATTTTAAGACCTGAAGAAAGTTTCTCCAAAGACTTCTGAACTGCTCCATTGTTTGCGCCCAACTGACGATGTGCGTTTAGTGCTGACATATTGTGATTGATAATCATGATCAATCTACCTCCGTGTATTTGTATTCGGGTCACATCCGTGTGTCCCGTGATTTATGTAACTCGGTCTTCCCGGTTACACTTATATTATCGTCAGCCATTTTGCTATGTTTAGCATATTTAGTAAAAAACTTTTAATTCTTTTTTTAGCTAAGTATTTTTATCAGCTGACTTGTTTTATATCGGGTAAGTAGATGAGATGTTAAATACTATTGAACTTTTCAACTTAAAGAAAGAACAGTAACATGAAAAACAGCTACACATTTTTTAAACAACATAAAAAGGCAGTAACCGCGGGGTTACATGCCTTTTTCTTAAACACTGTTGTGAGATACAGTCTAGATGTGTTGTTTGTGGGAACAGCTACAATGCCCTCCTCTTCACTCGATACATCGAATGATCCGCATTCTTAATGAGCGTAACCAAATCCTCCCCATCTTCAGGATACATACTAACACCTACACTATCTGTCACATGCAACAGATTTCCTCTAATTTCAAACAGCCTGCTAAATGCTTCCCTGATTTTCTCAACTTGCTCTTCCACTTGAACAAGCTGATTGTTTTCCAAAATTATAAGAAACTCATCCCCACCATAACGACATACAAAGCCCGCATCTTGAGCACATTTAAGTAATCGATCTGACACTTCTTGTAAAACTAGGTCTCCGGCTTCATGACCAAGACTGTCATTAATGTGCTTAAAATTATTCAGATCAATAAATAGCACAGCCACTTGATAATCATCAGACAGTTCCTGTAACAGAGACAATTTGTGATTCAGCATTCTCCGATTTGGCAAGTTCGTAAGTGATCATAATGTGCCTGGTGATGAATGACTTTTTCCAGTTCTTTTCGTTCAGAAATATCGTGGGCAATTGTTGATAGGAATTCCACTTTCTCATTTTGCGATTTATGTGCAACGATCATTTGAGATATAGGGATATAATTTCCTTCCTGATCAAGAAGTTCAGATTCACCTTTCCAGAATCCCTTCTCACCTATTGGGATACCCTCTGTTTTCACCAATTCAGCATTCCACAACAGATTTTCTCGGTTTTTATGTTTATCTCCCTCTTCTATCCCAAGAAGCTGACGGCCGCAGGGTTATAATAATAGTCCTGTCCCTCAATATGAAAAGTAGAAATGAATTCAGGATTTGCTTCAATAATATCGAGAAGACGCTGCTGTTTGCGCTCTTCCTGCTTTCTAAGGGTAATATCTCGATCTATTCCTCTATAACCGATACAATTCCCTTCCTCATCAAGTATAGGAGAGCCGCTCGTTTCGAGGATAACTTCCTGTCCATCTTTATGAAGGTTTCTATTCTCAAGGCTTTTAATCGGCAATTTATTTTCAACATGATGAACGAAAATCGGTCCAATTCGCTCTCCCTCTTCAGGTACCATCAAGTCAAATGGCGTTCTACCGATAATTTCATCCGGCTCATACCCAAGGATATCCTTAATTTGTGGACTAGCGTATGTGTAAATCCCATTCTGATCCACTTCCCAAATCCAGTCGCTTACATGTTCCACAAGCATCCGGTATCGTTCTCGATCGGCGATGACTTCTTCTAATGACTTTGTCTTATTATCCAAGCTTAACCATCCTAAAAGGGGAGAATTTTAGACATATTATACCAATTCCAATAGATTTACGATACATTTTATTACTATACGTATGCAAAAAGTCTGATTTAAAAATATCCAGCCAATAATACAAAAGCCTACCCCAAAGTTCCTTAATAAAGGAACCTTGAAGCAGGCTTTTATCCTAATTAGCGTCCCTGAGGGAATGTTTCGTTGCATTCCCATGATTCAACCATGCGTCTAGCATCTGCGTAACAATAGCCCATTCCCATCAAGTAAGACATAGCTGCGACCTCTCTCATAGCATGCATAACGGATGTATGTTGTGCCTCCATCAAACCGTGCCGTACAACTGGCTCAGTTTCCATTAGTACGCGATGCATTAATCCATGATGTCCATGATGACCGTGACTAACATTTTGATAACCGTAACCCGATGGCTCATTGTAATACATTAACTCACCTCATAGTTTTTTTGTTTACATGGGCATTGTATGCAAGATTCATTCCGGTATCACGGCGTTCGCCCACCTCTCCTCAAAGAGATAAAAAGCAAGGGCTCCGCTTTAGCAGAGCCCTTGCTTATATAAATATAATAATGAAATTAACTGATTACGATTTCCAAAGCCGTTCATACCGAACTTCTTCATCCGAGACTGTCAATACATACACATCAGGATTGCTTAAAGCTTTCCACTGATCAAATCCAATGCCCTCATCATACTGACGCAATAGCAACGTGGTCATCCCACCATGTGTTACAACAGCTGTGTTTTCAACATCTCCTGCTACAATATCATGAATGACACCAGCAATGCGCTCCGTCGCTTCTTTGCCGGATTCACCGCCGACATCCCTAATCTCCAAATCCTTAAATGAGTCTTTCATCCACTGCAGCCAATCTGGAACCGCATTCGGATCCAAAGTACGTTCGGCCAAGCGGCTGTCAATCTCTACTTCTATACTCTCGGCTTCCGCAAACGGTGCGATGGTCTGCTTTGCCCGCAAATAAGGACTAGAAATAATTCGTTCTATTTTTATATCCTTTAAAAAAGCAGCCAGTTCCTTCGCTTGTTCCTGCCCTGCTTCTGTTAATTCAGCTTCCGGATACTGCCCTTTTGCTTTGCAATGTCTAATGATGTAAATATTCTTCTCCACTTGTTTCACCTTCATTATGATTAATGAGTTTTTGTCCTAATAATTAGATTTGTCCTTTTTCAACGACAGCCCACTGGATGATCTCATATCAATTCCCTTATGAGAACATAACAATATGAACTATATGGAAAACTAGCCTAATTAAAAAGGGTTGTCCCTAAATTTCTTAGCTTATGTCATTAATTATAACATGTATTCCGTTGAGTACCTGAAGTCGTTAAGTGAATCCTATTTATCTGAATATATCAGCAACTATGTAACTTTAAGCAATTTTAATAGAAGATAGCGGAACACCAATTTCCAGCCCATTGCTGTAATCAAAAAAGGCGAGACTCTTCCTACTTCAGAAAAGTCTTGCCTACCCGTCTGTTTAGCATGATTTACTTTTAATAAAATCAGCTGATGTCAGTTTTACTGCACTGTAACAGTCCAACTTGATGAAAACACATTCTTTTGTTGGTACTACATAATCAACTCCACAAATACTTGATGATTCGATACATTCAGTGTCTGGATCAATGATTGTCTTGTTAGGCTTCATTAATCGCAATAACGCACAGTTTTCTTTGCAATCAACTTTTTCTACTGTAAAAAAAACTGTAGCGAAACAGTCTTTCTTTCCAATTTTCCCCCAAGTAAAAAACGGATGACCATATGGTGTCTGCAAAATAAAAGAAATCGGTTCTTTTTCTTGATCCGTTCCACGATTTATGGAACATGTACATGATTCCGTAGTGTCCATCTCACCCTTTCTTTTTCTTTGGGTTTCAAGAAGATTTTTGAGGACTTTGCAGATGCAATTTTCATGACAATCCTTATGCTCCCCCTCTTGTTTTTGACCCATTTACTTCCCCCCTCCAGCATAAGTGTCCTAATTCCAGCATATTGGCACTGTTGTACCGATGTGTTAGGCACTAGTTGACTATGGCGTTAAATGGTGAAATAGCGGATTTCTGTTCAATTGTCTTACATTGGTTGTGAAGCATACATAAGATGCAGCAAAGGGAAGTGAAAATATGTGTGATAAATGCGGACATGAGCATTGCCACTGTATTGGTCCACCAGGGAAGCGGGGTAAAAGAGGTATTCCCGGACCAGAAGGAAAACAAGGACCCTCTGGGCCTGCCGGGAAAACTGGACCTAGGGGACCTAAGGGAGAACAAGGATCACAAGGATCTAAAGGAGATAAAGGCGATCGTGGACCCCAGGGACCTCACGGCAAGACCGGGCCTAAAGGGCCTAAAGGCGACAAAGGCGATCGTGGACCCCAGGGACCACGGGGCAAGACCGGACCTCAAGGGCCTCAAGGTGAAAAAGGTGAACGTGGACCCCAGGGACCACGGGGCAAGACCGGACCTCAAGGGCCTCAAGGTGAAAAAGGTGAACCTGGACCTCAGGGACCGCATGGCAAGATCGGGCCTCAAGGTCCTAAAGGCGACAAAGGCGATCGTGGACCCCAGGGACCTCACGGCAAGTCTGGGCCTCAAGGTCCTAAAGGCGACAAAGGTGA
This sequence comes from Aciduricibacillus chroicocephali, assembly GCF_030762805.1. Taxonomy (NCBI): domain Bacteria; kingdom Bacillati; phylum Bacillota; class Bacilli; order Caryophanales; family Bacillaceae; genus Aciduricibacillus; species Aciduricibacillus chroicocephali. The sequence continues at coordinate 712,451 of NZ_CP129113.1, read as the reverse complement.
AAAAGGTGAACCTGGACCTCAAGGGCCTAAGGGCGAACCAGGCCCTCCGGGATATCAAAAAGAATTATGCTGCTTCCATCTAATTGAACATTCGACTCAGCTTGTACCCCCAGCTGTCCAAGGCAGTACGTCTGTTTCAAACAAGATTACGGCTGACATTATAAAAGTCTGTAATGGGGTCGTAGTCATTTGCGGTTTATTAAGAAAGATCATTACGTACACTGCGGTTAAGGATGGAAATATCATTTCAAATTATGCAGTACATGATGAAGTCCCTTTCAACTGCCTGATCGATCGTCCTGATATTAGTGAAACGGATTTGTATAAGATTGAACAGTTAAAAATAGTTTGCGATGTTATAAGTGAAGAGGCGAACTTTGCCCAAAATGAACATACCGAGAATAAAGTCGCTTTTCGACATTTTTCAAAGGGGATCATAAAAGTTTGCATAAAAAAGAAAAAATAGAATAACACCCGCTCACAGGTGTTATTCTATTTTTTTATTCTTTTTTCAGTAATGGTTTTAGCTGATGGTGCCAAATCCACTGTGGTGTATAGCGCTGTCTTGCAATTGTCTTGGCATGAATCACCGGGTTTTCCTTCATTAAATTCACAATGATTCCCGCATGATCTTTTAAATACGCTTCCTCTGATGGATGGTAGTCTTCAAACGTATCAAAACCGAAGTTCCTTGCATCCCAGCACATGAAATGGGCATGTAACTTCTTTCCTAATTCTTCAAGTGCAGGAACCCGTTCGTTCAATACAATTATATTTCCTCTGCCAGCCGCTTCCAATACGGTTAATCCGAATGACTCTGAGAAGGATGGACATATGAATAGATTGGAAAGCTGAAACAGCTCAAGGACACTTTCTCTTGGAAAACCGTATTTATATGAATCGAGGTCTGAAGTGAAAAATATATCTTCATTCTCTAATCCATGCTCTTTACCCGTATGTCTTATAAATGTCTTATATCGGTCTGACTCAATATCTGCGCTTGGGAAATCGCAGTAAATAATTTGAACTGTCTTTTCATAATGCTTCTTAATCGCACCGCAAAGTGATGCCACTTTCTCAAATCGCTTACCCGTAGTTAACCTTCCAGGATATATGACTAATATATCTGGAGTAAATAAATTAACTTTCTCAGCTAATGCGAGTACGGCTTCTGAAGCATTACTTAACAGATCGAGACTATTATTAACAGCTCTGCAAGTCCCTTCAGGTGTGTCGTATTGCTCAGCAAGCGCTGAGATGCCTGATTGAGTCGGATATACATATGTCGTATTCGGCATTGGTGAGAAACGAGCAGAAAATGGCCAAGCTGTTTCTTTTGGTCGGCTGACAGGCGCTGAGTGAGTAAAAGCAATAAAAGGGAGTTGCGGCAATTTCTTTTGAGCCATTCTGACTGCAATATTATGAAGCAAATGCCATCCTTGGTAATGAATATCATGCATCACACAAACGTCCACATCTTTTAGTTTCTCAGTAAGATCTGCAGCTACCGTTTCGGCTTCATTAAAGAAAGTATCGTGAACTTCCCCCTTCGCTTCGGTATAATCATGCCAATGAATTTGTTTATCGTTTACTGAGTTTGCAACTTTTCGCCATTCAATCCGTTCATCAAGGAAAACTCCATATCTCTCATTCAGCGAACAATTTTCAGTTACAAGCATAATCGGTGTTACATCCTCGTCATCTAGCATCATTTTCAGTTGTTCAGCTACAACATTCACTATTGAATATGTGCTATCCAGGCCATTAAACATAGTCAGCAACGCAACTTTCATTTAGCAACCTCCATTAAACTTTTGAATCCAATCTTTTTAATATATGTTTTGTTTTGTAGAAATGACTTTCATAAAAAAGGAGACGGGTAATCAACCCGCCCCCTCGCTGTTTTTAACTAAAAGGTCTTAATGCATCAATAAATTCCTTTGTAGAATGATATTTATTTTCATCAGTCGGCTTAATTGCCTTTAGCAGTACAGACTCAAGCTCCTTATTCTCCAAATCTGCCCCTGTTAAGACTTTGGGCAACATGCCATTTAACATGACGAAACATACTTCTGCTGTATTGCGCAAATCTTTTAAAACCATTCCCTCATTCCGAATTTCCTTGGCACGATTAAAATCATAAACTTTCGTCAATTCAGGACGATACTCTTTCACCATAATATTCTTGGGCATGATGTCATTATGAATGTAACCAAGCTCATGTATAGAAGAAATTCCTGTCAAAATATTGATTGCGGTCTGAACAGCCTTTTTTTCATCCCACTGTTTAATTTTGTCATGAAATCCTGCTCCCAGCTTTTTTCCATCCAGGAGTTCCATAACGACATACCCATACTCATCTATCACAAAGAAATCATGAAATATTGGCAGGAATCCATTGCCCTTCCCCGCCTCTTTTAAAATGAAAGCTTCCTTTTCCCCATCATAAGCCCGTATTTTTTTGATTGCTACAGTTTGCTCTTTTAATGAATCAAATGCTTCATAAACGGTTCCGTAGTGTCCAATTCCGATTGGTTTAGGCTGCAAAGCATAATATTTAATTTGCTGTTCCAAGTTAGTCCCTCCCCAATATTTCTCTATCACTTCTCCCTTTTCCTGATTTCCTCCAGAACTGCTTCTTTATTTGAATATCTCTTCAATAATTCAATGTTTGCTTTATAATTCTCATCAGAGCTGTTATTCGCAGGATGCCAAAGATGATAAATCGTTCCTTCAAGTCTCTTATAATGGCCACAAAGATGGTTCAGTGACGACGCGAACGCATCATCCTCTCCTCCCCATCCGGTAAATCTTTCATCAAACCCACCAACAAGGTCAAAATTTTCACGTGTTACAATATTGATTCCTCCCCTTAGACGCGGTCCATGTGTTCGGGGGCGCGTATCAAGTTCAATAGAAACCGGCCATTGGGGTTCCGTTTGAATCAGCTCATCTGTACTACCTCTATGAACATTTAATACCTCATTGTATGGGATTACCCAAGGATGTTCTGCCAATGCTTCAATTGATTTTTCAATTAATTTAGGATTGTAAAATATATCTGCATCTGCAAGTACTAAATATTGACCCTTTGAAGATCTCACCGCTTCATTTATTGCCTTGGCTTTAGAAAATGGCTTCTCATTTGCAACTCCGATGCACAATTCCACTTCAGGCATAACATTTTCATAAAAACTTTTCACCCATCGAAAAAGCTTAGCTCTAATCTCATCATTCAAACTGATTGGAATGATGATAGATGTTTTATCCAACATTTGCATCACCCTTTATCCGCTCTTTAGCCAACAAATCGTTAACTTTGAAACCTTAATCAACCAAAATCATCCCTTTAGAATTTAAAGCATTATAAAGACAATATTCGTTAATTTTGTTCACATCCAAATTATCCATACTTAGATGGTCATAATTCCCAGCAGTGAATTGGAACTTTGAAAACATGTTATCTGTATGCCAGCAGTGAATATGGGGGTGCCCTTCTATAGAATCATCTGAAGCGCTTCCGACATCGAGTTTCGTTGGATCCACCTTAATTTGTCCTACAAGATGGTTGGCTGCGATTTCACAAGCGTACATTGTCGCAACACCTCGGTACCAACTCGGCCACTGTCCCTCACCTTCCTTAAATTCTTCTGTCAGGATATACGCAGTCAGTTCAGTTGCAAGTTTACACACCTCTCTAACTAATCTTGCATCGCCATAATGCGTTGACCCCAAATTATGCAGTCCCTTGTGAGTTAAATTAAATTTAGAGGAGATAAGTTTAATATTTTCCCTTGTTATTTCATCATTTACGTAACCGCCTCTTCCTACTGTATACAGTTCCGGATAATATGAATTCCATGAAGGTGTCAGAAAAACATCCGCATCCGTTCTTAAAATCAAATCATAGTCATTTAAAAAATCGGCTTGCTCACCTACTAGGCAACTAATGGAATTAATAAAACGGTAATCCAAAAATTCAGGAGGATCCGCAGCAATGTCATACTGAACCTTGATACAGTCTTCAGGAACTTTTCGAAGTGCCTCTTCTGTACCAAAAACAATTAAGTCCGTATCAGAAGACCCAATATGTTTAAAAGAAGCATATAAACAACCGAGTTGAAGAAGTAAATGCTTGTTGTCTTCAACAAATACAACAACAGCTCTCCGCAACATGCTACACATCCTTTATTATAATTTCTGCACAAACCTCAACTTTAGATTTATACGAGTCAATATTATTTTTATGTAAGGGAGCATTGAAGTGTATAGTTGGCCATCTATCGCTTTATGCCTTAACCACCAACAATCAAAATTGAAGGCCCAACATTTTTATTGTCCAGTCCAAAAATGAATTTCGATAATAGCATGTTAAGAAATGAAAAAAGGAGGATCACAAGAATAGGTTTTTCGTCCAATTCAAAAATTGGCAACGGTAATAATATGTTAAAGCGCATTAAAAAGGAGAGAGCAATAAATGGCATGTGATAATTCGGTATTCATTTCTTTTCCAAACAGTCAGCCAACTGACGGCTGGGAGTTCTCATACAATACGACTTCATCTGACCCAAGTATTAATCGCTTCTGTTATGATGTTCGGCGAGTCGGAAATCCTCAAGGATTAAGCCACTTTATTATCGGAATTAATGAAATAGGCTGCCCTGATTTTCTTAACTCACTAACAGACCAAAATATAACCTGTACACGTATAGGCCAAGGTGGGAATCCAAAGTGTACAATTATTCGAAGTCCAGGTACTAATGAGATTAGAGGTATTAAAATTGAAAGCTTGACTAATCCAAATACTACTTCAGCAACTGTCTGTATTACATTCAATGTTACCCGTCCACTTTTCCTAGATTGTGTACTGGTTAGCGCAAAGGCAGGTAATCCAACAATTATAGGGAACTCAATGATTCCTGGACCATCCTGTACTCCACCCATAACAACAAGTACTTCGACTAGTACTTCGACTTCGACCAGTACTTCAACTTCAACCAGCACTTCGACTTCGACCAGTACTTCGACTTCTACAAGCACTTCGACTTCGACCAGTACTTCAACTTCTACAAGCACTTCGACTTCGACCAGTACTTCGACTTCGACTAGTACTTCAACTTCGACTAGTACTTCGACTTCAACCAGCACTTCGACTTCAACTAGTACTTCAACTTCGACTAGTACTTCAACTTCGACTAGTACTTCGACTTCGACTAGTACTTCAACTTCTACAAGCACTTCGACTTCTACCAGTACTTCAACTTCTACAAGCACCTCGACTTCGACTAGTACTTCGACTTCTACCAGCACTTCGACTTCTACAAGTACTTCAACTTCTACAAGTACTTCAACTTCTACAAGCACTTCGACTTCTACAAGTACTTCAACTTCTACAAGTACTTCAACTTCTACAAGTACTTCGACTTCGACCAGTACTTCAACATCTACAAGTACTTCGACTTCGACTAGTACTTCGACTTCTACCAGCACTTCGACTTCTACCAGTACTTCAACATCTACAAGTACTTCGACTTCTACCAGTACTTCAACATCTACAAGTACTTCGACTTCGACCAGTACTTCAACATCTACAAGTACTTCAACATCTACAAGTACTTCAACATCTACAAGTACTTCAACATCTACAAGTACTTCGACTTCAACCAGTACTTCGACTTCAACCAGTACTTCAACATCGTCAAGTACTTCAACATCATCAACTACTACGCTATGCCCGAATCCAAACCCGCAATCTTGCTGCCAACATGTAGTCGAGTTCAAAACACAGATTGTCCCACCAGCATCATCTACTAAAATCGTAGAAACAAAAGTGTATTTTGCACAAGCTCCAGTTATTGAAGATGTTTGCCCTGAAAAAGTCATTGTATGTGGAAAGCTGACGAAGGAAATCGTTTATACAGCTGTTCTGGAAGATGGGACATTGAAGCAAAATACACTAATCGATGAACAAGCATTCCAGTGTGTCATCGACCGTGAGGATGCGAATGAGGGAGACGAATTTGAAGTAGTCGGTTACGATGTTCTCTGTGAAGGTAAACCAAAACTAATCAATAGAGGAAAACGCCCAGCACCTGGTGGATCCGGTACAGTTGATGTGTTCTGGAGACTAGTTGAGAAGGACATTATAAAAGTTTGTATTCGAAAGAAATAAACGAAAGGAGATATGAGCATTGTATAATTGTCCAACACCCAATCCGCAGTCCTGTTGCCAAAAGGTCATAGAGTTCAAGACTCAGCTCGTTCCACCTGCTCTTCCCGGGAGTGTTGTAACAAAATTAACATTTCCAAAACCCGTTATTGAAGATGTATGTCCAGAAAAAGTCATCGTATGCGGGAAGCTCATTAAAACCATAACGTATACAGCAGTCAAATCAGACGGTACCAAAGAAACGAAGACGATAACTGATGAACGTTCATTCCAATGCGTCATTGATCGTGAAGATGCAAATGAAGGAGATGAATTTGAAGTGGTTGGCTACTCCGTTCTATGTGAAGGAAAGCCAATATTAATGAATAAAGGAGTACGCCATAACAAAGATGTATTTTGGAGGCTAAAAGAAAAGGATATTGTAAAAATCTGTATCCGAAAGAAATGGAAATAACATTGCTGAACCATATAGAAATTAATTTTGGATAAAGCGCAATAAAATCATAATAAAAACTATATGAAAAAGACGGTTAACCACATCGGTTAACCGTCTTTCTTCAATTCGGACAATCGCACTAAGCCTCTAAAAAAAGAAGCAACCTCAAATATTCATTTGAGGCTGCTCTTTTATGAAAGGACATGCGTTCAGCATAAAAGCAAAAGCCAATTATGCTTTGCGAGGAGTTCCTTCAGCATTTCCAAGAATTGCATCGATTTGAACTAGAGCGCCTTTTGGCAATTCTGATACACCAACAACTCTTCTTGCAGGCTTGCCTTCTGGGAAGAATGCTTTGTAAGTTTCGTCTACAGCATCAAGATCAGCAATGTTCTTAACGTAGATGTTAACTTTAACTGCATCTTCCAAAGAGTGTTCGATGCTTTCTGCGATTGCTTTAAGGTTGTTCAAAGTCTGTTCAGTTTGTTCTTTAATGCCGCCTGATACAACTTCACCAGTTTTAGCGTCAATTGGCAATTGAGCTGAAAGGTGGTTGTAGTGAGAGAATGCTACAGTCTGTGTAGAAAGCTCATCGATAGGAGCATTTTCAGTGTTGTTTGCCCAGATTACGATACCATGTCTGTCTTCGATCTCCTGTGGAGGCGTACCGTCACCGTGAGAAACGACTGCTTCAATCGCAACTGAAGCGCCAAGCGGCAATGCAGCAACCGGAGCTACTGTGCGAGCAGGCACGTATGCTACAGCTCTTGCAATTGCTGAATCCGGGAAGAAGCGTGAGTATACTTCGTTAACAGCTTCAACGTCAGCCAAGTCTGTAACAAATACAGTAGCTTTCACGATATCATCAAATGGTACGTCAATGCTTTCAAGAATAGCTTTAATGTTTTTCAAAGCCTGTGCAGTCTGCTCTTTAACACCGCCTACAACCAAACGGCCAGTTTTCGGGTCGATCGGAAGCTGTGTTGTAAGGTTGTTGTAGTGTGAGAACGCTACAGTCTGTGTAGAAAGCGTGCTTGTTGGCGCATTGTGTGTGTTGTTTGTAAGCTTGATCAAGTCGCCTGCCTGTGGTGCATTTGGAATTGTACCTAGGCCGTGTGTAATAAGTGCGTCGATTTGAACAGAAGCTCCCTTTGGAAGATCTGCAACTGCAACTGTTGTTCGTGCAGGAACGTATGTAGGGAAGAAAGTTTTGTAAACTTCATCTACAGCATCAACATCTGCAATGTCCTTAACGAATACACTAACTCTAACTACATCGCTCAAGACATGATCAACACTCTCAACTACTGCTTTAAGGTTGTTAAAGCACTGTTCTGCCTGTGCTTTGATGCCGCCAGCTACAAGTTCACCAGTCTTTGGATCGATTGGCAATTGTGCCGAAATGTTGCTGTAATGTGAGAATGCTGCAGAATGTGAAGAAAGACCATTCTTTGGAGCATTTTCAGTATTTGCTGGTGCTACTGCGTTATATCCGCTCATTTAATAAATCCCCTTTAACAATATAATTTGATAAATCTATGTATTAACTCATATTTCGCCCCGTAATTTTAAGACGAGAACTGAATTTGCCGCGTAAATGAAGTAAGTACAACGGCAGAAACAAGATGATTAGACTTTACGAGATTTATTGTATCAGCTTGGCGATGAAATCATTAATATGTATATGAAGACTGCTATGACTCAACCGATTTGCGTTCTGCATGCAGTTGAAAAAACAATTCTTAATAGACAAAGACTTCGTTTTTAAGCAAGCGATGTTTTTGTTAACTCGCAGCCTCTTAGATCAAGGCTTCCTGTCCAATTTCTTTAGCGAAACTTGAGTTAATAATCATCGAGTGGTCACTCTCGTTGCAATTATAGCAGGCTTTCTTCATTTTTACTAATTAAAATTTCCATATAACAAAAGATATAGTTACCTTATTAAGTAGAAGTGAACATGACAGCAAAGAAGATTCTGCAGAGTTAACCAATAAATCAACTATGATATTTCCGTTCATACAATATCAAAAGGCCTATCAACTGTTTAAATACAACAGATGATAGGCAATCAACTAGAATTTTCTATTTGCTTTAGAGCTATTAGATTAACAGAGTATTATCTTGATTATATAGTTTAGATCCGGTTTATTAATTAATCCTTCGTATCTTTTTCAAACCAGCCAAACGCGACTTCAGATTTAATGATTTCATTAGTTTTTGATCTTAAGAAAATAATAAATGACCCGCCAGGTGGAAAAATAAATTTCCCATCTTCCTCACTGACTAAAGTACTTTGCGGAGGTACAATCCGTCTAAATGCCATTACTCCTTTTCTTGGAGATCCTTCAACAAACTCTGCATACGCAATTTTCACTTCGGGAATTGGCGGAGGACAGAGGGCTGTGTTTGCAGGTGTCACATTATCCGAAATTGTAAATTCTCCAGGAGGAATGGGATTAAACCAAATCTCGGCTTCGATCGGTTGGTTGGAATGGTTGGTGATCGTAAATGCATTTACAAATAAATCAACATCAGATTTAACCGGATTAATTAATCCTCCCCACGCATTTGTCCCTTTACCGAAACGTATGTGATCAGTTTGTCCAACAAAATATCTTCCTTTTAAAGATTGATACAAAGGATTCGGGATGTTAACAACATTACTAAATCGGTCATTATAGTTCGTCATAAGAACTTCACTCCTTTCTCAATAATTTATGTGAATTGAAAAATTACGCTTGGACAAACATATTAAAAACATAGAGGTTAAACAAATTAGTTTCGTATCTCATGAATTTATTAAGTGTGTATAGGAAGGGATTTTAGATGTTTATACATTTAGGAGCTTGCTGGTGAAGAGTTTTGGATAGTGCCATAGGGGAACCATGTAATGGCCTACGGAGTTGATAAAAGTATAAGAGTTTAGTTGGTCAGTGCTGTTTTTATATATGGAACCTCGCTATATCAAAACCATTGTTAGAGTAACAAACAATTACTGCATGAGGTTTAATATTAGTTAATGAATGATTAAAGAGCCTTTTCTCTCAAGAAAAGGCTCTTACTCTATGTTATATAACCTTTATTTCTCTTTCCTAACGAGTAATGAACAGCACTCTACATGACTTGGATGGTGATCGCAGATAAACATAGATGTAGTAGTGTTTACCTAAAAACTTCTTCATCATGCCGCCCGTGAGATGAGAGTGTGTAATATCGTTAATGCGCGGTGCAAAAAGTGCGGTAAATTAACGTTTTGGATATTGTTAGCTGTAACATCTTTAACGTGGATTTACCGTTTTTTATGGGATTGCGTTAATAAAATGTTAGTATTGCTGATAAACAAAGTTTCCATCAATAAATGGATGAATTGTAACAAAGATAGCATGTAGCATAGCTCCTCGAGCAATCGGATGCAGTCTTTTCGTTTCCGATTGTTCATATCATTGAATCAACTATTCCATTTTTTCTTTTATAAGATTTGTAATCGAATAATAAATTCCATTAGAAAAAGTCTATGCAAAAATTAATATATCAACAAATTACTAATGATTTGAATTTACCCGATTATTTCCGTTCCCTTCGCATACAGATACTGTGTACCATAACGTCAGCGTCCAATGGCTACCTCAATTATTCCACAAATTAGTACTCGCCATAAAAAGCCATCTTTCAATGCGGAAGATGGTTTGGATTTGTCACATCTTTTAAGGGCTTATTGAGTAAGTACAATAGATATCAACTCCTCAGTCCGCGACCTTTTTCAATCAGATACCAATTGACTCCATAAAGTACAATGACAAAGATAATCGAAATGAGAATAGAGAATAAAATCGGAACATCGATCACACCGAGGAACCCGAATCGGAATCCGGAAATCATATAAACAATCGGGTTAAGTTTCGATACGACCTGCCAAAACGGAGGCAGCATGGAGATGGCGAAAAACACGCCGCCTAAGTAAGTCAACGGCTGAAGGACGAACGTAGGAACAATAGACACATCGTCAAATGATTGCGCAAAAATGCCGTTCAACAGTCCCCCCAAAGAGAACAAAATAGATGTCATCAAAAGTGTCAAGACGACAATGCTCCAAGAATGGACTTGTAACGGAACAAAAAACAGGGAAATAATTGTGACCAGTGTCCCCACCAGAATACTTCTTCCTATTCCCCCAATCACAAAGCCCCAAATAATGATATGAGTCGGTACGGGAGCAACCAACAGTTCTTCAATGTTCTTTTGGAACTTTTGTGAGAAAAATGATGACGAGACATTTGCATAGGAACTCGTGATGACCGACATCATAATCAATCCAGGGACTATAAACTCCATGTAGGAGAATCCTCCCATCTCGCCAATCCGTTTCCCAATCAAATTCCCGAAGATAATAAAGTACAAGGAAGTTGTGATGACTGGCGGGACCAGTGTTTGGACCCAGATTCTAAGGTAGCGGTTAGTTTCTTTAACCGCCAGACCTTTTAATGCTGTAAAATAAAGTTTAAACATGGGCTTCCTCCACTACGCGGTTTTTTTCTGTAAGATTTAAGAATAACTCCTCCAATCGGTTGGACTTGTTGCGCATGGACAACACTTTAACCCCTTGTTCTGACAGTTGATTGAATACTTCGTTGATTCCTTGATCACGCGCTACCTCCACTGAAAGGGTCGTTTCGTCCACGAGTTCGCTGTTATAGCCTTTGATCACCGGCATCCTTCCTGAAGATTCGATATCTAAAATAAATGTTTCAAACTGGAGCTTGGCTAGCAATGATTTCATACTGGTATCTTCAATCAGTTCCCCTTTTTGAATGATACCTATGTTGCGGCACAACATCTCCGCTTCTTCCAAGTAGTGTGTTGTCAGAATAATCGTCGTGCCGTTTGCATTCAACTCTTTCAGAAACGCCCACATCTCTCGCCTTAACTCGATGTCCACACCGGCAGTCGGTTCATCAAGAATAAGTAGACGCGGTTCATGCATCAAGGCGCGTGCAATCATCAGTCGACGTTTCATCCCTCCAGAAAGCATCCCTGCCCGAACATTTCTTTTCTCCCATAAATCAGATTGCTTCAAGTACTTTTCACTGCGTTTCAACGCCTCTTTTCTTGACACGCCGTAATAACCCGCCTGGTTCACGACAATCTGCTGGACCGTTTCAAAAGGGCTAAAGTTGAACTCTTGAGGGACCAGACCAATCTGCAGCTTGACCTGCATTAACTGTGTGTCCATATCATAACCAAAGATACTGACTTTTCCTGATGTCTTATTGACGAGGGATGTCACAATCCCGATGGTCGTAGATTTGCCGGCACCATTAGGACCTAAGAGAGCGTAGAAGTCTCCTTCTTCCACTTTCAAATCGATGCCACGCAAAGCCTTGACACCCCCGGTATAGACCTTTTTTAAGTCTTTTATTTCTAATGCGTATGTCATTCCTTTATCTCCTTACCATTTTTTAATTAGCTGCAATTAAAATACCCATTTGCCAGTATTCCCCCCCATTAGCAAAACTTAATGCTTTATATCCTTCTTTTTATTATGAATAGCCCACCTTATTTTAAGGAACCCTGCCGTTCCACAAACGAATACATCCTATCCCAAATACCCGTAAGAATCCAATTGTTTCCCCAATTTATAACTAAGAGATATAAACAACCTAATGCAACAGCTAAAGCCCGTGGACGATGTGATCCCGTCCGTAAAACTGTTCACCCCCTACTTGTATAAGCATGTTTCGGTCTGGTTGGGACAATGATCCCGTTTGACAAGCGAACCTATGATATTACAAGCAGCTCTAGGGGTCACACTGCGGGCATTCAATTATCGCTAGATCTGGAGAAGGGAACCACCCCGTCCAATTGAGCAGGTCATTGAAGATACAAAATACCGACAAGCTGAAACATGAGCTTCTCCATTTTCTAAACTTTGATGAATTAACACCTGAGATTTTACATCGCCTGATCAATCGGATTGATGTAAAAGAAGACGGCACACCCGTAGTTCATTACCGATTTGCCGCCCGAACATTTGAATAGAAGCAGGTTTCCCCCTTAACTGGAGCCTGCTTTTTCTTTTAAAACTAACTGCGATACTACCTCAACGTGATTCGTCTGTGGGAACATATCGACTGGCTGAACTTCTTTTGTCTCATATCCTCCGTCTTCCAATACGCGCAAATCGCGCGCAAGTGTCGACGGATTGCAAGACACGTATACAACTCGTTTCGGCTGCATTTCAATAATTGCATCGAGAAAGTCGACTTCGCACCCTTTACGTGGCGGATCGACGACTACAACGTCTGGCGTGAATCCCTCCGCTTTCCATTGAGGAAGCACTTTTTCAGCTTGACCGACGACAAATTCAGCGTTTTCGATTCCGTTCAGCTCTGCATTCTTTTTCGCATCTTCAATCGCTTCCGGGACAATTTCGATGCCGTATACTTTTTTCGCTTTTTGAGCAAGGAAGAGTGAAATCGTACCGATGCCACAATACGCGTCAACAACGACATCGTCCGCTCCGATCTGAGCATACTCAAGCGCCTTGTCATAAAGCACCTTCGTCTGTTCCGGGTTCACTTGATAGAATGACAATGCCGAGATTCCGAATGTAATATCGCCAATCTTATCATGGATGTATTCCGTACCCCAAAGCACCTTCGTCTTGCGTCCGAGGATAACGTTTGTCTGGCGATCGTTAATATTCTGGACAATCGACTTGATATTCGGGTACGTCTCTGTCAACTCTTTAATGAGCCTTTCCTTATTCGGCAGCTTGCTTGTACGAGTAACGAGAACGATCATCGTTTCTTTCGTCGCCTCCCCGCTCCGCACCATAATATGGCGCAGCATACCGCGGTCAGTTTTCTCATTGTAAGCTGTGATGCCAAGCTTCGTCGCAATACGGCGAACAGCTTCAATCATACGGTCATTCAATTCTTCCTGGATCACACATGTTTCCATATCGTCTATAATATGATGGCTGCGCTGCTGGTAGAAGCCTGTGATCAGCTCGCCGTTTTTCTCACCGACTGGGATGGAAACTTTGTTACGGTAACGCCAAGGATCCGGCATACCGAGTGTTGGATGTACTGGAACATGCTCCAGATGGGCAACTTTTTTCATGACGCCAAGCACCTGGTTTCGCTTCATTTCCAGCTGAAGATCATAGCTCATATGCTGGAGCTGACAGCCACCGCATTTGTAATACACATTGCACGGGGGTTCGACTCGTTCCGGGCTTCGGTTCTCTACTTCAAGCAGCTTGCCGAAACCAAAGTTTTTATTCACTTTTACGACTTTCACTAGTGCCTTTTCACCAGGTAGGCCATGCGGGACAAAAATTGGATAACCGTCGATTTTGCCAACGCCATTTCCTTCATGTGTCAGGTCTTCGAACGTTATATGAACGGAATCATTTTTATTAACAGGTGGTTTTGTCTTTGCCAAATTGATCTTCCTTCGTTTCATTAATAGGATAAGTTCTATTGTATCATGTATAATGACCCTCTGCTTCATCATCTCCAACTCAAATGCCAATAAGACTTTTTAAATGGACAGAAAATGATACCCGTAGCTGATCGCCCTATCGTTTCAGTATCCCCAAGTACGCCTTCCAAGGACCGACTTCCTGTTCATATCTGTTCGACATGACCCTGACGATCTGACTCATATGCGTCATATCATGCACTGCCCATGTCGAAATCAACTCTCTCACTTTGACAATTCCAAATGCCGGATGGAATCCTGTTCTCTCGAGTTGTTCATCGTTCAATCTAAATTCTTTCAGCACTCGCAAATTATGCTTTCTCAACTCAGCAAATTCGGCTAACTTCTCTTCGATAGGCTTTTTCATATCATCCTGCAAATGAGCAAATCGATCAAATGGAGGAAAAGGATTTCTCTCCCCTTCTTGCAGTATGTGCTTCAATCTCGGAATCCAATTGTTCCTTTCTCCATCAATTAAATGACCGATCACCTCATAAGAACTCCATGTATCTTCTCCTTCATCACAGTGCAGCCAACTAACAGACAAGCCCGCCAAAAATGACGCTAATGTTTTTGGCGTCCTCTCCAATATTTGAACTGCTTCTTCTATATTAAAGTCCATTAGTATCTTTCCTTTCGGTAACAATCTATAGATTAAGATAGCACGAAAAGTGCCCAGGCTTCCTGCCTAGGCACTTGCTTAACAATGGCACTACTATTTCATCTCCTCAACAATTGCCAATAGATTCATTGGATCATCGACTTTGTTGAAGTTATAAACAGTATCTCCGTCCTGCCATAGAACCCAGCTCGTTCCTTTATCTTCAGCATCGAGATGGAAGGATCCGTATTTGTTTGGCGCCGGTAATGTATGTTTTTCCAGATAATCGACTGTCTTTAAAGCCAGCTGCTCTCCTGCCTTCGCGTTATTAGTACGCGCTCTTGAAACAAGATCCCATCTGCCTTCATTCCAGCCGATATTCGCAGATCCTGCTCCAGCATCCCGATACCCGGAGACCCCATGTCCTAGATCCATTTTCTTACCGCCGATTTTGCTGTAATTCTGATAACCGATTTGTTCCTGTGCCTTCTTTACAGAATCAAACTTTTTCACTTGCATGTCGGCAATTTTCACAGCATCTTTCCTTTTACCTGGCACACTTGGATCATTCACCGCTACAGGTGTATCCGTTTCGTAAAACTGAATCTGATAGCTCGTGTCCCCTGATGATGTGATAGCTGTCAGATGCTTTCCTTCATCAACTGGTAGCTGTGTGGGCAATTTTATTGGAATCTTAGTTTTTAAGTCTTTTTTTATTGCTTGCAACACTTGGGCTTGCGGCATTTCTTTATTTTGAGTCTGGCTTTTTTTGGATTCTTGATCAGATTTACGATCAGAGGATGTATTGGCTTTTGAACTCATTTCTGTCTTGGGCTGCTCCTGTTTACCGGTATCACTTCCATTACTGCTTGAGCAAGCTGCAAGTGCTGGTATAATAAACAAGGCTGCGCTAGTTGCGAGCCATTTGCGTGGTTTCTTCATGATGTTCTCTCCTTTGCCGAATTCTGTTCAGTCCAGGATACTTTTCCCTTTTGGTGAATAGGGTAAAACATGGAATAACAGTGATGTAGATTGTCCCATTCAGACTGCTTCATCACTAAAAGACATCACGGATTCATACATCAGAGCAGCAGTAATTCATAGTGTCAGGGGAATGTTCACTATTAAAGGAGGCTCGCTTTGAAATGAAACTCAAGTTCAATCTTGTCACACAGATTTTCATCGCTTTTGTTGTTGCCATCATTCTTGGTTTGATTTTTGGCAAATCTATTGAAGTCATTAAGCCGCTTGGAGATCTGTTCCTGCGTCTCATCAAGTTCATTATCGCTCCGCTCATCCTGTCTACGCTCGTTGTCGGGATTGCAAGTACGGGAGATCCGAAGCAACTCGGACGAATCGGAATGAAGACAATCGTCTACTACCTCATTACCACTGCACTTGCTATCATCATTGGGCTGGCTGTGGCACTCATGTTCTCACCAGGTAAAGGTCTTGATATTAAGCTTGATGCGTCACAAGCGGCAGAAGCTGCTAGCGCAGAGAAAGCGCCGGGAGCAATTCAGACATTGCTTGAGATTGTTCCGACGAATCCATTCGAGGCGTTGGCGACTGCGAATATTTTGCAAATCATCTTCTTCGCAATCTTTATCGGTATTGCCATTACAATTGTTGGAAAACGGGCTCAGCCAGTATTAACATTTTTTGACGCGTTTTCAGAAATCATGTACAAAGTTACTGGCATGATCATGAAAGTCGCTCCGATCGGGATTCTTGGTCTCGTAGCACCAGTTGTCGGCGCATATGGCCTTAGTGTTCTGTTGCCGCTTCTGAAAGTCATTCTCGCGGTACTTGTTGCATGCATTCTTCATATGATATTTGTCTATTCATCTGCAGTACGTGTTTTCGCAAAGATGAATCCAATCAGATTTTTTAAAGGGATGACACCAGCTGGCATGGTCGCGTTCAGTACAGCAAGCAGTGCCGGTACGCTCCCTGTAACGATTCAAAATGTCGAAGAGAACCTTGGCGTTCCGAAGAAGATCAGCAGCTTTGTCTTGCCACTTGGCGCGACAATTAATATGGACGGAACTGCCATTTATCAAGGGGTTTCTGTCGTGTTCATCGCCCAGTTCTTCAATTTGGATCTGAGCATGATGCAACTTTTGACTGTCGTGCTGACAACAGTGCTAGCTTCCATAGGCACAGCGGGAGTTCCTGGTGCTGGGCTGATTATGCTGACGATGGTCCTATCCTCTGTCGGTCTGCCGCTTGAAGGCATCGCGCTTATCGCTGGAATTGACCGGATTCTTGATATGTTAAGAACTCTTGTCAACATCATCGGTGACGCATCAGCAGCAGTTGTTGTCGCTGGATCGGAAAGAGAATTAGAGAGATAATTCCTTGCAAGACGCTTCAATTCTCCTTGTGAGAGTGGAGCGTCTTTTTTGTTTGCTTAACTGCTGTAGTTACACTCTACGTACTAAACGGTACACACCATCTCAGCTCTTAAGAACTGTTTTTTAGGTGCAAACAAAAAAGCGGGACAGCCCCCCCAGGCCAGTCCGCTCTTCAACTATTTTTATTTACTTTTTCGATACTTGCTCATGCCGCCTTGCACATTCGTAATTTTTTCAAAACCGCTTCGATTAAGAAGACTGCATGCCTTATTGCTCCGTGAGCCACTCTCACACATGACGATAATCTCCTTATCACGGGGCATTGTGTCCAAATACTTTGGCAAGTCGTTCAAAGGGATATTCTGAAAACCCTTAACATGTCCGCTTGCAAATTCACCTGGATTCCGAACGTCAATCAGCTGCTTGTCCTTCTTATCCCGAATCAAGTTGTCTAGCTGTTCTGCCGGTATATTACGAATGTTCTTATTCATAAAGAATGTCTGGTAAACAAAAACAATTACGAGCACACCGATGAGTACCAAGAAAATCAAATTCTCTGCACCTCGTTTTAATGGATTATAACTTCATAATATACCCCATGGGTAATATGTCAATTAAAAGAACGTGCAGGATATGTACCTGCACGCTCTTTATTCAAAATTCTTAACTGCCATGATATGTGCTATAGCCACCTGGTGCTGCTACAATCGGCACATGATAATGTTTGCTTGCATCCTCTACATGAAAACGGACTGGGATTTCATTAAGAAATTCTGTCTTCGCACCCGACTTCTTAAAATATTTGCCCACAGAGAAGACGATTTCATAATCGCCTTCCTTTACTTTAGAAGGTGCAAGCAATTCTTTCACACGACCATCTTCTGCTGTCTTTGCCTTATTGATTTTGGTTTTCTTTCCTGAATGATCAACCTTATACAAAGTGACTGGTATGCCCTCTGCAGGTTTACCTTGTGCCTGATCAAGCACATGTGTAGAAAGGCCGCCTTGCATCTGACCTGAGCCACTCTTCTTATCCATCTTTGATTGCTGTTCTGTCTTTTCTTCTGAAGTCTTTTTGCTTTCAGCGCTTTTCATTGAATTTGTTCCCATCTCGAATGACAGGAATGCCACAACTGCGATTAGAACAAATCCGATAACACCAATCCATGATTTCTTCAAATTGAGGAGCCTCCCTTAATTGTTTATGTTCAAAGAGATACCCGTCTATTCAAAGCAAGAAACTTTGGTAAGCGCTTCCTTTAAGATTTTCTTCCTCGGCGATCCATATGCAAATAATCAACTAGATCTTCATCGAACGCTAGCCATGCAGCTTCAGCTCGTTTCACATATCTCTCAGCATTCTCAAAGCTCGTGAACTCACGCTCCAAATCCCGGCCATTCATTTCAATAATCCATCTGTCTTCTCCACCAGGATGCAGGAAGAATCGATCACCAGCGCGATTGCGATACAGTGAACCATTTTCTGCATTTTTCAAATTGAATCGATTGCGCCGTGCATCTTCACGAAGCGGTTCCTCAGCAAAAGCACGCGAAACATAATGCTCGTACACTTCATCCGACATCGCACAGCCGGATGCTTTTGCATGACCACCACCTCCAAACTGGCTGGCCACATCTGACACATCGACATGGTCATGGATTGTGCGGAAACCGGCACGCCTGCCACCCATGTTGATGATCACAATATAGTCGAGATGCGGATATTCTTTACCTAGTTCATTGCCAAGCTCCGAGTGGTATGATTCAGCATGCACGACACCAGCGAAAAGCCCACCAACCTTCAGTTGGACGAGTTCACGGCGTTTACGGCGTATGTAGCTCTCCATTTTCTTATCTTCCATCTTGAGAATTTCTTTTTCAAGATCATTGAAATAAAATGGCTCATTCCCATTAAGCCGCTCCAGCATTTTCTCCTCGAACTCTTCAATCGACAAAAGGTAGAACAAAGCATTCAGGCGGCGTGCCATCTGATTGTTCTGTTTTTCCCATTCCCAAGTGTCATATTGACGGACAAGCTCGATATAGTCGGAAATCGCTGCACGCTTCTCAAGCAGACCTTCTTCAACGAGATATTCATAGAAGATGGAAGCAGCACATTTCAGTTTCCCTGCTTCGTCTTCAACCTCGACTTTAGCCCAGTCGTATTTATTGAAATCCATGGATGTCTTATGGTGATCAAGCAGTTTCACACGTCCCTCACGCTCATGGAAGGCCTGCAATGCGAGCTCATTTTCTTCATTTACGGAAAGGTCTGTTATGAACAGAAATGTCTCTGGATCCCCATTTTCAAGGAACCAAGCAACTTCCCGGTCCAGGCCGGCGACGGAATTGTAACGAACTTGCGCCTTTTTACCGAAAGCGAGCTTTGCCAAAATGCCACAGCTCACTCCATCCAAGTCATTATGTGTAAGCAATTTGAACATACGATTCACCTCTATTTGCAGTATGGGTGAATTTAGCTTTTTCTATCCTTATGTCTAATAATTTTTGTGAAAATTGCAGACGCTAAGAAAAAAAGGAGTTTGATTATGTCCATAACTACCCTACTGCTTCGTCTCGGTCTCTCTTTTATCGTACTTTTTCTGCTTACACGCATTATGGGACGCAAAGAAATATCACAAATGACATTCTTTAACTTTGTTTCAGCTATCTCTATTGGAACAATTGGTGCATCGCTCGCGATTGACAGTAGTATCAGCATGCGCAATGGTCTCCTTGCACTTTTTGGCTGGGCGATTTTCACCTTGTTGCTTGGCTGGCTCAATATCAAATCAGAAGCAGCACGCAAAATCATCAGTGGACAACCCGTCATCGTCATCAAAGACGGAAAAATCATGGAAGAACAATTGAAAACGATGCGTCTCGATATGGAAAGTCTGAACAGCCTTTTGCGGGAAAACAACGTATTTTCTCTTAAAGATGTTGACTATGCCATTTTTGAAACAGACGGTAAACTCTCTGTCTTGAAAAAGCAGGAGAAACAGCCTCTCGTTCAAAAGGATTTCAATAAGCAGCCTTCAAAGCAAAAGATTTTCCCAATCCCGACCAGTGTCATTACAGACGGTCAAGTACTTACCGGCAATTTGGAAAAACTCGATATTGACTGCAAATGGCTTGATCAGCAGCTCCAAATGGCAGGCGTACAATCATATGATGATGTGTTTTATGCAGAAGTTCAGGAAGATGGCTCTTTACATGTGGATTATACGGGGGAAGAGCTTAAATAAGTGGATAAGAATTACAGTTAAATTCGTTTTTTACCATTTCATGGAGGGAATGTGAACAATGTAATAGATAACAGGAGGAGATACATAATGAATAGAAAAGTATACACATTGCTGTCTGTCTTACTATGTGCCGGACTTATTGCTGGTTGCTCTTCAAATGACGGCTCTTCAAAGGGAACGAAGGATGAGTCCAGCCAGAATCCGACTGCTTCCAAAGAGAAGAACAGCAATGATGATAATGCAACCAATGTACAAAAAGAAACAAATGATAAGCAAAAACAGAACGAAAACGAACAAGATCAACAGAAAGCAGCTAATAAGAACCCCGGCACAAAAAACCAACAACTTGCATCTGACAAAAGCAAGGATACGGAATCAAATCAAATTGAGCCAAAAACTTTAGCTAATACATTGAAAATGAACAATTCTCTCGTTAAACGTCCGACTGCTTTCCCAGTTAACGGTGATGTCACTACAAATGTCACCAAAGATACATCATCCTTCTACTCTGTTGACTACAGGACAAAAGCGGACGACCTCGTCGCAACGTTCTCTGGAATACGTTTCCCTTCAGCCGATGCCGCTGCAAAAGATTTGAAAGAATTCATGAATGGAAAAGAAGTACCGAAAAATATAGAAACTGCAACAGACTTAGGCTATGGCATCAGAGGTTATAGTGAAGGTGCTGCCGGTCACGGTTACTTCGGCTGGGAAGAAGGCAATTGGACATTCAACATTACCTATATAACTGAAGATAAATTGAACAGCCCTGCCATTGCCAAGGAAATCGTTAATTATCTTGAGAAACATAAACTGCCCGCGCCTAAAGATAAAGGAATTGTTGCGATAAACTATCCACAAGGGGCAAACTCCGTCGATGTTGACATCCGCTGGCAGGAGAATGATATGATCTATCGTTTGAACACGAACAAAGTGCCACTTGATGCTTTGAGTATGGCCGTTTCAGTCAAATAATACGTAAATTCAATCGCGCTCGTTGTGCTGAAAACTTCATGTATACGGAAATTCAAATAGACTGTGCCGACAGCCCATCAGGACTCTCAGCACAGTCTCTAAGTTTTAAGTATCTATCAATCTTCAGCCAAGACTTTGTTCCCTTTAAACTCAGCTGGAACAAAAAACTCAATATGTTTGTTGAGATTGTTGAATTCTCCTGGCAGCAATCCACCATACTCACCGTCAATGTTAAGCTGCATCTTATCTTCAGCTGTCACCTTCACATGGCTCGACTTGCGGTAGATGATCTGCTTGGCACCTAAATGGGCGCCACGCAGGGCAAGTGAAGCGATATGGATAAATTCCGCCAGATTCGTCTTCTTGAGAATCAGCACATCAAAAAGGCCATCTTCCAAATCTGCGTCTGGAGCCAATTTTTCAAAACCGCCAATGGAATTCGTATTACCGACGAGGAAAAGCATGATGTCCTCTTCAATGACTTCATCATCCAGTTCAATGCGTGCGGATAACGGCTTCAGTGAAGGGAGCATTTCAATACCTTTCATATAATATGCGAGCTGTCCAAGCATTGTCTTCAGCTTGCTCGGAACCTCATATGTCAGTTCTGTCAATTTACCACCACCAGCAATATTCATGAAGTAGCGTTCGTTGACCTTCCCTATATCAAGCGGCATCGATTCTCCTTCGACGATAATCTGGACTGCCTTCTTAATATCGCGGGGGATGCCCAGCGCCCGGGCAAAGTCGTTCGTCGTTCCAGTCGGAATGACGCCAAGTCGTGGACGATTCTCTGCTGGTGCGATTCCATTGATCACTTCATTAATCGTCCCATCGCCGCCAGCCGCTACGACAACATCGAAACCATTTTCGACTGCCTTGCTTGCCGCTTCGATCGCGTCGCCTTCGCAAGTCGTGGCATGAGCCGACGTCTCGTAACCAGCCTGCTCGAAACTTTGCAGCACATTTGCCAATTCCTTTTTGAAAACCTCACGTCCGGAAGTCGGATTGTAAATGATCCGGGCCTTCTGCATGGACATCATCCCCCTTAATCTGATTGCTACTTAATCGTTCGAATCATTACAGCACTGTTCTCTATCATACTCTCTACCGGGCTGTTTAATCAAATGGAGACTACCGCCAATAGAGACGGTAGCCTTCCAAACCGGGTGTTGCTATTATCGCTTGTCCATTTCCTGAACAAGAATCTTGTTAACCATTGGCGGGTTCGCCTGGCCTTTTGTCTGTTTCATGACCTGACCTACTAGGAAACCAAGGGCACGGTCTTTACCATTTTTATAGTCAATGATTGACTGTTCGTTCGCATCAAGGATCGCTGTGATGATCTCAGTCAACTGGCCTTCGTCAGAGATCTGGACAAGCCCTTTATCCTTGACGATTTGTTCAGGATCGCCACCGTTTTCAACGAGTTCAGCGAATACTTTCTTCGCAATCTTGGAAGAAATTGTTCCGTCCCCGATCAGTTTGATCATTTTCGCAAGTCCCTCAGGTGTAATTGCAAGATCATGCAATTCCTTCTGGTTCTTGTTCATGTAACCAGAAATCTCACCTTGAAGCCAGTTAGCAGCCAGTTTCGCATCAGCGCCATTATTAATTGTCGCTTCAAAGAAATCAGCCATCTCTTTAGAGCTCGTAAGAACCCCTGCATCATAAGCTGAAAGATCATATTCCTCAGCGTAACGCTTGCGGCGAGCGTCTGGAAGTTCAGGAATCTCTGCACGGATGCGCTCTTTCCAAGCATCATCAATGTAAAGTGGAACAAGATCCGGTTCTGGGAAGTAACGGTAGTCCTCTGAACCTTCTTTGACACGCATGAGGATTGTTTCTTTCGTCTTCTCATCGTAGCGGCGTGTCTCCTGTTCGATGATACCGCCTGAAAGCAAGACTTTCTCCTGACGCTTCTCCTCGAATTCAAGACCCTTTTGCACGTATGCGAATGAGTTCAAGTTCTTAAGCTCTGCCTTTGTACCGAACTTCTCCTGACCGTATGGACGAAGGGAAATGTTCGCATCACAACGAAGTGAACCTTCCTCCATCTTACAATCGGAAACGCCAGTGTACTGGATGATGTTCTTAAGTTTTTCAAGGTAAGCATATGCTTCTTCCGGTGTACGGATATCTGGCTCAGAAACGATCTCAACAAGCGGTGTACCCTGTCTATTGCAATCGACATAAGAATGACCATAGTCACCATGTGTCAGCTTACCAGCATCCTCTTCAAGGTGAAGACGTGTAATGCCGATACGCTTCGTCTTGCCATCGACTTCGATATCGATCCAGCCATGCTCACCGATTGGCTTGTCAAACTGGGAAATCTGGTAAGCTTTCGGGTTGTCCGGATAGAAGTAGTTCTTACGGTCGAACTTCGTGTCAGTCGCGATTTCACAGTTAAGAGCCATCGCAGCTTTCATCGCAAAGTTGACTGCTTCTTCGTTCATCACTGGCAATGTGCCCGGATAACCAAGATCAATCGGGTGGATATTTGTATTTGGCTCAGCACCGAACTCATTCGGGCTTGAGCTGAAGATTTTAGAGTTTGTTTTAAGTTCAACGTGGACTTCAAGTCCAATGATAGTTTCGAAATTCATTATTTCGCACCTCCAAGAGCAGGGCGTTTCTTATGATGATCTGTTGCCTGTTCAAATGCATGTGCAGCACGGTATACAGTTGATTCATCAAAGTGCTTACCGATGATCTGCAATCCGATTGGCATGCCTTCTGAAGAGAAACCACATGGTACGGAAATTCCCGGTACGCCTGCAAGGTTCACTGGTACAGTCATGATATCGTTTGCGTACATTGTCATCGGATCATCAATTACTTCGCCAATTTTATAAGCTGGTGTTGGTGAAGTTGGTCCCATGATGACATCAAACTTCTCAAGAATGTTCTCGAAGTCGTTCTTGATCAATGTACGAACTTGCTGTGCTTTTTTATAATAAGCATCATAGTATCCAGAGCTGAGCGCGAACGTACCGAGCATGATACGACGCTTCACTTCTTCACCGAAGCCTTCTGAACGTGACTTCTTAAACATATCGATCATGTTCTCAGCGTTTTCAGAACGTACGCCATAACGTACACCATCAAAACGAGCAAGGTTCGCAGATGCTTCTGAAGATGAAATCAGATAGTAAGCTGCAACGGCATAATCTGAATGTGGAAGAGAAACTTCTTCCCAAGTAGCGCCAAGTGATTCATACACTTTGAGTGCATTCATGACTGCTTCTTTTACTTCTGGATCGACGCCTTCACCGATATATTCTTTCGGTACAGCAATTTTCAGGCCCTTTACATCGCCTGTAAGTGCCTTCGTATATTCAGGAATATCAAGGTTCGCGCTTGTTGCGTCCATCTTGTCATTGCCAGCAATAACTTCAAGCACGCGTGCGTTGTCTTCAACTGTTCTAGTGATCGGTCCAATCTGATCAAGAGAAGAAGCGAATGCAACAAGGCCGTAACGTGATACAAGACCATATGTAGGCTTGAAGCCGACTACGCCACAGAATGAAGCTGGCTGGCGGATTGAACCACCTGTATCCGTACCGAGTGAGAACAGTACTTCGCCTGCTGCCACAGCTGCTGCTGAGCCGCCTGAAGAACCACCTGGTACATAGTCTGTGTTCCATGGGTTTTTAACCGCAGCAAAGCTGGAGTTCTCGTTTGTAGAACCCATTGCGAATTCATCCATGTTCAATTTACCAACGTTTACCGCCTTCTCGGCGCCAAGCTTTTCAACGACTGTCGCGTTGTAAAGGGGGTCATTGAAGTTGCGTAGGAATTGGCTTGCACAAGTTGTACGCAATTCCTTAGTTACGATATTGTCCTTGATCCCGCATGGAATCCCGAACAGTTTTGCGTCCTTATCGTCTGAAGCATCAAGTTCCTTTGCCGCTTCAAGCGCTTTTTCTTCGTTCAATGTAATGAAAGCCTGGACTTCGCCGTCCACTTCGCCAATTCGGTCGAATGAAGCTTTCACGAGGTCTTCAACAGTGATTTCCTTCGCTGCAAGCTTGGCTTCAAGTTCTTTGATCGTATGATCCAAAAGTGACATTCAGATTCCCTCCCTATTCCAAAATTGATGGCACGCGGAACTGGCCGTCCTCTGAGTCCGGTGCGTTCTTCATTGCATCTTCTTGGGTAATCGTATGCTTTGCTTCGTCTTTGCGGAAAACATTCTTCAAATCGAGCACATGTGTAGTTGGCTCGATGCCTTCTGTATCCAATTCATTCAGCTTCTCTGCATATGTAATGATTGCGCTGAGATGTTCAGTAAACTGCTCTGCTTCTTCTTCCGTGATTTCTAGTCGCGCCAGATGAGCAACATGCTTCACCTGATCCTTCGTAATATCTGCCACGAGCGAGCACCTCCATGGTTCTGTTTTTTCGCACAGGTAAAAAAGTGCAACAATACTACTAATAATAGCAGAACAGGTTGCATATAGGCAACTGCCGGAGTCATTAAGTTATTGGAGAAGAATTATCAAATTAAAGTCTAGTCAGCTTCATTGATCGTTCACCAAATATATAGCTGTATAGTACAAGCCGACGGCGATCTCTTTACTCAGTCTCCTCTTCCGCTCCTCAATTTCTTTTCACATTAAAATTGATTTTTTTCAGTAATCTGTATTTGAAAGGAATTTTATCAAGTTTCTGCTTACTGAAACAGAATTTAAAGCCGATAATTCAGAAAAAGGGCTGAATTAGATTAATGAGGTGAACAATGAGGGAACATTATGAAACGATCATCATCGGTGCCGGCCAAGCCGGTTTGGCAATGGGGTATTATCTAAAAAAGAGGAATCAACATTTCCTCATTCTGGATAACAGCCAATCCATAGGAGATTCTTGGCGCAACAGATACGATTCTCTTATTCTCTTCACCTCGAGAGCTAATAGTTGTTTGCCAGGGATGAAGGTTCCCGGCGCTCCGGATGGGTACCCGACTAAAGATGAGATTGCCACTTATCTAAAAGAATACGCTCAACATTATGAAATTCCGGTAAAGCTAAATACAAAAGTTGAGAACTTATCGAAAAGTGAGGGAATCTTCACTATTGCGACGAACACTGAAGAAGCATATACGGCAAACAATGTTGTTATTGCTACTGGGCCTTTTCAACAGCCGGCAATTCCGTCGTTTTCCAATAACCTTTCTGATGGTGTATTCCAAATCCATTCTGCCTATTACCGTAATCCCGAACAATTGAACAGTGGACCAACAGTAATTATTGGCGGTGGAAATTCGGGGATGCAGATTGCCGCTGAACTATCTGCTACTCGAGAAGTCTATTTATCCATTAGCAAACGACCAATTTTCATACCTGACTCCTTATTCAAAAAGGACATTTTCTGGTGGTTTAAGTCTATCGGAATCTTGAATGTTTCTGTTAACTCACGGTTGGGCAAATTCTTGAGAGAAAGAGATCCTATTATAGGGCTCGAAACTCAAAAACTGATCCGTTCCGGAAATATAACATTGTTGCCAAGAACCATATCAGCCAAAGCGGACAAACTTCTTTTTGAAAACAACGAAGGAATCGAGACTGCTAATATTATATGGGCTACAGGGTACCGTTCTGATTATAATTGGATTAAGCTGCCACACATTTTCGATAATAAAGGCCAACCTATACATAAACGTGGGGTTACAGAGGAAAAAGGATTATATTTCCTCGGGCTACCTTGGCAGCACAGACGGGGTTCTGCTTTACTTCTCGGAGTTGGAGACGATGCGGCTTATCTTGCTAAAGAGATTGATTAATTTATCTTTAAACAAAAGAAGCGAAAGGCATATGAGCCCTCCGCTTCTTCAACTTTACTAAAACATTTCTGAAGTCGTCTTCGCCTGCATGAATTGCAACAAATAATCCGGTCCGCCCGCTTTCGAATCCGTGCCGGACATATCAAAACCGCCAAATGGCTGGTAACCGACAATTGCAGCAGTACAACCACGATTGAAGTATAGATTACCTACATGGAAATCACGTCTGGCCTTTTCAATGTGATCCCGATCACGGGAAATGACCGCTCCTGTAAGACCATAATCGGTATTGTTCGCAATTTCAATAGCATCATCAAAATCTTTAGCTTTTGTCAGGGCAACAACAGGTCCGAAAATCTCTTCTTGCATAATTTTCGCCTGCTGATCTGCTTCACCGAATACAGTCGGCTGCACAAACCACCCATTTGAATCATCCCCATCGCCACCGATGAGCAAGTTTGCTTCTTTCTTTCCGATTTCGATGTACTCCATAATTTTGTCATAAGCCTTTTGCTCAATGACCGGCCCTGTGAAATAGCTGTTGTCATGGGGGTCACCAGCGCTGATTTTCTTCGTTTTCTCCACGACGAGACGCTTCACTTCGTCATAAGCATCGCCAACAATTACAGCACGCGAGCAAGCGGAACATTTCTGACCGCTGAAACCGAATGCTGATTGTACGATTGATTCAGCAGCAAGTTCCAAGTCAGCATCGCTGTCCACAACAATTGTGTCCTTTCCACCCATTTCAATGACCGAACGTTTCAGCCATTTCTGCCCTTCCTGTACTTTCGCGGCTTTCTCGAAAATCCCTGTACCGACTGCACGCGACCCCGTAAAGCTGACAAAGCGTGTGCGCGGATGCTCAACGAGATAGTCACCGACTTCGCGCCCAGGTCCTGGAACGTAGTTGACAACCCCCTTTGGCAAACCTGCTTCCTCGAGAACTTCTAACAGCTTGTAAGCAATGACAGGTGTTGCACTTGCTGGCTTAAGTAACACTGTATTACCCGTCACAAGAGCAGAGACACAAGTACCAGCCATGATGGCAAATAGGAAATTCCATGGGGAAATAACGATACCTACACCGAGCGGGATGTAATGATACTGATTGTATTCATTCTCACGGCTGATCACATGCCCGCCATCTTTAAGGCGAAGCATTTCTCTACCGTAATATTCTAGAAAATCAATTCCTTCAGCAACATCGGCATCCGCTTCTTTCCACGGCTTGCCACCTTCTTTAATTGCCCATGCAGTGAATTCTGTTTTGCGCCGACGGACAATGGCTGCTGCTTTGAATAGAATATCCGCCCTTACAGCAGGGTCTGATTTACGCCATTCATTAAATGTTTCATCTGCTACTTGTATTGCCTTTTCAGCCAGCTCCCTGTCTGTCTTGGAAACGTAACCGATAATCTCTTCCGGGTTCGCTGGGTTGACTGAAACAATTTTGTCCTCAGTTTCAACCCGTTCTCCACCAATGATGAGTGGGTACGTTTTCCCCAATTCTCCCTTGACCTGATCAAGTGCTTGCAGCATCGCTTTCCGATTGTCTTCATTTTCAAAGTCTGTGAAAGGTTCATGACGATAAGGCGTTCTCATAACATAACAACCTCCTGCCTGAATTCGGCACACTTAAAGAAAAGGACAAAAACCAGGCCTTTGGCGCCCTGGCGAAGCAGGAACACGACTTTCTGGTTTTTGTCCTTATATCTCAAAAAGGGGCCTTAATGGAGTATATGCACGACAGGTTTCTTATCCCCTTTTTCTCTTGTAATCAAACTTTCAAGCTTTTCATTTGAAGAAATCTGAACTTCAAGATCATAATGCTCAGGGAACTTCTCCTGAATCAGCCCATAAGCATACTGCGTAAATCCGGTCACTTCACTCTTTCCGTAAAACTCAATCGGCACACGGATTGTAAGACGTTGAAGGTCCTTATTAACATAGAAGCCTTCACCGACAATACCGACATAGTTAGGGAAATACTTCGCTATATCATCACCAAAGCTCTTGATCGCCTGATTATCATCAAAATGATTTTTCTTTGCATTGTCGGATGGGAACAATACATGCTTTTCATCAATCTTGTTCCACTTGCCAATTTGTGTTTCCCCTTCGTCAACAATCGTTTTGGAAACAAAGTCGCCAGCAACAGGAGAATCCTGGGCTTCTTCCCGGTACAACGCAATGACGATTGGCACATTCTTCAACCCTTTGATTTTGCGAACACGATCTACAACTTTCTGAGCGATTTCCTTACCGTTTTTCTCCATTTCAGCTTTAGGAATTTTTTCATAATAGTAAGGTCCGCCAATCTCTGTCTGGAAACGATAGACCGATTTCAAGGCAAGACCGATGGAAATACCCGCAAGTTCAACAGTGTCATCATCTTTCTTGCGCAAATAATCTTGCTCTAGAATATGGGAAAGGTAGCGCGGATGGTCACGGTAATCTTTTTCTTTCGCATCTTCTGCAATCGGAGGATTGAGGCCATTTTGCAGACCATCACGAATTTCCTGCTCGTCGACCGTATATCCTTCTTTGCGTTTTTTATCTGCTGTTTCTTTCACTTCTTTATCTATTTGTTTTTTAGTCAGATTGCGCCCAAGCCAATCGTAAACCATGTCCTCAGTCAAATACTGGCCTTCTTCAAAATAATAATCATCCGGACTGAATTCGTCAGTGGAATGACGCTTCAGACCTTCTTCCAGTTCATCAATATCAACACGGTTGGCAATCTGGTTATCAATGACGCCGCGCGCTTTGCTCGGTCGGAATGGAAGGATGATTTTGTACGTTGAGTCAGAAAGCTGGTAGCTCGGCACGATTGACGGTGTTTCTTTTTTCTCTTTTGAGTCCTTGTTCTGGACAAGTTCATCATTTTTGTTCGGTGCACAGCTTGCAAGAAGCAGCACCGACAGCAAAATGGCGGCTGCCTTTTTCATTACTTTTTCGTCCCTTCACTCTCCGCGATTTCTACTAAGTTGTCTTCACTCCAGATCTCAATGCCAAGCTTCTCTGCCTTCTCAAGTTTTGATCCGGCGTCTTCCCCACAAATGACGAGATCTGTCTTCTTGCTGACACTGCCTGTGACAGTGCCTCCAAGGGATTCAACGAGCTGTTTTGCTTCTGTTCTTGTAAAATGGCTCAGCTTGCCTGTTAGCACAACGGTCTTGCCAGAGAATGGTGCATCCTCAGGGGCATCTGCCTGTTTGGGACCATTATAAGACATGTTGACACCAAGCTGCTTCAAGTCATCGATAAGCGCCATGACCTTATCTTCCTCAAAATATTTAACAACAGAGTCTGCCATCTTCTCGCCAATTTCATCGACAGACACAAGTTCCTCCAATGTCGCTACTGTCAGACGTTCCATCGTTTCAAAATGCTCGGCCAGTGTTCTGGCAGCTTTAGAACCAATGAAACGTATCCCAAGTCCGAAAATTAGCTTTTCCAAAGAATTTTCCTTGGATTTCTCAATTGCGTTGATCAAATTACTCGCGGATTTCTCACCCATCCGCTCCAGCTGAACGAGCTGCTCTTTCTCAAGACGGTAAATATCCGAGATCTTGCCAATGAGCTGCTCACGGAAAAGTTGTTCAATCACTTTTTCACCCAGTCCATCGATATTCATCGCATCCCTGGAAACGAAATGAATCAGCCCTTCCTTGAGTTGTGCCGGGCAGTTCGGATTAATGCAACGCAATGCGACTTCTTCTTCAAGATGGACAAGCTCCGCATCACAGGCAGGACAATGATCTGGCATTTCAAAAGGTTGCTCTTCACCTTTTCGTTCTTCAATGAGAACACGCACTACTTTCGGAATAATATCTCCGGCCTTTTTAATAATGACGCGGTCTCCAATACGAACATCTAGTTCACGGATAATATCTGCATTGTGCAGCGAAGCACGTTGTACTGTCGTCCCTGCAACACGAACAGGCTCTAAAATAGCTGTCGGGGTGACAACTCCGGTACGGCCGACACTAAGCTCAATATCCAGCAAAGTCGTAACAACTTCTTCGGCCGGGAATTTATATGCGATAGCCCAACGCGGACTTTTCGCTGTATAGCCAAGTTCTTCTTGCTGATCCAAATCGTCGACTTTAATTACGATTCCGTCAATCTCATATGCTAGATCCGGGCGATGTTCTGTCCAGTAATTTACATATTCAATCACTTCGTCAATTGTCTCACAACGCTTCGTTTCCGGGTTGACTTTCAGTCCTAGCTCCTTTATGTACTGGAGACGCCCGCTATGACTTGTCTGCTGCTTGCCATCCCACTCGCCCACTCCATAAAGGAAAATATCAAGATTCCGCTTTGCAGCAATCTTCGGGTCAAGCTGGCGCAAAGAACCGGCTGCTGCATTGCGCGGGTTCGCAAAAGGCTCTTCACCGTTTTCTTCCTTCGCTTCATTCAGAGCGAGAAAAGATTTATGAGGCATGAACGCCTCACCGCGCACCTCGATGGAACCTTGCTCTGAGATTGATAACGGAACACTGCGAATCGTCCGCAGGTTACTCGTGATATCCTCACCAACAGTCCCATCACCACGAGTGGAGCCTTGAACAAATTTTCCATTATCATAATGAAGATTAACGGCGAGTCCATCGATTTTAAGCTCACAGACAAAGGCTACTTTTCCGCTTGCTCCCTCTTGTGCTCTTCTCGCAAAATCTCGCAACTCCTGCTCGTTAAAAGCATTGGAAAGGCTCAGCATGGGAATGCGGTGTTGCACTTTCTCAAACCCTTCAAGCGGCTTGCCCCCGACACGCTGGGTCGGTGAATCCGGTGTAATCATATCCGGATATATCTCTTCCAATTCAATCAGTTCGCGCATCTTCAAGTCATATTCGCTGTCCGGTACACTCGGCTTGTCCAGCACATAATATTCATATCCATAACGGTTGAGCAGATTGCGCAGCTCGGCAATCCGTTTCTCCGCCTCGAGTCTTTCCATATACAGAAGCCTCCTATTGTTTCTTAATTGGCGCAAACTTTGCAAGAAGCCGCTTGATGCCTGTAGGAGCAGGGAAAGCGATATCAAGCTCCATCCCTTCTCCATCACCTGTCACTTTGACAACTGTTCCGACGCCCCACTTCTTATGTTCAGCCTTGTCACCCGCTTGCCATTCCTTGGATTCTGCTCCTGTTGACTGGCGAACTTTCCTCGCGATTCGTCTCGGGGCAGGTGCTTCTTCTTTCTGTAAAGATTTGCTTGTAAAGCCTCCGAATAATCCTCCTGCTTGTTTAATTCCTTCAACAAGCTCTGATGGTATTTCATCAATAAATCGACTCACCGGGTTCATATTTGTCCGCCCATATAGGGTACGCATTTTCGCATGTGTTAAATAAAGTTCTTGCTCAGCTCTCGTAATACCGACATAAGCAAGACGGCGCTCTTCTTCCATCTCTTCATCATCAAAGAGCGAGCGGCTGTGCGGGAACACGTTTTCTTCCATACCGATAAGGAACACAACTGGGAATTCCAGACCTTTAGCTGCATGAAGCGTCATAAGCGTCACTTTCTGCGTATGGTCAGGATCGGCTTCATCTACTTTATCAATATCAGCAACAAGAGCAAGATCAGTAAGGAAGGCAATCAAAGTCTTATCTTCACTTGCTGCCTCAAAGTCTTTCGTAACCGTCTGAAATTCTTCAAGGTTTTCAAGGCGGCTGCGCGCTTCGATTGTCCGCTCCGCTTCAAGCATTTCACGATAGCCTGTCCGCTCAAGAACAGATTCAACCATATCTGTTGCAGTCAAAAATTCTTGCTGCTGGCTGAAGTCTTTAATTAACTGACCAAACGCATCGAGTGCAGTGGCAGCCTTTTTAGTTAAACCTATAAAATCTACCTCTTCCACCGCACGGAAGAAGGAAATATCATTTTCTGCCGCATATGCACGCAGTTTCTCAATTGTCGTCTTACCGATGCCTCGTTTCGGCTCGTTGACGACACGTTCAAAACTGATGTCATCATTCGGATTGGCGATGAGTCGCAAATAAGCAATCATATCTTTAATTTCTTTTCGGTCGTAGAACTTCGTGCCGCCGACCATCTGATAATCAATTCCCGATTTCACAAGCGCATCCTCAACTGCACGCGACTGAGCGTTCGTCCTATAAAGAATTGCAACATCGCACGGATCATAATCTTTTTCAGCCGTCAATTCCTGGATTTTATCAATGATGAAATAGGCTTCATCTTGCTCCGTTGAACCTTGATAGTAATAGATCTTGTCTCCATGCGCATTATCAGTCCAAAGATTTTTCGGCTTGCGTCCTGGATTATTAGCAATAACCTCATTTGCTGCTTTTAAAATCGATTTCGTTGAACGGTAATTCTGTTCTAGCATGATTACGCGTGCATTTGGATAGTCTTTTTCAAAGTTAAGGATATTTGTAATATCCGCACCTCGCCAACGATAGATGGACTGGTCCGAATCCCCAACAACACAAAGGTTCTTATAGCGGCTCGCCATCTGCTTGACGAGAAAATATTGAGCATGGTTCGTATCCTGATACTCATCAACGTGAATATATTGGAATCTTCGCTGATAATATTCAAGTACTTCCGGTACACGCTTGAACAAATGAATCGTCTCCATAATCAAATCGTCAAAGTCGAGGCTCTCGTTCTTCCTAAGCATCTTCTGATAGGCTTCATAAATCTGTGCAATCTGCCTGTCATAGAAATTAGTCGCTTCCTCGATTGCGCCTTTCGGGGTGATGAGCTCATTCTTCAAATTGCTAATGGAGCCAAGCATTGCTCGCGGATCAAATTGCTTTGAATCAATGTTCAAATCTCGCAAAACCTGCTTGATAACTGTAAGCTGATCACCTGTATCGAGAATTGAGAAATTCGTACTGTAACCGATACGGTCAATGTCACGTCTTAAAATACGTACACACATCGAGTGGAAAGTCGATACCCAAATCCGATCCCCATCCGCTCCAACTAGCCGGCTTACACGATTCTTCATCTCCCGTGAGGCTTTATTCGTAAAAGTAATGGCGAGAATATTACGCGGTGCCACTTCTTTCTCATCCATCAGATAGGCGATCCTATGTGTAAGGACGCGGGTTTTACCTGAACCGGCACCTGCCATGATTAGGAGCGGCCCTTCTGTCGCTTGCACCGCTTCCGCTTGTTCTTTGTTGAGCCCTTCAAGCAATTGATGCATTTTAAGATACCGCCTTTATTTCGTAATTTCTTTGACAGCTTTCACTGTCTTAATAGCTTGCTTCAGATTGGTATAAACAACATTGCCAATTACGACTGTATCAGCATGCTCGGCCATTTCTCTAGCCTGCTCTGGCGTCTCAATGCCTCCTCCATAGAAGAGCTGCGTCGATTCCAGTTCTCCCTTCACTCGTCTTACAAGGTCTGGATCACCATATGTACCGCTGTATTCCAAGTAAAAAATCGGCAGGTGGTAAAAATGCTCGGCCATGTATGCATAGGCAAGTACGTCATCTGCATCCGGCATGCGGCAATCTGCCTGTTTGTATGCCTTCGCTTCAGGATTGAGTATGCAATATCCTTCAACGAACATTTCTTCCCAATTCATTACATTTTTATATTGTTTCACTGCTTCATGCTGCAGATCCATCATCCATTTTTTAACTTGTGAATTCATCACCATCGGAATAAGATAGCCTTCAAATCCTGGTGTCACAGCATCCAATTCAGACACTTCGAGCACACATGGAACAGTATAGCGACGAACGCGCGCAAGTAAATCAAGCACACCATCAAGCGTTACATTATCCGTTCCACCGACAATGATTCCGTCTGTTCCGGATTCGCAAATTTTCTCAAGATCCGTATCATCAATTTCCTTAGCTGGGTCAAGCTTGAAAGCGTGTTTCCATTCTTTCATCGAAAATAGCAATGTATCCTCCCCCTAACAATCAATCGTTCATCCATTATAGCAAAAAAACCTCTGCAAAATCTTCAAGAGATGAATTTGGCAGCTTGCATATTGCTTATCCTTCAGCTACCTTAATAGTACATACGTTCCTATAACTTTGCAAATTTTCTTATCAACCAGAAAAAGCCGGCTGCCTATTAGGGCAGTCCGGCCTATTATTCGACGAGATCATGGTTGAACGCATAGATAACTGCTTGTGTCCGATCCTGGACTTCAAGTTTCGCAAGTACATTACTGACATGTACTTTAACCGTTTTGAGCGAGATGAATAATTCATCCGCAATTTCTTGATTCGTCTTGCCTTTCGTCATTTGTTGGAGCACTTCCGTCTCTCGCGCTGTCAGCTGGTCATGCTTCGCTTCAGCGGGTTTACGGACACGGTTCATTATTTTCCCCGTCACTTCAGGTTCCAGAATGGATTGTCCGTCATATGTAGACCTGATTGCTTTGGCAATTTCTCCTGCTTTGGAAGTCTTCAGCATATAGCTGACCGCTCCTGCCTCAAGCGCCGGATAGACTTTTTCATCATCTATGAAGCTTGTGACAATAATAATCTTCGCCTCTGGCCATGATTCAATAATCTGCCGGGTCGCTTCAATACCATCCATCTGTTTCATGACAAGATCCATCAGAATGATGTCAGGTTTCAGCTCAAGAGCCAGTTTTACAGCCGGCCCTCCGTCATCCGCTTCACCGATCACTTCCATATCCGGCTGAGCCATAAGATAGGAAGAGACACCAATCCGCACCATTTCATGATCATCCGCAATCAAAATGCTAATCATCTAATTCACCTGCTTTGTCTGCAAATATCGGGACCTTCACTTCAAGAATCGTTCCATCGCCAGGAAGGCTGACAACTTTGAATGTACCGCCGGCTTCAAAAGCCCGTTCATTCATATTGCTTAGCCCATATGATGTCGTCTTCGCCTCATTCACATCGAAGCCTTTACCGTCATCGGTAACACGCAAGATGATCCATTCATCGCGCTGAATGAGCAAAACATGCAACTGGGTCGCCTCTGCATGACGCAAAGTATTCGAAACCGATTCTTGAAGGATGCGGAACAGCTGATCCTCAATCCCTTTTTCAATTGGAAAATCTTCTATCTTCCAATCAATCTCAAGTACGATTTTCTGCTTTAATTCTGTAAGTAGCTCTCTCGTACCTTCCTGAAGCGATTTACCTTTCAGTGGTACAGGACGAAGATGCAGAAGCAGAGCACGCATTTCCATCTGGGATTGCTGGATCATATTCTCAATCATCTGCAGTTGCTTTCTGCCTGTTTCATTTTCAAGATGATTCATTTCATTAAATGCTGACATCATCATTGAAGCTGCGAACAACTGCTGGCTCACCGAGTCATGGAGTTCTCGCGCCAGTCGATTCCGTTCCTGTATGACGACTTCCTGAAGACTCTGTTCTCTAGATTCACTTCGTTTTGTTGCAAGCTTCTGCGACTGTTCCGCATGTAAACGGAAAATTTCCTGCAACTGATGCAAACGATACTGGATCGCTTCAAGTTCCTTCACTTTATCAAATGAAGTTGAAACTTTTTGTTCACGTATCAGGTCATCCAGACCTTTTTCAACTTTATGGATCTTTGTTCTATCACGGATCCCTATGATCAATCCTGCAATCCCACCGATCATAACAGCAATACTGAGGAACCAGATAATGAATGGCACATCATATAAAACTTTTTTATATAGAAGTGTCCAGTCCTCCAGCGGGAAAAAGAAAAATAGAATGACAGCTGCCCCAATCATGATGAGGGCACTATATAGAATACTCGCGAGAAACTGCCGGAAGATCTGTTTCATATTCGTCTCACCTCAATATCTCCGGAGATGAGCGAAGTGATGATTTTCACCCTTGGCAGGATATTCTCGCCATATCGCTCCGTTTCATATTGTAAGGACTTGTTCACAAGACTCCCATTGAATTCACCAAAAATATAAGCCCTTCCAAAAACGGAACTATGATGGATGCTCACTTCAACATCATAAGGTACGTAGATTACAATATTCCCGACAAGCTGGCGAATCGAGATAACAGCTACATCATCAGGTAAAATCGTATTGCCAAGATCGATGATTTTATCTCCATATAAACTGTGTATATTGATATCACGGAATTTGTATGGCTGATCATCTGTCCGTTCCTCTCCGAATAGGCGGCTGTCAATCAAAGGCTCCACCTTGACAAGTTTCTCTGAATCTTCCTCACTCGCATTCTGGAACCGATTTGGATTTAACCGCTCCTTTAATTTCCTGGATTTGTTGTAATCAAGGATAAAGAGGACAATGCAAGCAACAAGAATAAACCTTACCGCGAGTGTATTCAGGACGGAGAAAACAAGCCATGCAAGGCCAATCCAAAAGATGACTTTACCAGTCGTCCGGTTGAAATGCTTCCAGCCAAAGTAGGTGATCAGGCCTGCGATGAAAGCCGTAACAATCATACCTCCTCTGAAAAAGAACACTTCGACAGCAAGGAGGATCACCCCAATGATGAGAATCCAGCTAACTGTATTTGTTGATAGTCTATTGAACACGGGGCACCTCCCTGCTCGTACTAAAAATAAAGAGACACGATCAATTCGCGCCTCCCATTATATCATGATTTAATTTCACTCTGCCTTTTCAAATTCTCTTTCCAGTCTGGCAATCTTCTGGTCGAATGTACTGCGCTTGTACGCATGCTCCACCTTATATTCAAGACCTTCGATATAAGATTCGATTTCTGCAAATCTTGAGAATGGCTTATCTGCTGATTCGTCCATAACCTTGTCCATACGATAATTGGCTCGAGCGATATTCTCTCTTCCCATTAGTTCCATTCGGCGCAAATGCATGTCTTTCAGCTTGTGTTTCATCTGCTCGAATTTCTCTTCAAGACGGGCGAGCTGTTCTACAGCTTCTTCACGCGAGGCTTGCATACGATCTGCTCGTGCCTTATATTCCTCATACTCTTGCATCGCGAAATCATACATGTCCTTTTCACCTGCGCGTTCTGCAATTTCAGCTTGCTTCAGGCGTTTTTTCGCAAGATCATCCGCTTTATGATATTCTCTTGTGAATTCATCTTTCAATTTGAATTGGCGTTCAATCAGCTTGCGAACCTTTTCCTTTTCCTGCTCACTCTGGCGCAAATAATGGTTCAGTGCTCCAAGTGGATTCTTCTGTTCCTTTTGATCAAGCAGCTGGTGAATATCAGAAGAAATGGATTCTTTAATACGTTGGAATAGATTTGGCATTTTTCATGTCCCCTTTTCAATTCATTAATAATGGTGCAGTTCATTCCACTCTTTTTCAAAATTTGTGAATGGATCCTTTACAATTTCAGGCTCAGGCTTTCTCAGTTGTTTGTAGATGTAATAGACAGCGTATGCTGCAGCCAGTCCGATCAAAGCGTAAATATGGGAAACTGCCATGCTTAGAATGACAAGCCCAATAATAAGCCAAGCGATTTTTCCAATTACAGAGCCACTTCTCATGAACTGTTTGAACACAATATAAAGCAGCCATACACTGACTCCCAATAGAACCATCGGACCGATCATCGCGAAGGCAACAATTAGTGCTGTAAGTCCTGCTAGAAACAAGAGGAATTTTTTCATCTCTTCGCCTCCTTCCTTGTATTTATCTTACCTTGGCACGCACTTTTCGATAACGTACCTTGGTTATAATCTGACTAGGACCTGAGGCGTATTTATAACGCTCCCCATTAAATTTTGTAAGTAATAATACAGAAATAAGCACTTAGTCAAAGAAAAAAGCACATCGCCCTTGGCAATGTGCTCTTGCAATCTATTCTTTCTCTTTAAGCCTATCTAGAACTATTTTATAACCATCACTGCCATAGTCGATGCAGCGGCGGACACGCGAAATTGTAGCGGTCGAAGCTTTTGTTTCCTGCTCAATCTGGTTATACGTATTTCCTTCTGTAAGCATTCTGGCAACTTGGAAGCGTTGAGACAAGGAATGAATCTCACTCATTGTCGCCAAATCATCGAATAGCTTGTAACACTCTTCTCTGTCTTTCAAAGATAGAATCGCATCAAACAGCTGGTCAAGCTGTTCTCCACGTAATTTATCGATTTGCACTGTTGATCTCCCGCTTTCTTATTCGTTTGCTGTCTGAATTGCGGATTCTGCTCCAGGATTGTCCGGAACGACACTGATCCATGCTTTGCCTGGCACGAAACCGACTTCTTTCCCGTTCTTCAGAGCAATGATCCGTCCATTCTCATTTTCCCAGTGAATGCGCTGCTCTTTACCCTTCTGGAACAAATAACCGACACCACCTGATTCCAGGTCAATCTTACGGCGTCCTTCATTGTCAAACACCTCATGTGGCGCTTCAATTACAAGAAGATTCGCAACAGATACAGGATTTCCCGTATCTTTATCTGTTGTCTGCTCACCGCCTGCTGAACGTGTATAATTCTTATCTTCTGAGTTATATTGGAAGACCGGGTTATAAGCATCATTATCTGAATAGGTCACTTTGACAGAGCTTACTCCCTTGCCTTCAGGTTCTTCTCCTGATTTTATAAACGGAAGCGGCTTTTGGTTTGTCGTCAAAGCTTATCCTTCTCGTTTCGCTTCATCTTGGATTGCACCGAACTGAACATAAGAGTTATGTGGTGCCTCTCGATCAGATGAACGGATGAAGAGTTTGCCGTCATTATCATGTTGGGCGCCGTTAATGTAGTCAATGCCATCGTCCTGAATCAACTTATCCACAAACTTTGCCGCTCCATGGTAGACATAGAGCGCATCATAACCTTCTGCAAGCTTAAAATAATACTCTCTTGCGCTGCGTACAGGCCCCACCTCGTCTGGCTCTTCACTTTGATAGATGGCAAGGAATCGCGTAATATTCCCTTCTGCAAGAATCTCAAAAACGATATCCGCCTTGCTGAGACCTGTCTGTGGCCTAGCTTTCGTGTGGTTGTTCACCATAATGGCGACAGGGCGCGCATTGGCATTTGATGTTTTCTCACCTGTTAGGGGGGAAATTCCTTCCTTACCTTTCATTTTCGTTTCTTTGTCGCCTGAACAAGCAGCGAGAAGTACTACTAAACTACAAGCAATGATCAGCAGACTTCTTCTCATCTCGCATCTCCGCCTTCCGCAAACTGTTATCATATGTTGACACTATTATACGTTAAAGAGCTAAATGATAAAAGCACTATACCCTTCCCAAACAAAAAAGAGCTGTTCCCCAAGAGATCTAATAGACTCTCAGAAAACAGCCCCTGCATAATCACGCGGGAAGTCTTGACACACTTATATTATTTTTCGCCAATATCCGTTCTGTAGAAGAATTCTTCGTTTCCTTCAAACGGCGAAATAGCATCATATGCCTTTTTACGAGCTTCAGCAAAAGTGGATCCGTAAGCTCCTGCGAATAGAACACGTCCGCCATCAGAGACAAAATTTCCATCTTGTTTCTTCGTCCCTGCATGAACAAAATACGTATCTGCCTTTTCATGCAATTCAGGAAGTTCCTTGCCTTTGGCGTAGCTTCCCGGATATCCTGCTGAAGCTACAACGACTCCAAGGCAGTAGCCATCTTTCCATTTCAAAGAAGGATTTTTCTCATCCAGGACATCATTTACAACTTGAACAAAATCATTTTGCATAAGCGGCAAAATTACTTGCGTCTCAGGGTCACCGAAACGAGCGTTGAATTCAATCACTTTAGGACCTTGTTCGGTCATCATGAGACCTGCGTAGAGAATACCTGTAAATGGCTCGCCCTCATCTGCCATGCCATCAGCAGTCTTCTGGACAATTTCCTTTACCGCAAAATCATATGCATCACTTGGAATATCATCAACCGGAGCATAGGAACCCATGCCTCCCGTATTTGGACCTGCATCCCCATCAAACGCTCGTTTATGATCACGAGCTGTTGTAAGTGGGTATACATTGCGACCGTTCACAAGTGCCATCAATGAAAATTCACGACCAGCAAGGAATTCCTCAATAACGACCGTTGCACCTGCCTCAGCAAAGGCTTTGGAAACAAGCATGTCATCTACAGCTTGTTCAGCTTCCTCAACTGTCTCTGCCACGACAACACCTTTTCCGGCAGCAAGTCCATCCGCTTTAATTACGATTGGTGCACCTTGCTTGCGGATATATGCTTTTGCCTTTTCAGGATCTGCAAAAACTTCATAGGCAGCTGTAGGAACATCATGTTTTTTCATGAAATCTTTCGCAAAGCTTTTGCTACCCTCGATTGCAGCTGCAGCTTCCGAAGGTCCAAAGACACGAAGACCAGCTTGCTGGAATTTGTCCACAATACCGGCGCTGAGCGGTGCTTCCGGTCCAACAATTGTCAGACCGATATTTTCATTCTTTGCAAAGTCGATAAGTGCACCAAAATCCATTTCATCAATGGCGACACATGTAGCAATGTTTGCGATACCTGCATTACCTGGTGCTGCATATATTGTATCTGCTTGTGCACTCTCGGCAAGCTTTTGGACAATGGCATGTTCGCGGCCACCGCGTCCGATGACAAGTATGTTCATTGGAATTCCGCCTTTCGCAGTAAAGATTAATGTTTGAAATGACGCATGCTTGTTAGCACCATCGCGATTCCGTGTTTATCACATGCATCGATTGATTCCTGGTCACGCTTCGATCCACCCGGCTGGATAATCGCTTTAATTCCTGCAGCAGCTGCTGCTTCGACTGTGTCCGGCATTGGAAAGAATGCATCAGATGCAAGTGCTGCGCCCTCAGCTGCTTCTCCAGCCTGTTCAATCGCAATTTTCGCTGCGCCGACACGGTTCATCTGGCCAGCACCGATTCCTACTGTTTGACAACCTTTAGCA
Organism: Aciduricibacillus chroicocephali; assembly: GCF_030762805.1. Classification (NCBI taxonomy): domain Bacteria; kingdom Bacillati; phylum Bacillota; class Bacilli; order Caryophanales; family Bacillaceae; genus Aciduricibacillus; species Aciduricibacillus chroicocephali. The sequence continues at coordinate 670,595 of NZ_CP129113.1, read as the reverse complement.
AGGACAATTGCATTTGATTTCACATGTTTTACTGCCTTCCAAGCGAAGATCAAGTCTTTCATTTCTTCTTCTGAAGGGGCACGTTTTGTCACGACTGCAAGCTGATCATCCTTGAATTCTGCATGGTCTGCATCCTGGATCAACATTCCTCCATTAATAGAAGTAAGCTTGTGAGAGCGTGCTTCCGTATCGACCATGTCCATCTCAAGGAGACGAATGTTCTTTTTCTGAGTCAAGATATCAAGTGCATCCTGGTCAAATCCTGGGGCAATAATAATTTCAAGGAAAATACCGCTTAGAATTTCGGCTGTCGCTTTGTCAACTTGCTGATTCAAAGCAACGATGCCGCCGAAAATAGAAACAGGATCTGCATCATAGGCACGCTGGAAAGCCTGCTCGATGTTGTCACCGACTCCAACACCGCATGGGTTCATATGTTTGACCGCTACTGCTGCCGGCTCTGCATATTCACGAACAATTTCAAGTGCTGCATTGGCATCTTGAATATTGTTATAAGAGAGTTCCTTACCGTGAAGCTGTTTCGCTGATGAAAGGCTGAATGCAGCAGAAACAGGTGTTTTATAAAATGCTGCATGCTGGTGAGGATTTTCCCCATAACGCAAATCTTGAACTTTTTCATAAGTCACTGTGTAGTTCTCAGGGAAAGCTTCGCCAGTTGCCTCTGTGAAATAACGTGCAATCATAGCATCATAATGAGCTGTATGACGGAATACTTTCGCTGCAAGTCCGTGGCGAAGTTTATAGTCTGTCTGGTCTTGCTCCAATGCTTCCAGCACTTTTGGATAATCAGAAGGATCTACGACTACAAGTACATCCGCGAAGTTCTTAGCAGCTGAGCGCAGCATTGTTGGACCACCGATATCAATGTTCTCAATAATTTCATCATCAGAGACGCCTGGCTTTGCCAAAGTCTCTTTGAACGGATAAAGGTTAACAGCAACGAGGTCGATTGTATCAATTTCATTATCAGCAAGTGCCTGGCGATGTTCCGGGTTGTCACGCTTTGCCAACAAACCGCCATGTACTTTTGGATGCAACGTTTTCACACGTCCATCCATAATTTCTGGAAAACCTGTCACTTCATCGACAGCTTTTACAGGAATCCCTGCTTCTTCTATCGCCTTCAATGTGCCGCCAGTAGAGATGATCTCGAAACCTTGCTTCACAAGACCTGCAGCAAAATCCGTAATGCCTGTTTTATCTGAAACACTAAGCAATGCTTGTTTCTTCATACTTTCTCCTCCATTTCTCAATTCTCCGTTATGTAAAAAGAAGGGCACAGTGGCCCTTGGAAAGTTTTTGAACTATTTATGTGTTAATACTTCACGAATCACTTCAGGGTACAATTCATGTTCCACTTTGTGAATCCGCTCCGCGAGTGTATCTATTGTGTCATTTGGCAAGATGTCAACTTCACGCTGCTTAATAATAGGTCCTGTATCCATCCCTGCATCAACATAATGAATGGTAACACCTGTCTTATTGACACCTGCTCTAAAGGCATCCCCAATTCCATCCGCTCCCGGGAAATCCGGAAGAAGGGACGGGTGGATATTCAGTATCCGATTTTCATAAGCTCCAAGCAGATCAGGCCCGATTAAACGCATGTAACCTGCGAGAAAAATCCATTCAATACCTTCTTCGCGCAGACGTTTCACCAAAGCTTGCTCATAAGCTGCTTTATCCTTAAACTGTTTTGGACTAAGTTCAAGCACTGGCACACCAAGGCGCTTTGCCCGTTCAACGGCACCAGCTCCAGGCTTATCACAAACAAGTAAGGTAATCTCACAAGGCAGTTCTCCAGCTTTCATAATTGCCTCGAAATTTGATCCTGAACCAGAAGCAAATACCGCCGCTTTCACTTTAGCCATTGATGAACTGCACACCTTCAGTGTCTGTCACTTTACCAATGACAGATGCTTTCTCGCCTGCCTGTCCAAGTGCATAGAGGACTTTATCTTGGTCTTCAGGAGCTACGACGAGCGCAAGGCCAATGCCCATATTGAAGACGCCGAACATATCTTTATCGGAGATGTTGCCTTCTTTTTGCAAGAAGTTGAACACATGTGGTACTTCCCAAGCTGAACGGTCAATTTCAAAACCGAGACCTGCAGGCACGACACGTGGAAGGTTTTCATAGAAACCGCCACCCGTAATATGGGAAACACCTTTTACATTTACCTCTTGCAAAACAGCCTTCATCTGTTTCGCATAAATGCGTGTCGGTTCAAGCAAAGCTTCACCAAGCGGACGATCGAAGCCTTCATATGTTTTCTTTAAATCGAGCTTATCTGTAATTTTTCGAACGAGTGAGAACCCGTTGGAATGAACACCGCTAGAAGCAAGACCAATGACAACATCACCAGCTTCGATATGTTCGCCTGTAATGAGCTTCGGCTTGTCAGCGATTCCGACTGTGAATCCTGCCAAGTCATACTCATCTTCGGAATACATACCAGGCATTTCCGCAGTTTCACCACCGACAAGTGCTGCCCCAGCTTGAACACAGCCTTCAGAGATACCAGCAACAATTTGTTCAATTACAGCAGGGTCATTCTTTCCACAAGCAATATAATCGAGGAAGAAGAGCGGTTCTGCTCCTTGAGCCACAATATCATTCACACACATGGCAACGACATCAATGCCGATCGTATCATGCTTGTCCATCTGGAAGGCGAGCTTCAGTTTCGTACCGACTCCATCAGTTCCGGAGACAAGCACAGGTTCGTCATATTTGAAAGAAGTGAGTTCAAACAGTCCCGCAAAAGAACCGATCCCTCCAAGTACTTCACTGCGTTTTGTTTTTGCAATATGCTTTTTCATTCGTTCTACAGCTTCGTAGCCTTTTTCGACATCCACGCCTGCCGCTCTGTATGCATCTGACATAGTTTCCCGCTCCCTCTTCTTTATTTGCTTGCTGTTTCGGTCACATGATTGTAAGTAACCGGATATTTACCAGTCATGCAAGCATTGCAAATTCCCTGGTTGATCGTCTTGTCTTTAACAATCGCCTGTTCAAGGCCATCTACAGAAAGAAACGCGATGCTGTCTGCTTCGATGATTTGTCCTATTTCTTCTAATGTATGATTTGCTGCAATTAATTCTTCTTTTGTCGACATATCGACTCCATAATAGCATGGATCCGTGATGAGTGGAGAAGCGATGCGTACATGTACTTCTTTCGCGCCTGCCTCTTTCAACATCCGTACAATCCGTCTGCTTGTCGTACCACGAACAATCGAATCATCGATCATGACGACACGTTTACCTTCCACAATTCCGCGAACTGGAGAAAGCTTCATCTTAACACCCTGTTCTCTCAATTCCTGTGTCGGCTGGATGAATGTACGTCCGATGTAACGGTTTTTAATAATGCCGATTTCATAAGGAAGCCCGCTCTCTTCCGCATACCCAATTGCTGCAGAGATGCTTGAATCCGGAACACCTGTTACTACATCCGCTTCGATAGGCGCTTCTTTGGCAAGCTCAATTCCCATCCGTTTTCGTGAAGCATGTACATTCACATGATTCAAATCACTGTCTGGTCTTGAGAGATAGACGTATTCCATGGCACATAGTGCACGCTGTTCACGTAAAGCGAAACGTGTTGACTTGATTCCTTCATCACTGATTTCGACAAGTTCTCCAGGCATAACTTCTCTTTCGAACTTCGCTCCAATGATATCGAAGGCACATGTTTCCGATGCAACGACGTATGAATCCTTCAGCTTACCGATTGACAAAGGCCTGATCCCTCGTGAACCGAGAGCTGCATACAGCTTGTCATCTGTCATGATGAGAAACGCGTAGGCTCCAACAATTTTACGAAGAGCCTCAATAATCGTATCTCTGGAAACCTTCCTGCCCTTCTGTTTCATCAGATGGGCAAGGATTTCCGGATCGGCTGATGTTTGCAGAATGCTTCCTTGTGATTCCAATTCCGTACGAAGCTCATTCTTGTTCATAATGGCGCCGTCATGTGCGATGGCTACATTCTCCGACTGAGAACGGAAAAGGAATGGCTGGACGTCATTAATGCTTCCTTCGCCACCAGACGGATAACGGACATGGCCGATCGCCGCATGGCCGGGCAGCTTGGAGAACTCTGCCCGCTCAAATACATCGTTCAGCAAGCCCATGCCCTTATGAATATTCAGTTCAGTGCCATTCGTCGTTGCAATGCCGGCACCGTCTTGGCCGCGATGCTGAAGAGCATGCAGGCCATAGTAGGTGATTTCGGCTGCTGAATTGTGACCCCATATACCAAACACAGTGCATTCCTCATTTTTGCTTAGGATTTCAATACGCTTGGAATTGCTTCCTTCCAAAGCTTATTGAGTTGCTGAACATCTTCCTCAATCACAAGTTTGCCGTCGATTGTTACTTTAAGTTCCGGCTTTTCGTCTACTGTTCCGATTTCCTGTGCTGCTTCAACAAGCTTTTCGAATTCTGCTTTGTTCTCAAGTTTCACTGTCACAAGGAAACGTGACTGAGATTCACTGAATAGAACTGTTGTCGCATCACCAGCAAGTTCACATGAAGCTCCAAGGCCTTTGCCTCCGAATGTGCTTTCGGCAAGTGCTACACCAAGACCACCTTCTGAAAGATCATGTGCTGATTCGATAAGGCCTTTTTTGATTGCTTCAAGAAGCTGTTCTTGACGCTTTGCTTCTTTATGCAAATCGATGTGCGGAGCTTTTCCACTGTAATCACCATCAACAATTTTCTGAAGTTCAGATCCGCCGAATTCTGCTTTTGTTTCACCAATTACATAGATTGCATCGCCAGCTTCCTGGAAGTGGCTCGGTGTTACATGATCAAGAGATTCGAAGAGACCTACCATACCGATAATCGGAGTCGGGAAGATTGGCTTGCCGTTAGACTGGTTGTAAAGTGATACGTTACCGCTAATAACAGGTGTTTCGAGCACTTCACAAGCTTCTGAGAGACCATTGATGCTCTCTTCAAGCTGCCAGAATACTTCCGGATTTGTTGGATCACCGTAGTTCAAACCATCTGTAAGCGCAATTGGTTTTGCTCCAGTAGCAACGATATTACGTGCTGCTTCAGCTACTGCGATCTTACCGCCCATGTTCGGATCGAGGTAGATGTAACGTGCATTACAGTCTGTAGTGATCGCGATTGCTTTGTCCTTGCCTTCGATCTTCACAACTGCCGCATCTGAACCAGGGCCGAATACGACACTGTCATCTGCAGGAGCATCGAACTGGCTATATGCCCACTCTTTGCTAGCGATTGTCGGCTGTTGAAGCAACTGTTTCAAAGCTTCTGCCTGATCTTTCACTTCCGGAATAGCGACTGGATGTTTCTGGAACTCTTTGAAATATTCCGCCTCTTTTGATGGCAAGTGGTTTGTCGGCACGTCTTCAGCAAGTGCATCAACAGGAAGGTCACATACAACTTCACCTTTTTCGATCAGACGAAGTACTTTCTCCTCGATGACTTTACCAATAACGACTGCTGGAATATCGTGTTTCTTGAAAATGTCGATAATTTCTTGTTCACGATCCTTTTTGACGACGAGCAGCATTCTTTCTTGAGATTCTGAAAGCATCAATTCATACGCATCCATATTCTCTTCGCGAGTCGGCACTAGATCCATGTTCATTTCAATCCCTGTACCGGACTTAGAAGCCATTTCACTTGAAGAAGATGTCAGACCAGCCGCACCCATGTCCTGCATACCGACAAGAGCATCGTTCTTGCACACTTCAAGGCAAGCTTCGATCAAGCGCTTCTCAACTTCAGGATCACCGATTGCAACTGCAGATGTGTTGTCCTCTTCCGTATCAACTTCACTGGAGGAGAATGCAGCACCACCGATACCATCGCGGCCTGTTGGCGCACCTACATAAAGAACACTGTTGCCTGGTCCGTCAGCAAGACCCTTTTGCAATCCATCATGATCTAGAAGTCCAACAACCATTGCATTGACAAGTGGCTTCTCATGATAGCAAGCGTCAAAGCCAACTTCACCGCCGACAGTTGGAACACCAATCGCGTTGCCATAGTATGCAATACCGCGGATTGCTTCTGAGAAGAGTTCCTTGTCCTTAGCATTATCCAAGTTTCCGAAACGAAGTGAGTTCATAGAAGCAATCGGCTTCGCACCCATTGAGAAGACGTCACGGATGATTCCGCCAACACCAGTTGCCGCACCTTCAAATGGTTCAACAGCTGATGGTGAGTTATGAGATTCGATTTTGAACACCACTGCCTGGTTATCACCGATATCAACAACACCTGCACCTTCACCAGGTCCTTGAAGAACTTGAGGTGCTTTCGTTGGGAATTTTCTAAGTAGTGGCTTGGAAGTCTTATAGCTGCAGTGCTCTGACCACATTGCTGAGAAGAGTCCTGTTTCAACAAAGTTCGGATGACGCTTGAGCGTATCTTTAATCAGGTTGTACTCCTTGTCAGATAGACCCATTTCCGCATAAATCTTGTCCTGCTCAATCTGTTCCGGCTGGATTTGATTATTTTTCGTCATCGTTAGCTCTCCTTTTAAGTGAAAAAGAATGGATTTTGTATGTTTAATGGCGTTTTTCCGCCTCTGCTGCAAGCGTCCGTGCATTGGCACATCATCCGCTCAAAACTTTTTATTAATTAATTTTGTGTTGCTTTCTCGTAATCATTGATCATGCGTTCCAGCTGTTCTTTTGTTTCAGCCAGGAACGTGACATGGCCCATTTTTCGTTTATCTTTCGGTTCCGCTTTTCCATAAAGATGGACAAAAGCATCTTCAGAAAGCGGCATCGCCCGAAGTACACCTGGCAAGTCTTCTCCGAGAACGTTAATCATGACAGTGTCACCAAGAAGTCGAACCGGCATGAGCGGTAATCCACAGATAGCGCGAACATGCTGTGCAAATTGTGATATATTGCAAGCTTCTATTGTGTAGTGACCTGAATTATGCGGTCGCGGAGCCATCTCATTCAAGAAGATGTCTTCGCCTCTCACAAACATCTCAACAGTAAATGTCCCGACGATATCCATCTCGTCAGCAAGAAGACCTGCTGCTGCTTTTGCACGTTCAATAACTTGTCCACTCACATTAGCTGGAACTGTCGTTTTATATAGGATGTGGTCGCGATGGTCATTCTCCGCAATCGGGAAAAATTCAATGTCACCATCTTGTGATCTCGTAAATACGGCAGAGATTTCACGTTCAAAAGGAATCCACTGCTCAATGATGCATGGTGACTGCTTATCAGCAAGCTCAATTGCTTCAGCAAAGTCCTGAGCTGATTCAATTTTCACTTGACCTTTGCCGTCATACCCTCCGCGACAAGTCTTGATGACTGCTGGAAGTACGAATGTTGAGAGTGCCTCTTTTGCCTCTTCAGCACTTTCAACAATCGCGAACTCGGGAACAGGAAGGCCGAGATCTCGGATCAATTCCTTTTCTCGCTTACGATTCTGAGTCACTTCAAGCGCGCGCGCCCCTTGAGGAAGTTTGCCCTGCGCTTCAATGTAGGCCGCTGCTTCGAGGTCAACATTCTCGAATTCGTATGTAATGACGTCACTCACTTCCGTAAGCTTGCGAATCCCGTCCATGTCATCATAAGCAGCTTCTATATGAATGTCCGCAACTTGTGCTGTCGGACAGTTCGGAGTCGGATCAAGTACAGCAATGCCATATCCCATATGACGAGCAGCTAGGGCCATCATTCTTCCCAACTGGCCCCCACCGATAATTCCAATTGTCTGAGGTGGCAATATGGTGAGTTTCTGTTTATCTGTTTGCAAGATCATCCCTCATTTCTGCAACTTTATCTTTCAAGCCTGATTGATATTTTTGCAGTTTCTCTGCAATTGAGTCATCTGAAGTACCGAGGATTTGGGCTGCAAGCAAACCTGCATTCGTGGCTCCTGCCTTACCGATTGCTACCGTTGCTGTCGGCACACCGCCTGGCATTTGAACGATTGACAGAAGTGAATCAAGGCCATTAAGTGCTTTCGATTGGACTGGAACACCGATGACCGGCAATGTCGTCTGGGAGGCTGTCATCCCAGGAAGATGTGCCGCGCCACCTGCTCCAGCAATAATCACTTTCAAGCCGCGTTCGCGTGCTGACTTCGCATATTTGAACATATCATCAGGTGTCCGATGAGCACTGATAACATCCTTCTCATAAGTAATCTCAAGTTCATCCAGCACTGTGCATGCATGCTGCATCGTTTCCCAATCTGAAATGCTTCCCATAATGACGCCTACAACTGCCAAAATCATCCCGCCTTCCATCTCTATCAGCTAAAATTATTCATTCTCTTTAATATCCGCTTTTCCCATTTTTTCAATATGGCAAAACGATAAAACAAAAAGCCTGTTCATCAACTGCAAAGAGAAGATGAACAGGCTCGGGATTCCGAATCTGTGTACCGAAATTAAAGGTAGCCTTATTAGGGCTAAATCTCTTTCCGGCAAAGGAACGGCGAACCGTACCTCCATCTCCTCATAGGCCAATATTTAAGGTATTGGGTAGAAACTCTTCTGCCATATTCAGAAGATTATACGAGGAATGCTTTTCTTGATAAGAGCATAACAAATTTCGTCAAAGCATGTCAACAAATTTCGAACTTTATTATTGATTTTATATTTAATGTTCGGTTTTCGGTTAATTACCCAATTGTAAATCCATATATTTATGATTTTTGATTCCATAGTCATGATATCGATGACTTAGCCTTTAACCTTAGCTACTCTCATCATTCTCCTATTAAAGCCATTAAACGACTCATTTCGTGAACGTGATAGACAGTGACTCCAATTATTCCATCTGCTCTATAAAACGCCCACTAACCTAAAAAAGAAGCACCTCGAAAATCGAGGTGCTTCAGAGAAACTTATTCTGGTGATTTAGGATGTTCACGTTCTTTCATCGAAGAACCTGGCCCTGGGGAATGTCCCGATTCCGGTTTATGGTCATCACGTACTTCTCTCTCTTGGTTTTGTTCTGTTTGTACACGGACACGGGGCGGCAATTTTGAAGAATCTGTTTCTCTTGCTCCATCTGCCCGTTCATTCGTTCTTGCTTCAAGTGGCTGTTTTGATTTATCTTTATTTGTTTCCTGATGTTCGCTCAATGGACTTGTAAAGTCATCAGCTGGATGAGGTGCTGGTTCTGCCATCGTTTCAGCTTTTGCAGGGACGAAAGTATCTGTACCTTTTTCCTGTGCAGCAGCTTTACGATGATGGTTGAAAAGACGTCCTCTCCTCACCTGTTTCACCCAGAAACCTCCAAAAATCTGTTTCGGTTCATAAGCAATAATAAAAGCTTTCGGATCTATTTCTTTGATATCCTCATACAATTTCAACTCATATTTGCGCGGCGTGAGAATCTGCAGAGCAAGACGGTGACCGTCCCTTCCATCTGCTAGCCAACTTGTTACTCCGTAGCCTTTCGCACGCAGACGACCTGAGAAATCAAGATCTGGATCTGAAGATATGACATTTACCGTAATATAACCAAGTGCCATTTTTTCTTCAATTTTGGTACCGACAATTACACCAATTCCGAATCCAAGTGCATAAGCGACAACATTCTGGATTGCATTTAAGTTGTCCAGAACGAGGCTAAGCCCGACAACGTATACACTAATTTCAACAAGACTTACTCCAGCCGCTATGTACCTTCTTCCTTTTAATGTCAATATCATCCGTACTGTAGAAAGCGTTACGTATATGATATTAACAAAAAAGATGATCAGCACGACTGTGTAGACATTTTGCAGCATTGCTTTTCCTCCTTGCAGCAGCTTATTCATTAATGATTTTAGGCAAAAACATGGTAAGATAGCTGCAGATTGAATAATGCCATAGGTTTTCCATTCCCTATTCAGATAGAATATAATCCCATTCATTCTGCACGAAATAGAAAAGGATATGGCTTCATCATACAATATTATATATCTTGGGAGGACAAACAATGAATAACCAATATATTGAAAAGGCAACTTTTGCAGGTGGCTGCTTCTGGTGCATGGTTAAGCCTTTCGATCAATGGGATGGTGTCCAAAGTGTCATCTCCGGCTATACAGGCGGCCATATAGACAATCCAACATATGAACAGGTTAAAACAGGAACAACCGGACATTATGAAGCTGTTCAGATTACATATGATAATCGAAAAATTGACTACAACCTCATCTTGAAATTATATTGGCAACAGGTCGATCCAACCGATCCGGATGGCCAGTTCCACGACCGAGGACCTCAGTATCGAACTGCAGTCTTCTACCATTCCAATGCCCAACAAGCAGCAGCCTTGGAGTCTCGTGAGCAGCTCGCCAATTCGGGTAAATTCAAAAAGCCGATCGTTACGGAAATTTTGCCGGCTAGCGAATTTTATCCAGCTGAAACGGAACATCAAGATTACTATAGAAAGAAACCAGAACATTATTCAGCCGACCGTGCCAAATCAGGCCGTGATGAATTCATTGATGAACACTGGACAAAATAATCATGTAATAAAACCCGTTCGGAGTACTTCCGGCGGGTTTCTTCTATGCATTTGGACCATAAACTCTCGGAGCGATTGATGAGCTCTTCCCGAGAAGCAGCTTGTTCAGTGTTTTTTTCCAGCTATCAGCAAGCGGCGGGCAAGAGGCAAGTTCATCGATTAATACAAGATTGTCTTTCTGCCGATGCATCATATCATTACATGCCGCAATTGACCATTGGGGATATGGCCTTTCAATAAGATGAAGGTCTACTTTAGAATGAACATTTCCTTCCTTCAGCACACGAAAGTACCATCCCGTTTTCCCGCTTTCCTGGATTTTTAAAGCGAGTTCCTTTCTCTTAAACCTTCTCGCTGGCTTCCAGCAAGGCTGCCGCGGCTGAGAAACCTCGATAATCGCTTCTCCAAATTTATATTTGTCTCCAATACATACGGTAAGTTCATCCATTTCCAATACGGCGAGATTCTCTCCCATTCCGCCGACTGGCATTTTAAGATTTTCGTTATTGGAAAAATATGTATAATGACCGATTGGATATGCGAAGATGGCTTTATCTGGACCACCATGATTTTTCGTATCCGCTACTTCATCCCCGCTTAATCCAGTGAACGTCAGATAATGTTTTCCTTCAACTGTCTCTTTAAACATTCCCGTTTCCCAGGAACGTTCCATTGGATTTTCCGCCTGATCATCACCCAGTTTCCTTACCTTCCCGGAAAAAAGTTCATGTACATATGGTTCATCCATTCGCTACACTCCCCCTCTTTTTTATATAGTCTAACATAAGGAAGAGAAGTCAATTTTATATATAAGTTTAAAAGTGAATATAAAAATCCACATCAAAAGAAGAGGGCATTGCTCGCCCCCTCCTTTTACGCTTCAATTAAATAATGATACAATTTGTGCTCTACAGGTTTTTCCATCATCATATTCATCGTAACAACAGGAAGCTGTTTCCCCTTTTTATCGTTCATCTCTTCTTGCTTAACACTTTGACTATCCGGAAGAGCCCTTCCCAAGTAATAGAAATCTCGGCCTTCATCATCGTCTTTTTTCACGAAAATATGAATATCATATCCTTCTTGTTCAGCATGAATGATCTTTTGTACTTCTCCTGAATTAATAGTCCGATTACTCCTCGTAAACCACTTAAGAGTAGATGGTGACAGAAGCTCATCTTCATAGTTAATGCTAGACTCAGTATCTTCATGTTTATGATACGTAATGAAAATTGGACATGTTCCATGTTTCGGCTTATAACCATACATTGTAGAACTCTCATCCTGCTCCCAATTCAATAGCTTGCAGACATCTTTACGAGAATACTTTTCATGCAAAGACAACTCTTGACTACAGTTGTATTTACCACTTTTTCTCTCAGCAGTATCAATCAAATCTTGAACGTGTTTATAGAAATATGGGTTTTCATAAAGCCTTTCTTGCAATCGCTCGTTCCATGTATAGGTATCCTGGTTAAAAGTAACAATCGGCAAGTTTCCGTACTTCTTCTGATCTGACTGTTTAAAGAATGTCAAATCTAGTACACGCTCCATTGATTTAATCGTACCTTCATCGGTACGGCAATTCACTTCCTCAAGTTTATCGACTAAATCTCTCTTACTCACCGGTCCTTGATTTAATAATACTTGTAATAAAACAATTTCATGTTTCCTCTTTCCATTCAGCACCTCAGTTGATAACATCGTCAAAACTTGCTCTTCATACTCAGTTAGAGCCGGCAATTCACTCTCTACTTTTAATAGGAATTGATAGTAGTTCCCATACTTATCCGTAATAACGAGTGGATCGATTGAATGTTGATCAATGAAGTCGATCAGCTGTGGGGTAAGACCGAGACGATTTTTTAAATTTTGATAGGCTTCTCTAAGAATACGCAGGTCTGTCAAATTACTTGAACTGATTGATTCAAAGATACGTTTCTTCGCAATCGGCTCAAAGTTAATGGTAGAGACGCCTTTTATAAAGCTCGTGTCCTGCGTATGCCGGCGAATATTGTCCTTATTCTGAGAGTTATCTCCAGCCAAAGCAACTGGAATTAAATAGTTTGTTTTATAATTGCCAATGAAATCGATAACCGTCACATAGTCTTTTCCTGGATTCTTTCGTAAACCCCGGCCTAACTGTTGGATAAAGATAATACTGGATTGAGTCTGTCGCAGCATAACGACTTGATTCACACATGGAATGTCGATACCTTCATTAAAAATATCTACAGTCAGAATATAATCAAGAAGTCCGCTTTCAAGCTGATTTACACATTGTTCCCGTTCTAGTTGCGAATGATCTCCAGTTAAAGGAGCAGTCCGCAGTCCCTTTTCATTCAAAGCTTTTGATAGACGGATTGCTTCCTCTTTGCGGCTGCAGAACATTAAACCATGTAATGTCTCTCCTGCATAACCGTAATAGTTAAGCTTTTCAATAAGATGATTTACTCTTTCCTCTGTTACAAGCCTTGCTAGAACCGTTGCATCCTCAGTCGTTTCACCAGCAAAATCAAGATCCGTTACACCAAAATAATGAAATGGTGCCAGCATATCTTCTTCTAATGCTTCTTGCAGACGAATTTCGTACGCGATGTTGTAGTCAAAAAGCTCATAAATATTAAAATCATCTGTTCGCTCAGGTGTTGCTGTCATCCCCATTAAAAATGCCGGTGTAAAATAATCTATTACTCGCTGATAAGATGCTGCACCCGCTTTATGCACCTCATCGATTAATATATAATCAAACGCTTCCTTACTAAAAAGTGCTAACGTCGATTCTTTAGTAAGTGTTTGGATCGTAGCAAATACATACTTGGCATCGGTTTCTCTACTGGACCCAGATAAAATTCCATAATCACGGTCCGGTCCTCCTAGTACTTTTTGATAATCATCCTTTGCTTTATTTAAAATCTGTTCGCGATGAACAATGAACAGCATACGTTTCGGTCTATAGCTCCTTACGTCAAATGCTGAAAGATATGTTTTCCCCGTTCCAGTGGCTGAAATAATTAACCCTTTCTTGTGGCCCGCTTCACGTACAGCGGCAATTTCTTTCAAAGCAACTTCTTGCATTTTATTTGGCTCAATTTCAATTGCTCGTTTTGCCGTATTGTAGTCTGTTGGAAATTCACGCACTTGCATAGGCTGCTGTTCCTCGTAAATCTCTTCATAAGCGTGAATCCAACTTTCGGTAAGCGGCTTTGCATCTGACCACACTTCCTCAAACTGATCGCGAAAATGATGCACAATATCTCCATTTTCATGAGTAGTCAGTTTCACATTCCATTCATGATGAACTTTTAAAGCATGGGCACTTAAATTTGAACTACCTACAATTAAAGTATAGAAACGATCTTGTTCAAAAATATAGCCTTTAGAATGAAAACCTTCCAAGTCTGTTAATCTAACTTCTGCATTTTCTAATTTTAAGAGTTCCTTAAATACTTTGGGCTTGTTAAAAGATAAATAAGTTGATGTTAATATACGCCCATGAATTCCTTTCTCTGCGAGCTCTAACAATTGCGTTTTTAACGTAGCGAGGCCACTCTCCGTAATAAATGCAACAGAAAATAAGAAACTACGGCAAGTCTGCAATTCTTCCAATATAGGGAGAAGAACAGATTCGCCCTTCTTCTCATTATTAACTAACAAACGCGGCTCATATTTTCCGTGAGTATAACGATTCCTATCAATAAAGCCATGATTCAGATTTTCCTTTAGCTTCTCTATGAATTGGTCCATTCAATCACCGTCTCTCTTCCAGGAAGTTAAGGCAATTCTACTAACAATTATTACCATGATCAACAAAAAGCAGAAAAACCACCCGAATCGGATGGTTTTCTAGCTTTTTTATTAAATTCTTCCTGCCATTTGTGATAAAACTTCAATTGCAGGGATATCAGCAGGCGCCCAATCGAGTGAGGAGATCTCTTCAGGTGGAAGCCACTTAATTGCTGCATGTTCAGTAAGTTCTGGCTCACCATTCGTAATTTCACATAAGAAAGTAGTTAGGTGGACAATTCCAAAATCATATTCATAAACCGTATGATCAACTTGCTCACCGACCTCTATGTCACAGAGCATCTCTTCTCTCAGTTCCCGTACAAGGGCTTCTTTTGGAGTCTCACCTGTTTCAATTTTCCCACCAGGGAATTCCCATTTGTGTGCCAGTGTTTTTGTACTTCCACGCTGAGCACAAAGAATTTTCCCATCCCGTTTAATGACCGCTCCGACAACGTATATATCCTTTTTCATAATGCCCTCCTGTTACTAAATGCTTCCATTATTATAACGAAATAAGCGCGACTTTGCTGAATTGTTCTAACTAAAGCAACCCTTTACGCACACAAAAATCGTAGAAATTCCTACCGGCAAATCCTAATACCTCGTTATATGAATACTTCTTTAGCAATTCATTAATCAGATTCTCATATTTTCCAGCATGTTCAAGATTGTTAACATGATAATCAATCCCGTCAAAATCTGAACCGAAACCAATTTTATCAAGACCACCTAACGAGACGAGATGATCGATATGACGAATCAAATCTCCTATCTCTGCTTCTTCTCTGCCTTGTATGAATTCCGGATAAAAGACAACGTGAACCATCCCGCCCTTTTCAAAGAGTGCTATAACCTGATCATCACTCAAATTACGTGGATGATCGCAAAGTGCACGAGCGTTCGAATGGCTTGCAAATGGATATTCAGCTGCACTCATTACATCCCAAAAAGCTTGTTCTGACAAATGAGATACATCTGCCAGCATTTTTCTTCTGTTCATTTGTTCAATCATATCTCTGCCATACGCTGTGAGACCAGCCCCTCGCGGCTCACCCGCTCCATCGGCACAAAGATTCGCATGATTCCATGTCAGACCAATCGAGCGAACACCAAGCTGATAAAAGATTTCCAGCCTGCCAAGATCATTCCCGATTGGATCAGCACCTTCAAGCGTAAGCATGGCACCAATCTCCCCATCTTGTAAGCTAAAAAAGTCGTTCCAATTCAGTATTTGCTTCACATCTGGGTTGTTACCAATAACCTCTCTATGAAAATAACTGATCTGCTCAAGAGCTGCTTCATACTTCAATTCAACCGGTACTTCCGGATCTATAAAAACAGCGAAACACTGAACTTTTACGCCGCCTCTCTTCAATCTTTCCAAATTCGCATCAATAGCTGGAGCGTTCCGGAAGTCAAGTTTACCCTTTCCAGCAGCGAGTTTGGATAAAGCATCACAATGCCAATCTATCAAATACATATAAACACTTCCTATTCTATTTCGTTCTTATAGAAAAGTCCGAGTACCATTCCATATATTCCATGGCCAATTAGCCAAAGCACAATAGCTTGTATTGAACTAATTGAAGGTGTCCGTTCAGACAGCAATGTTAGTGGATAAAGAAGAACACCGACTATAATGCTTGCCACGACCATTTTACATACGACGCCTTTTTCCCAACCTTTCTTTCTAACAATCCATAGCAGCACAATAGCAAGTGGAACAGATACAAGTAGATGGAGTAAAAAGTCACCCGTCTCTTTAAAATTGATGATTGGAATATAATCGACATTTAGCAGCAATGTATAAACGCGCACGCCGGTCAATGCTTCCATCCACTTTAGGAAGAAACCAAGTATAAGTCCACCAGCTATTCCAGCTATAGTTCCTTTAAATATAATATTCCGCATTAAGTCACTCCCTAGGTACTGAATATTCTTACTTCAGTTTAAGCAACCTGCCTACCGGGGAACTGAAACAGAGAAGCCACGACAGGAGCTGAAATTTAATGAATGCATTTACAAATGCAGTTGGGTCTTTATCTGATTTTACCATGACTTACATTGTTTCCGTATTGCTGATCTTCACCGGTCTACTTTACACATTTCGTTTAAAGTTTTTCCAATTCCATTACTTCCCTCACATTTTGAAAATGACAATCGGACAGATGTTCAAGAAAAATAATAAAAAAGGAACCATTACACCGTTTCAAGCATTCGCTTCAACACTTGGAACGACAGCTGGTGCTACGAATATTGTTGGTGTTGCACTCGCAATCGCACTTGGCGGCCCAGGAGCTCTCTTCTGGATGTGGATTGTTGCACTTCTTGGTATGGCAACAAAATACTCAGAAATCATTCTAGGTATGAAATATCGTGAAAAGAACAAAGAAGGAGAATGGGTTGGCGGCCCGATGTATTATATTAAAAAAGGTCTTGGCTGGAAACCGCTTGCTTGGGCATTTTCTTTCTTCCTAATGTTAGAGATTTTCGCAAGTATCATGGTCCAGTCCAACTCCATCACAACTCAGCTAAAAAGTGCATTTAACTGGAACTCAATTATCCTCGGCATCGTCCTTGTGATCATTGTCGGCATCATCGCACTCGGCGGTATTAAACGTATTGGTAAAGTAAGTGATAAGCTTGTCCCTTTCATGATTCTTACTTATATCGCAGCAACGGTTGCTGTCATCATTATACATTTTGATAAACTTCCAGAGACATTTGCTCTTATCTTCACGCATGCCTTTACACCAATTTCTGCAACGGGCGGTTTTGCCGGGGCAGCAGTCGCACAAGGATTGAGGTGGGGTCTTGCACGCGGGCTTTATTCCAATGAAGCCGGCATGGGAACCGCACCTTTTGCACATGCGGCTGCGCAGACCGATCATCCAACAAAACAAGCGATGTGGGGCGTCCTAAGCGTATTTATTGATACAATCGTCATTTGCTCATTATCTGGGCTTGCCGTACTTACGACTGGCGCTTGGACGAAAGTAAATGCCAAAGAATCATCCAGTATGGTAGACCATGCGTTATCAACAGTGTTTGGGGATTTTTATGGAAGTGTCTTTGTCGCCATTTTCCTATTCCTCTTCGTGATCACTACAGTGCTCGTACTTGTTTTTTACGGAGAGAAACAAGTTGAATATCTGTTTGGATTACGCCCTGCCAAATTTAGCCGTTTCGTCTATCTTGCAGCTATATTTATCGGTGCAATCGGTGGTCTGCAACTCATCTGGAAATTCTTAGACCTTTTGCTTGCCGCAATTACGATTATCAACATTGTACCTTTATTGCTCTTAAACAAAGAAGTACGCGATATAACCCAGGATTATATAAATCGGGTATTTAAGAGAAAAACAAAAGATAAAAAAACCGTCCTTTTCTATGAAGAAGATGAAAAGATAGAAGCTGTCGAATAACAGTTTTTAGGCCCCCTTGAGGAAATTGTTCCTTGAGGGGGCCTTTTCTATTAACTATTTCTTTTCATTCTTATATTGCATATAGACGACTTGTGTTACGAGAAAATCTTCAAGTCCATGTTTTCCGTCTGCGCCTCCAAGACCTGACTTGCGCATTCCCGCATGATAACCTTGAACTGCTTCGAAATTCTCCCTGTTCACATATGTCTCACCGAACTTCAACTCATTGATTACACGCATTGCCTCATTTATATCTTCTGTGTAAACAGATGAGGACAGGCCATACTCTGTATCATTCCCTTTCTCAATTGCTTCATCAAGTGTTTTGAAAGTCGAAATTGGAATGACCGGTCCGAATATCTCGTCCTTCATAATACTGGAACCATGCTGTGCATTTTTTAAAATTGTCGGCTTGTAAAAATAGCCTCTTGGCAAATCGGCTCTTTCACCACCTGTCACAATTTCCGCACCTTCTTCCACTGCCTTTTTGACCGCCTCTTCCACCTTTTCCAAACGATCGCAACTGATCAGCGGACCGACATCTGCATTTTCATCTTTGGAAGGATCACCAATTTTCTTCGCTTCAAAAATTTCTTTTAGTTTATTTGTAAATGGCTCAGCTACTTCTTCATGCACATACACACGTTCCGCATTTGTACATGCCTGTCCATTATTAGCAAGCCGGGAAATAGCCACATTCTCTGCTGCAAGATCAAGGTCAGCATTTTTTGTAATAATAGCTGGTGCTTTACCACCAAGCTCAAGATTTACTTTCGTAATTGTTTTCGCAGCAGCTTCCATTACCTTCGTTCCCGCCGCTATGCTACCGGTCATGGAAATGATTCCGATATGTTCATGCTCGGCAAGTGCATTGCCAACTTCAGAACCCGTACCTGTCACGACATTGTAGACACCTTTAGGGATGTCATCCATACTATCAATAATTTTGGTGAATTCCATTGTAGTATTCGGTGTCTTCTGACTCGGTTTCAACACGATAGTACAACCGGCTACAAGTGCAGTCGCGACTTTGCGAGCAAGAATGAATACCGGGAAGTTCCAGGGAACGATTCCACCTACGACCCCAATCGGCTTCTTGTAAATATAGATATTCTCATTCGGTCTGTCACTCGGGACAATTTCCCCTTCAATACGCCTTGCCCACTCGGACATATAATGGAAGTAATCTATCGCAAGATGAACCTCCCCTTGAGCAAGTTCATGGTTTTTCCCCTGCTCTTCTTGTAACAGTTTTACAAACGTATCCCGCTTCTCCTGAATGACATCACCAAGCCTCCGGACAATTTTGCCTCTATCAATATTAGGCGTCAATTCCCACTCTCGTTGAGCATCAAAAGCAGCTTTTACTGCTTTATCGACATCCTCCTTCGTTCCTCTAGGTGCCTTCGCAATGATTTCTTCCGTTGCAGGATTCGCAATTTCCAACCACTCATTGCCAGTCGAATCTGTATACTCTCCATTAATATAAAGCTGATGTGTTTTCATTGAACTGCCTCCTTTATCCTTCTGCAATCCGTATTCCACTGCAAAGGATGGGCAAAACAAAAAGAGACCCGTACATGAATTGTACAGGTCCCTTTTCAGACCACACTAGCTTAAGAATATGAAATAAAGAATAAAGATCACGAACAGCATATACATAATCGGATGGATTTCTTTTGCTTTACCCTTCAAAATCATTGTAATTGGGTAGAAGACAAATCCCATCGCGATCCCTGTCGCAATGCTGTATGTGAGCGGCATAGCTACAATCGTGAAGAATGATGGTACTGCCACTTCAAAGCGATCCCACTCGATATTGCCGAGTGATGTCGACATTAAAATCCCTACAATAACGAGTGCTGGTGCTGTCACCTCTGGTGTGATTACACTAAGCAATGGGGAGAAGAACAAAGAAATTAGGAACAATCCAGCTGCCACAACAGCTGTAAAACCGGAACGTCCGCCTGCTGCAACACCTGCAGTCGACTCAATATATGAAGTTGTTGTTGAAGTTCCAAGGATTGCGCCGGCCACTGTAGCACTGGAATCTGCTACGAGAGCTCTGCCTGCGCGTGGCAATTTGTTGTCACGCATGAGACCAGCCTGTGAAGCAACTGCAACAAGCGTACCTGCCGTATCAAAGAAATCAACGAACAAGAATGTCAGGATAACGAGAAGCATTTGAATAGTGAACAAATCATCAAAATGGAAAAATGCTTGTCCAAAAGTCGGAGCTAGACTTGGGACACTGCCAACGATATCACCGATCCCCTTCGGATGATCAATCAGACCTGTTACCATACCGGCAATAGCTGTTAGGATCATGCCATAGAAAATACCGCCTTGAATTTTCAATGTCAAGAAGACGATGGAAATGACAATACCGAAAACTGCAAGCAATACGGATGGTTTCGTAAAGTCACCAACTGCAACGAATGTCGATGGATTGGAAACAATAATGCCCGCACTCTTCAAACCGATAAAGGCGATGAAGAAACCAATACCAACACCAACTGCCTGCTTCAAGTTCGCAGGAATGGAGTTGATGATTTTCTCACGCAGACCTGTCATCGTAAGTAAAATAAAGAAAATACCAGATACAAGAACGCCTGACAAAGCTGTCTGCCAAGGAATTCCATAACCAAGGACTACTGTAAATGCGAAGAATGCACTTAGACCGACACCAGGTGCCAATACAACAGGATATTTCGCTACAATCCCCATGAATAAAGATCCTACTGCCGCAGCCAAAGCTGTCGCTGTAAATACCGCACCCGGATCCATGCCCGTTACACCTTTAGGCAGGTCGATTCCTACTAATCCGAGTGTCTGCGGATTAACGAACAGGATGTACGCCATCGCAAGGAATGTTGTTAGCCCGGCAAGGAACTCTCTTTTATAATTTGTGCCAAGCTCTTCAAACTGAAAATACTTTTTCACTGATTGATCTTCCCTTCCTATTCTCAGTATCTCATGTTGTCCATGTATCTATAAGGAATTCCAAAAAAGCCCCTTAAAAACACAAAAACACACCCTTGATGAATTCATCAAAGAGCATGCCGCACAACAATAACAACAAACAAGATAAAGTATAGACCTATCC
This sequence comes from Aciduricibacillus chroicocephali, assembly GCF_030762805.1. Lineage (NCBI taxonomy): Bacteria > Bacillati > Bacillota > Bacilli > Caryophanales > Bacillaceae > Aciduricibacillus > Aciduricibacillus chroicocephali. The sequence continues at coordinate 649,770 of NZ_CP129113.1, read as the reverse complement.
TGCTGTTCCTGTGCGTAGTCGAACCATTTACGGCGATTCGGTAGAGACTCTCAGACCCTATTACTGAAATTATACGCTCAGCTCTATTCAATTTACTTATTAGTTCGACCCAATTGTAACACAGAATTGTGTTCAACTCGACAACTTTTTTCATTTTTCGTCAGTGTATACACTGACAGTTTCTGTTAAAGTATTGTTTATTGAGTAGTTGCTTAAAGAGGTGAAAACAATAGATATCAATTCCTCAACTGGAAAGACAAAAAAGCAAAATAGCAAAACAAGACTCCAGCAATACATTATGTTATTAGCCATATTATTCATTACAGTAGCAACTATTTTAATTCTAAAGAAATCCTATACTCCCAAGAATATTTTTGATGAAATGTATTATTCGGAAATCAAGGCAAGTAAAAAACAGGAACGTATTGGTTTTTCCAATATGGAGGAAATTGTATCTAGGGATCGGAATCGTACTAACTATAAAGAACTCTACCTTTCTGAAGAGTACAAAAGTAACGTCCTCAATGATGGGGAGAGTTTAGGTTTTTTATTTTTATTTAATAAAAAGTCCGCAGATATAACCTACGCTATCCGATTAGTAGATCATATTTCTCTGCATATACGTTATGATTATTGCGTATCAAATAAAACTTTAAAAAACTATATTGTTATACATGATGAGAATCTATCTAATTTTACCGTCAAAAATAAGCAAGCAATCAGAACTTATTTGAATAGATAAAGAATAAATAAAAATGAACTAATGCAATCTGCTCATGATGTTTTGTACAAAAGAGTCCTATCCGATTGGTTAGAAGCATATGACAGCAAATTCTCAATCGATAAGCTTGGTAATGTCAAAATTGAGAAAGACAGCTTCCTTAAATAATGACAGTTTATTTGTATTCGGAGGTTCACATGAGAAATAAACGAAGATTTATGATTGGGTGTACCCTATTACTGTCCTTGATTATTGGAAGCTACTATTACAAAGCTCTTTCCCCAAATAATGTATTCGATGAAATGTATCACATCGAGAGAAAAACAATAAAAGAACAGAAGAAAATTGGCTTTGCCAACATGGAAAATATACGTAACAAATCCCGAGAGCTAGTAACCTATGATGGGAATATGATTAACGAACATTATAAAAAATCTGTTTTAAATGAGGGTGAATCGATAAGCTTTTTATTTCTTTACGATGACCAGGAACTTCATATAACTTACTCAAAAGAGCTTAAAAAGGATATATTCCTGATGATTCGCTACCAATATAAGAATGAGGAAAATCAATTAAACCAGTTTATTACAATTAATGATGAACAATTGCCAGAGACTTTCACAGTAAAAGAAATAGAACAAATAAAAGGTTATTTAAAAACATACAAGATTACTGAAAAAGAACTAAAATCCACTGCACATAATGTTCTATACAAAAGAGTCCTCCCCGACTGGTTTGAAGCAAACGACAGCAAGTTCACAATCGAGGATCTGGGTAGTGTGAAATTTAAGAAAGACAGCTTTCTTAAGTAGCTGCTCTTGAAGAAGAATCCCAGAAAACAGGAAGGACCTAACTGTTGCTTTCGGTTAGGTCCTTCTTGTTATTTCTATGCTCCTACCGCTGATAAAAAGCACAGGACGTTAAATGATCGTTTACCATTCCAATCGACTGCATAAATGCATAAATCGTTGTAGAACCAACAAACTTGAAACCTCGCTTTTTTAAGTCTTTGCTGATTTCATCGGATAACGGCGTACTAGCAGGTACCTCTTCAGAATGCTGCCATGCATTCACAATTGTTTTATAATCTACGTAAGCCCATAGGTAATTATCCAATGAATTAAATTCTTCGCATAGCTTAAAATACGCAGCGGCGTTGTTAATAACAGCATTCACCTTTAGCTTATTTCGAATGATGCCTTCATTTTCTAAAAGAGATGCTATCTTTTTATCGTCATATGTAATTAGGATTTCTGGATCAAAATCATCGAAAGCCTCACAAAGTGTATCCATTTTCTTCAGGATTGTTACCCAACTAAGACCAGCTTGCTTCCCTTCTAACATTAACAACTTAAATAGCTTTCTATCATCATGAACCGGAATGCCCCATTCTCGATCATGGTATTCCTGTTCTATCTCATTTTTGTTTGCCCAGTCACACCTTTTTATATCGTTCATCATTTCCCCCCTATTTAATACTTTAAAATACTATATAACAAAATAGAAACATATGTACCTATTAGCGTATTAACTATTAACATATAAATCTGTTATAAAGAGAAGTAATTAGAAAAAGACAAAATGCTGATCAAGGACATACAGTATAAAAGGAGTAATTTCAGCTTAAGGAGGTAGAGACAAATGAACGTTGATTTCTTTTCTGCAGAAACAAATACGCGAACAGCCAGGACACGATTCAAAAAACACATTATGTTATTAGCCACTTTATTCATCCTACTCTTCTTGCTGTTCCGGATCATTCTTAGCGATGCTTTTGTGCCTAAAAACGTATTCGATGAAATGTACACTGCTGAACAAAAGACAATGAACAAGTATACAGATGACGGGTTTCCTAATATGGAAAACATTCAGCATTGGAATCGGAAATCCGGAATGATGCTAGGAAATATGGCGGCAGAGGATTACGAAGAGACAGTTTTAGAAAAAGATGAAGCTATACGTTTTCTTTTTCTATTTGATAAAAACAGGATTCATATTACCTATTCCAAAGATTTAAAAATGGACGTTTCTCTAAATATCCGTTACGTATATGACCAAAAATCACGCAAATTAAATGAATATGTTTCAATTTATGATGAAAATCTAGAGGAGTTTAATACTAAAAATCGAAACGAAATAAGAAGATATTTAAATCGTTACAATATAAAAGAGTCTAAACTGAAACAAATCGCCCATGAAGTGCTATACAATAGAGTCCTTCTTGACTGGTTTGATGCTTATGACAGCAAGTTCTCAGTCGAGGATCTGGGTAATGTCAAAATTGAGAAAGACAGCTTCCTTAAATAATCAAGGCTTGTTTGTATTTGGAGGTCCTCATGAAAAATAAACGCGATTTTATGGTTAGGTTCAGCTTACTGTTCGTTTTGCTTGGATGGATTTTTATTAATAATATTAATTTATTACCCAAAAACGTATTTGAAGAAATGTATCAAATTGAAGCTGAGACAATAAAAAAGCAAAAACATATTGGCTTTGCCCGCATGGATAATCTTGTTCGGAATTCAAGAGATAACGTGAATTATGTAGAAAATATGTTCAGCGAGGTATATAAAACGCCTGTGTTTAAAAAAGGAGATCATCTAGGGTTCTTGTTCTTATTCGACGATCGGCAACTAAACATAACCTATTCTCAAAAGCTTGCGTATAATATCTTCTTTAACATTTGTTATGAGTATACTTTTACCAACAAAAGCTTGAGAGAATACGTGCTGATTAACGATGAAAATCTCGATGAATTTACAGTCTCTAGCCCTTCTGCTATAAAAACCTACTTAAAAGAATATAAAATTAGCGAAGCCGAACTGAAACAGATTTCTCAAAAAGTCTTGTACGAGAGAGTCCTCCCCGACTGGTTTGATGCTTATGACAGCAAGTTCACAATCGAGGATCTCGGTGATGTCAAAATTGAGAAAGACAGCTTTCTTAAGTAATCACAGCTTATCTGTATTTCAGTAAGATCTGCTCCATTTCTGTATAGTTTAATTCTTGTGCATAATCTAGTGCAGTTTTTCCATTGTTATCTTTCAGATTAGGATTTGCTCCACCATCTAATAAAACTTGAACGATGTCTTGATATACTGTAGAACCGTCTGTTAGAGCTACTGCTTCAATGAGCGCGGTATATCCAAAGTCATTTTGGTGATTCACATCACTCTTACTTTTCTCAAGAAGCAATTTAACATTTTCCAAGTGTCCCTTTTCTGCAGCAGGGATTATAGCATTTCCTCCATAACGGTTAAATTTGGTCTCATCTGGGGTAGCCTTTTCAAGCATATATTTTAATATTTCGGTTCTGCCTAGGGCGCCAGCATATAGATAAGGACTGTCCAAGATATCATCCTGTTCATTAATATCTGCCCCGTGATCTATAAGCATCTTACTGATCTTAACAGAATTGTTATGAACGGCAATTAACAAGGGAGTCTCACCTTTTCCGTTCTTTTCATCAACTTGGTAATCAGCAGATTCCAGTATTGAGCGCACTAGTTCTGGATTGCCATCTTTCACTGCCTTTAGTAGACTTCCATCTAGATAATTGCTCGCTTTGTTTTTCATTTCTTTAGACCTCCTTTCATTTTCATTAGAATCCTTCACTGTTTGCTTTTCCCTACTTTCTTCGTTTGTATCATCATTTGTCTGATCTATAATGCCCTGTTTTTGACAAGCTGCCATAATTAAACTAAACACAAGAATCATCATCAGCCTGTTAATATGTTTGAAATACAAAGCAGTGACCTCCTTTAGAAACTGTATTTACTTGTTATGATTAAATCGATATCCAGACCCCCAGATTGTTTCTAACAATACTGATTTTTAGGATCAAACTCTATCTTTTCTCATATGCGTTTTATATGTACAACAACTGTTGATGTATCTCCAAAAGAATTCAAGCCCAAACCCTTTCAAACAGATTTTCCTGGACTCTGATCTCAAGTGCGGACGGCTCGTTTCCCGCTGTGGGCAAGGATTAGGATTTTTCCGGTGGGCCGCAGATTTGCCGATATTAACGCAAACACCCCCTTCTGCCATTGGCAGAAGGGGTGTTTCAGTTCCGCCGTTTGCTTTTGCGATTCCTGTGCTCTCCTTTTTTCAAGCGCCAGATTTCCCAGAACAAGAATCCATAAAAGGAAAGAAACAACAACCCGAGCAGGCTGCCAACCAAATCACTTTGGTCATACAAATAATACCAAAGATTGTGTGTTTCAGAGTCCCGTACGTGGAGATCAAGAGGCTTTCCCTCCTGATAAGCAACCGGCAGCGTGATTTTATGCGTTTCAAATTCTTCGCGGGACATTCCTTTTGTCATGTAGACATCTCCAGCTGACTCGTCCTGGAATACGATCGCCTTGTAATAATAATGAACGGTCAGTCTTCCCGAATTGTCTATATAAGAATAACTGTCAAGGATAACAGCTTCTTTCTCCATCTGTGTCCCCGTGTAGGACGCTGACACAGAGAATATTGTTTGGATGCCGCCGAGTAAGGAGAAAAAGCAAAAGAGCGCAAACAGGCTAAACGGCAATATGATTCCAGTCCACAAAAGCAGTGGCTTGACCCGTGCGATCACCTCTCTGGTTACTACCCATTTATCAAGCAAATAAGCCAGGTAAAAAACGGGATACAACAAAATCAGGACTACCAGAAAGAAGGCAGTGGCGAGATCAGAAATAAACGTTCTGCTCGTGGCGCTGTATTCGCCCTTTATTTTTCGCACATCTATGCTGTCTCCGGGACGCAGCTGTTTAAATTGCGACGCGGACACGTACGCATACCGGCTTGGCTCCAAGGTTTCAAAAACCTCTCTGGCTGCTTCCTTATCAAATAGGGCTAAATATGTCATAACCCCGGATCTTGTGCGCAGAACCGTTTTTTCTTCTACTTTGTGTTCCTCAGGCTGCTGCCGCCCATCTTCCCAAACGCTGTGCATATAGCCCAGAGACCATGCTGACCCCCAGCATGCTAAGAAAAACAGAATAAGCGCGATAAGCCGGCCGATGACGCGTAAAATCTTTTTCATCTTGCACCTCCGTCACTAAAAAGGAGCTCCGCTTAGGGTTTGTAATAAAAAACTGCAATGTATCGCTCAATAATTTATTTCAGAATCTAACATTATAAAAAATCACTACCTTTTTTATGTAATTATAACTCTATTAAATTTCTTTTGGTTTCAAATTTACTATCAAACAAAAAAGCTTGGAGAATTACCTATTAAACATAGGTTCCCCAAGCTTTTATAATTAATTTTTCTTATTCCCACTCAATAGTCGCAGGTGGCTTAGAAGTAATATCATACACAACGCGGTTAACGTTCTGAACGTCATTAACGATGCGGCGGGAGACTTGCTCCAATACTTCAAACGGGATACGAGCCCAGTCAGAAGTCATACCGTCGATAGATGTTACAGCACGGATACCGATTGTGTGATCGTACGTACGGCCATCGCCCATTACGCCGACACTCTTGATGTTCGGAAGTACTGTGAAGTACTGCCAGATATCGCGTTCAAGACCAGCTTTTGCGATTTCATCACGTAGGATCCAGTCGGATTCGCGGACGATTTCAAGCTTTTCTTCTGTTACTTCACCAAGAACACGGATTGCAAGACCCGGACCTGGGAATGGCTGGCGCCAAACGATATGATCTGGCAAGCCAAGTTCTGTACCAAGTGCACGTACTTCATCTTTGAACAATGTGTCAAGCGGTTCAATCAATTTGAACTGCATGTCTTCTGGCAAGCCGCCAACATTGTGGTGAGATTTGATTGTTTGTGCTGTTTCAGTACCACTTTCGATGATATCTGTGTACAACGTACCTTGTGCCAAATAATCGATGTCTTTCAATTTAGACGCTTCATCATCGAATACATAGATGAATTCGTTACCGATGATTTTACGTTTTTTCTCTGGATCTGCTACACCAGCAAGCTTAGAAAGGAAACGTTCTTGTGCATTCACGCGAATGATGTTCATATGGAAATCTTCTGCGAATACTTTCATCACTTCGTCGCCTTCGTTTTTGCGAAGCAAGCCATGATCTACGAAGATACATGTTAATTGATCGCCGATTGCTTTGTGGATCAATGCTGCTACTACAGAAGAGTCAACGCCGCCGCTCAAGGCACACAATACTTTCTTATCGCCAACTTCTTTACGGATCTTTTCAAGTTCCATTTCGATGAAGTTGCCAATTGTCCAGTCGCCTGTTGCTTTACAAATGTTGAAGACAAAGTTCTTCAACACATCGTTACCATACTCGGAGTGACGAACTTCCGGGTGGAACTGAACACCGTAAAGGTTGCGAGACGGATCGCTCATCGCTGCGAATGGTGTTGATGGGCTTGTTGCATCCACTTGGAAACCTTCAGGAATTTCGGCAACTTTGTCACCATGACTCATCCATACTGTCTGTCCATCAGGTGTACCTGCGAACAATTCAGCATTATTTCCTAGTGTGATTTCGGCCTTACCGTACTCACGCTGGTTGGAAGTCTCAACACGTCCACCGAAATGTACAGACATCAACTGCATGCCGTAGCAAATACCGAATACAGGAATGCCAAGTTCAAAGATACGTTCGTCGCAACGGAAGCTGTTCTCATCAAGAACACTGTGCGGGCCACCGGAAAGGATGATACCTTTCGGGTTCATTTCCTTGATTTTTTCAATTGTGATCTTGTGTGAATGCAATTCGCTGTACACGCCAAATTCACGGATACGGCGAGTAATCAGCTGATTGTACTGGCTCCCGAAGTCCAGGACGAGAATCATTTCGTTATTGATCATGAGTCAGTCTCCCATCTGGTCAAATTGTTATATATAAAGGAAAAGGATGAACCTTTTGCGCTCTCAACACGAAAGGAATCGGCAGGAGCCTGCCAATTCCCGTAAAAAGTCAAATGTGTGTATGACGTCCGTGCGCATCTATCAATTGCTTTAGTTTATTTTACCCAACGAGAGATGCTCAGGTCAAGCTAATATTCGACTTGTTAACCGTTCCCAGCATGAAATAAATGCTTGTTTCGACATTTCTCGACTTTTACCACTGTAGATCAGTCCTTCATACATCTCAGTCAGCTCTTTGAACTCACTCCCGATGCCAGCCTGTTCCACTCGTTCTGCATATTCGCGAAGCGTCTGACCCTTTTCTTTCGGCAAACCTTTTGCGGAAAGAAGTGCAAGTACGTGCTTGTATGCTTTCTCTTCTGAGTCGATGCTGTCAGGCTTCTGAAGTTTTTTCCGGACAAGTGCTGTTCGGATTCTCCACCGTTTATAGTATAGAATTGCCGCTATAATAACGACAATCGCAATAACGATAGCTAACAAATAAGATTTCCCGGATGCTTTGCCAGGTTTTTTCATTGCAGGGGATGCTTTTTTATGCACCTGATCATTGCCCAGTTCCTCTTTAGGCTGCCGTTCAGCGGTAGAAGTATCCGGTCGTTTTTTATTTTCCTTAGTGTCGCTCCGTTCGTCGCTTTTGTTTTCAGCATTCAAATTCGGGGTTTGCTGGTGCTCCGGACTTGACTGATTGAATTGTGCTTCGTTGGAAAAGCCTTGAGTCGGTTCAAACGGCACCCAGCCGCTTCCTGGGAAATACACTTCTACCCAGGAATGGGCATTCGCGTTCGTCACCTCGTACACATAAAAGCGTTCTCCCGAGACTTCCTCAGAGCCGACCCTATCTCCGCTAGTGAATCCTTTCGCCCAACGAGCAGGAATCCCTTGGCTTCTCAGCATAACAACCATTGCCGTCGAAAAATTATCACAATAGCCTGCCTTGGAATTAAACAAAAATTGATCAACATAATCCTGTCGATCCTTAGGGATTGGCACATTGGCCGTCTCATAGGAATAACTATTTTGATGAAAATACTGTTCAATCGCTTTAGCCTGATCATACCGGTTCTTCTCTCCAGATATGATCTGATTGGCCAGCTTTCCAATTCGCTCTGGCAACTGTGCGGGAAGCTGAGTATACAAATCAACTATCGCTTCAGGCTCAGAGCCATGGGCTTTTTGCAATTTTCCCACATCGTACTGAGGGTAGCTATATTCAATATTGTAGCTCTTTGGATGCGCATCCTTACCATCTTTCTCAATATGGATGGCTTCTGAAATTGGCTCCAGATAGAAATCCGCATCCCCTCCAACTCTTTCCACACCATATGGATAGAGCAGCTTGTCCAGAGCCTTGTCATCTTCGAACTCCAATTTGCCGATCTGCTGCTTAGCATGTTCACTTCCTGCCTCATAATCAGTAAGTTCAATGAAACCATCCATTTGCTTTTCCAGCGGACGGGCAACAGAACGTTTCCAACCCTTTCCTGTATAGAAATCCTTTGTCTCGATACGCCAGTAATTGTCTGTCTGTACAATCGCCTTGAAGACTGGTGAATAATCTTGAACGAAGGAACCACCCAACTGTCTGTCATCTTCTCCATAACCTACACGGCGCATTGGACTGCCTAATCGAACACCTAATTTTTCTTGAGCAAATTGCTTCACGTCTGGTACCGGATCAGTCCATTGCGGTTCAAATTGTGGAGAAGCGACTGCTACACCAAGTGTTACAAGCATAAAAGCTAGTAAAGCAATCAATGCCTTGGACAGCTGTTTGCCCGCTGGCAAAGCAACGACTTCCTTATCAACCGTCTTCAATATGTTGGCGAGTCCAAATGCGAGAATTGAATAAATAAAAATCCGAACGATAGCCATCTTCGCATCATAATCAAGGAACGTGGAAAGCAAAGATACGTATACAATCGTCGCCAATACGAAAAGGAGCACACGCTTCATAAGTACGAACCAATAATGCAGCAAATAGCTCATGAGCCAAATGAGGACTAAAATAAGCAGCACACGGAACATCTCATTCAAGTTTTGCCACGTTCCCGAAAAAAGCACACTCAAATTATTACTCAGTTCTTCAGAAAAGCGCCCAACCCAGGAACCTTCCAGGAATGAGCCTTTGTAGCATATTTTTTGAAGGGCGAAGATAAGTGCCGCTCCTTTTAATATAAGTCCAAGCCACCAACGAATTGATAGCAATGAAATCAAGAAACACCAGCCGGAGAACATAATGAGAATTGGAATACCTGTAAGCTCAGCAACTCTGCCAACTGGATAAATCCATTCCAGGAAGAGCAGCCAGGCAAACAAATACATAATGGCTTCGAGTATGACAGGCTGCATCGTTCTTTGACGTATCATCCTCTGTCACCTCCATGCATATGCTCGTTATCATATATGAAAATACGCACCCTGGATTCGGCAAGCTTATTTTGTACAGATAACATTTCTTTACGAGGCTGAACGAGAACAAGAATGACATTCCCATGCTGGAACTGGATTTGTGAAATTGTCTTTTCCAGTGAACTGTTCAAATTAGGCGTAACAATTGTAACATCTCTGCGACCTTTGCTGAATAGCACCGCTTCTTCCAACTGTGAATAAAAAGGTCGGCGGGCATCCTGTTTCATTTGCGCCAAATGCTGCAAAATCTCTGTTTCTGAATCTCCGCGTGCCAAATTAAACATTTCCGTACTTTTGCCAATTGTAAGAAACGACCCGTCCATTTTACCCGCATTCTTTCGGATCAGCCCGAGTACAATTTCAATCGATATTTCGAACGCGGATGGTTCCATATTGTCATAGGGACATGCATCAAGAACAAGCATTATTTCTCTGCCCGTCTCCTGCTCAAATTCCTTAGTCATCATCTCTTGAAGTCGGGCAGTTTTCTTCCAATCAATAGTGGACAGCCTGTCACCTGCAACATAATTCCTTGCACCTGCAGCAATGTTTCCGGTCTGTACCGGTAAGACGCCGACCTGGACACCTTCACTCGAGAGCAATCCATTTTCGTACCCTGCAAGATGTCTTGCCTTCGGATAACAGACAATTACGTCCTTTACGTACAGTGTGTATTCTTTTTTAATAAGACCGAATAGATCAGAAGCCATGAGACGCACCCCATTCAATTCATGGGTACCACGAGGAATAGATTCAATTTCATAAGATATGACAAGCTTGCGTGAAAATCCGGGAAACAACAGCCTCTTCATCCGTTGCGGGATATATTCACCCGATATTGAATTGTGATGCAAGCTTTCCGGCAGCAAATCTTCCACTACAGAAAGAAAAAGTGGCCAAGGCCATTTTCTCGTCATAATCAGACGTACATGAACTTTTTCTCCTGCTTGAACAACCGATTGCGACAGCATACGCTCCACTTTCCAATTACGAAATGAGAACATAAGCATGCAAAGTTCGTACAAGAAAATTGGCATATAGCCGAAGAATAGGAACCAGCTAACCCTGTCTCCCTGGAACATCGCAAAAGAAAAAAGAGCAATCCCCGCGGCAATGAGGAATAGTACCCCTGCCACTAGACGGATTTTATGCTTCATGATAAGAATTCCTTACAATTGGAATATCAATAGAATGAATAATGCCTTTAAGAACTTCATCTGCGCTCTTGCGTGCATATCTTGCTTCAGGTGCAAGGATCAAGCGATGGCTAAGCACATGCGGAGCCAAGTATTTCACATCATCCGGCAGCACATAATCACGCCCTGCAATGTACGCATATGCCTTTGCTGCATTCATAAGGGCAAGCGTCCCACGCGGGCTGATCCCCAACTCAATGGAAGGATCGTTTCTCGTTGCCTGGGCCCAGGACACAATTAGATCAAGAATACTTCGTTCAACATGTACTTCCTTCGCTTCATGCTGCATAAGTACTAGATCAGCAGCATCTAGGACAGTTTCTATCTCTGCTAGAGGATTTCCTTGTGATTGGTTCTCCAGCATAACGATTTCAGCATCGTGGTCAGGATACCCCATTCTCAGCTTAAGAATAAACCGATCAAGCTGAGCTTCCGGCAGCGGATATGTCCCTTCATGTTCAATTGGATTCTGAGTCGCCATTACAAAAAACGGGCTTTGCAGACGCCAAGTCTGCCCGTCCACAGTTACGCTTCCTTCCTCCATCGCTTCAAGAAGCGATGACTGCGTCTTCGGAGATGTCCGGTTGATTTCATCGGCGAGGATAACGTTTCCAAAGATTGGTCCCTTATGGAATTCAAATTCCAGTGACTTTGGATTGTAGACAGAAACACCTGTTATATCAGACGGCAGAAGGTCAGGTGTGAACTGGATTCTATTAAACTTACCGCCAATGGACCTTGCCAATGTCCGTATGAGCATCGTCTTTCCTACTCCTGGAACGTCCTCAAGGAGTACATGTCCTTTCGCAAGCAATGCTGTAAGACAGAGAACTGCAGCCTCTTCCTTGCCAATTATTACTTTTTTCATATTATCAAGCACACAGCGCAATTTCGCACTGCCATTGCGATCATTTGCAATCGTCATTCCTTCGCCTTCTTTCTGTAGACCTGTATCGAATACTGGTACAATCATACTAAATTGTGAAACTGCTATGCAATGTTCTATCCATTTTTCATAGATTATTGCCGTTGCGCTGTACAGAATATACATGTATCAAGGGTTAGAAAAAATCATTTCGGGAATAACAGAATCACATATAGAGCTACACAGATTCAAATCGCACCAAGATGGAGGTTTAGCCATGTCCGCTTTTTTCAGCTTCGCCAAAGAAGTTTTAGGCCAATTTAAAAAAGATAATGTTACCCTTTTGGCCGCATCACAGGCCTATTATTATATGCTTTCCATTGTTCCGTTGCTTGTCGTTGCATTCGCGATCATTCCTTATTTAAACATCTCTCCACAGGAGGCGATGAACTTCATCTATTCGACACTTCCTTCTGAAATGGGAAGTCTTCTAAGAGAGAATATCGTCAGCATCGTGGAAGATCGTAAGGGCGGCTTGCTGACAATCGGTATCATTGGTGCCCTTTGGTCAGCATCCAACGGTATCAATGCTTTTATCAAAGCATCGAATGAAGCATATGAAGTCGATGAAACGAGAAACTTCCTCGTCGTTCGTGGAATTGCTCTTGTACTTACAATTGGGATGGTTTTGTCATTAATCGTCGCTATCCTGCTGCCTGTCATGGGAAGTGCAATCATCAATTTCCTGGAATCTTTCTTTGGAATCAACGAAAAATTGCTCAGTTATTTGCAATTTGGCCGCTGGATTATCGCCATTGTAGTCATTACGGGCATTCTTCTAATTCTTTATCGCTTCGCACCGAACAAGAAGCTGCCTTTTAAACATACACTTCCAGGTGCCATTACAGCGAGCACATTGTGGTTACTCATCTCACTCGTTTTTTCATTTTATATTAGCCACTTCGGAAACTATTCTGCCACTTACGGAAGCCTCGGTGGAATCATCATCCTCATGATTTGGTTCTTCTTAACAGGACTCATTCTCATGATTGGTGCTGAGGTGAATGCAATCTATCATAAAAGAAAAAACCCGATCAGACCTGAAAACGCCTTCGATCCTAGACAATAGGATCAAAGGCGTTTTTTATTAATTAAAGTAAGGGTTTCCTTTCATGCCTTGCCAAATATCAGACTGCTCAGCTAATGCACTGATCTTAAGAAGAAGATCCTCTCTCCCTTTCGGTGCGACTAATTGGACACCTAGAGGCAATCCCGCTTCAGTCAAGTGTACCGGCAGAGAAATTGCAGGCTGACCTGTCAGGTTTGCCAATTGAGTAAACGGAGTCACAGTCAAGCTTGGCAGGAACATGTCATAAATAATCTCCTGCTGTTTGGCAGCTGATGCGCCTTCCATCTGTTCAAGCAAACGATCTTCACTTTCTCTTGAATGAGTCAGCTCACCAACTTTTGGTGCAGGATAAGCAGTCGATGGAGTAAGATACAAATCGTATTTCTCATGGAACTTAGCCATATGCGCTGCCGCCTTATCCCAGGAAGCTAGACTCGCAGTGAACTCTGCAGCGGAAACCGACTGGCCCGCTATATTAAGAATCCAAGACTCGATTTCCATATCTTGCGCCTGTAGCTTCCGACCAAACGCCGCCTCCATTTCCTTGACTACTCCTGCCATTTCACCACTGTTCATTAGGAAATAATTACGCATGAGCTCATATCCATCGACATGATTATCAGCTTCTTCAACGATATGACCTTCCGACTCAAGCCATTTTGCCATTTTATGAACAGCCTCCACAGCATCTGAAGCGACCGGTGTACCAACTGGTGACTGTACTGTGAAACCGATTCTAAGTGGTTTTTGCAAGCCTGTATAAAGTTCCTCTTCATAACTGCCATTATAAAGCGGAACCTGGAAAGCAGCTGCATCCTCTATAACTTGCAACTCATCAAGTAATGCTGCGCTGTCTGGCACCGTTCTGCTCAACACAAAGTCGATACTCGCTCCCTGCCACTGTCTGCCGACTCCTGGTCCAACCGGAGTTCTGCCGCGAGTCGGTTTCAGGCCGACAAGCCCCGTAAATGAAGCCGGAATACGAATGGATCCACCACCGTCACTTGCTCCAGCAACAGGTACAATGCCAGAAGCTACAGCTGCTGCCGCTCCGCCACTTGAACCACCTGGAGAGAAATCTTGGTTCCATGGATTACGAGATGGACCATACAGCTTTGGTTCGGTAATATTTTTCAGTCCGAATTCCGGTGTATTCGTATGACCCATTACAACAAAGCCAGCTTCCTTCAGCTTCTTAGTATAGTTGGAATCAGCTTCGGATCTGGCATCCTTCATAAGGATAGATCCGGAAGTGAGCGGCTCGCCAGCCAAAGCCTGTGAAATATTTTTAAGAAGAATTGGTACACCTGCGAACCTGCCTTCACCAATTTCCTCTGTCTCTTTAAGAGCTTTTGAAAAACGCTCATGGACAATTGCATTCAATTCAGCATTTACTTCTTTTGCACGGCCTATGGCCAAATCTGCTATTTCTCCTGCTTTTACTTCCCTACTGCTTATCAGTTCTGAAAGCTCGCATGCTGACAGTTGTATGTATTCTGACTGTTTCATATTTCTACCGCTCCTTTTTCCTTCAAGTGTAGCATGACCGCATATTTTGGCAAGTTGAGGCAAAACTAGAAGCACGATTGTTTTATGAAGGAGGACTATGCCATGGCGGATTTACCGTATAAAAATGTTGAGCAGCAGCTTAATTCTGCAGAGGTTGCTTCAATTTTTGCGAACTATATGAACATGTCATTGAGTGAACGAGTTTTTGAACAATTCTCTGTACATGTCGAAATCCCTGAAGTCGTTGATCTCGTTAAAAATGCACTCAGTTTCGTGAGAAGCTTCTTATCCGATTCCGTAAAAATCATGTCCGAAGCTTCTCTCTCTATTCCAATTGGATTTACCGCAAACGATGTGAATCTGAAGGCGCCTCGTCTTTTTGTAGATGAATATTATGTCCATAACATTATGAATTTCTCCCGACTAGCGATGGCAGATTTCGCAACAGCGATTGGTGGAGCAGCAAGGTCTGATCTATATGAACTGTTCAGCGAATCACTCACTGCAACGAACAAATTGCACAAGCAGTCTGTTGAACTGGCACTTAATAAAGGCATGTATGTCCCTGCACCCATTGTCCCGTATCCATATAAGCGTGATTATGTGGAAGATGATAAGTTCATATCTTCAGGTACCTTTGGACGTCAGAAAAGACCACTATTGGCAACTGAAATAAGCTATCTGCATATGAACATTATTCATAACACCATCGGCAGCATGATGAATACAGCATTCAGCCAAGTTGCAAAGGATGATGAAGTTCGGCAATTTTTAGTTAAAGGGATCAGGCTTGCAGAAAAGCAAATAGAAGCATACGGAAAGCTACTACAGGAATTCCAGGTGCCCGTCCCTTCATTCCCGAATTCACTCGTCACCGATTCCAATCTTATTCCCCCTTATTCCGATAAGCTGATGCTTTATGAAGCTAATGGTATGGCGAGCGTCGGTCTTACCGCACTTGGCCAAAGCCTCACTCAGTCAATGAGGATGGACATACAGGCAAAGTATACAAAGTTTGCAGCCGAAATCGCCTCCTATTCCAAAGAAGGCCTTGAACTAACAATAAAAAAAGGTTGGATGGAGCAGCCTCCCGAAACAGCCGACCGCCAAGCTCTCGCCCAAGAACCCAGAAAAGGGGAATAAACTTGAACCATACTATAATAAGCACCCAGGATGGCCACCCCTATATGTCATTGAGGATAATATTGAGAAGTGGGTCTCCCAAAGATAATGAGTTCAACTTTTACATCCAAGCAGCATAGCAAACTGGAACTGCTGCTCTGGGGCATTGCTTTTCCTGGGTTTGGCCAAATACTGAACGGACACTACATCAAAGCATTCTTGTTTATTTTCTTGGAAATCATTATCAATGTAAACGGTAATTTCAATCGTATTATCATGCACAGTTTCAATGGAAAAACTGAACTTGCTGCAGAACTTGCGAATTATGATTGGCTCATGTTCTATCCTTGTATTTACTTTTTTGCGATTTGGGATGCTTACAAGGAAGGAAAGGGCGAGCAAGCTGCTTATGATTTTTTCCCATTCGTCAGCTCAGCCTTTTTTGTCACCCTTGGTGTCATCTTCTCAGAACACTTCACCTTGTTCGGATTGTTCCCAGGACCCGTCTTGCTACCAATGTTATTCCTTCTGCCGGGACTCATTACAGGACTGTTTTTAAAGTATTTGTTAAATAAAAAAATACACTGACCCTTTATGAGGTCAGTGTATCTTCTAATTATTGATTAGCGTTTGATTGGATCTTGTGCGTCATTGCCTTTATTGGCACCTGTGCGCTGAACTGAATCCATAGGCACAGCTGGTGTTACTTGTTCGCCTCCAACTCGACGCAAATTGCTGTCATTTTTGCCTTTAGAATCTGGAGCAATGTCATCTTTGGCTTCCATAACGTTATCCTTTGCTTCCATTGCCTTGTCTTTAGCTTCCATAGATTTATCTTTTGCGTCCAACAATGTTTCTTTTGCTTCCATTGCATGATTAATCATCTGCTTTGAATCTTTTACAAGGGTATTCGCTGTTTCTTTAAGATCTTTACCTTCGTTATTCAAAATGTCCTGAATCTTGCTGACTGCTTCCATTGTAATAGAGCTTGTTGTCTTGATGCGATCAATTAGTGAGCTCTTTACGCCTGAAGGATCATTTTTTACGTTGGATGCATAATCCATCGCTGTATCTTTCATTGACATTGATGTATCCATCACTTTATTTCTTGCGTTTCGGTTCAGTAAAACGAGCGAGAGTCCTGTAACTGCAACACCTGCAGCAATCCACATACCTGTATTACCTGTATTATTGTTATTTGAAGTTCCCATTAATTCCAGCTCCTTTGTCGTTGTGAGATTTGCTTGTACACGATATATTCCCCCATTTTTCAGCATTAAACACTAGGAAAGTGGAGTTTTCCCGAATTGAACCTGACGCGTTTAACTCCATCCTCTAAGTGGTAAATATAGAGGAAATTCAAAAACAAGCAAGGAGGTGCTCTTGTGGTAATCCTGCTATACGCAAGCGCAGTCATCGCAGCGCTATCCCTCGTACTAATCGCAGTCTACCTCATCATCACACTAAAAAATGTAATGAGCAGTGTGAAACAGATTAAACACACAATCGAGCGCGCCGAAACGAAAGTAAATTCTGTGACAGATAAAGCACAGACACTTATGGAAAAGGCAGATACAATCGCTGAAGACGCTCAAAATAAACTTCAGACATTTGATGGTGTTGCTGATGCAGCCGGACAGTTGAAATCTTCTATGCATTATATGGAAGAATCAATTGATGAAGTGTCCAACCGTCTGAATAAACAAGGTAAGCCAACGAAGGCAATGACTGACACGCTCAAATGGGGAGATACTGCCATCTCACTATTTGGCAAATATAAGAACTATAAAAAGAGACAGCCAACAGAATCCAACGGACAATAAGGAGGAATCATTCATGCTATGGCTTGGAATTGGCGTACTCGTTATCGGGGTCGCCCTTCTCATTATCTCCATCGTGCTGATCAAGCCCCTCGGCAAAGTGTCGGACTTGCTTGATAGCCTGAAGGAAACAACAGACAAACTGCCAAATACGATTGATAACGTAACAAGTCAAGCGACAGACGTCATGCACACGGCGAATTCAACACTTAATGACGTAAATGGAAAAGTTGCAGAACTGACACCAGTGTTCGACATCCTTGGAGACGCTGGCCGTGCTTCACAGAAACTTTCCGTTACAGCAGTAGAAGCAACTGACGCATTAAAAACGAATGTACTCGAAGGAAAACATGTCAATGACAAAGAGAGCTTAAATGGATTCTACGGACTCCTCTCACTTGGTTACTACTTGTATGAGAAACGGAAAACGATCAAAGACACAATGAAACAAACAAGCAGTACACAATAATAAAAAACACCGGATGCTTATCCAAGTGAGCATCCGGTGTTTTTATATAGAAAGAACTAGTTCACCTAATCATTATGCTACTCTTAGACGTCAGATTGTCCAAAGCAAGTAGCTTGCCTATTTGTGCCATAAACATCGCCCCCTTATTTATGCAAATTTGACACTCCTATGCGGCAGATAATAATAGGAGGTGAGATAGAAGTATTTTCCGCCTATAGTTAGGCTCTTAAAAGTATTTGGGGATAAGCCGCCGCTACGAAAAGAATGCTCGCTTTCACCCAAGGGCATAAGTGCGACATCTGTTCAAGCTACCTTTCAGTCGCTTTTTCAGTGTCTTTCTTTACCTGCGGGCAAACACTGAGCCACTGTGGCGCAAGCGCCTCACTGTCTCAGTACGCTTGTGCTTCCCACGGGAGTCTCGCATCTTTTCTCCGCTATGTCCGGTGTTCCATCCAGGATTGCAGTGGAAGGCGACGACTCCAAGCCGACATAACGCCACGTCCTGTGGCATTGTCGGCACTAGGACGTCGTGTCCGTCGCGGGAATAGCATGAGCTGAAGATAATATTCTAGGCGTTTTTTGCCTGGAATTTAGCTGAAGCCATGCCCGTGGAAAGCGTTCGCCTGCAACGGAAATCCGATGCTTTGCAACCGGTGCCTTACCATATTGTCATCTGATTTTATTCGTCTTT
Source organism: Aciduricibacillus chroicocephali (assembly GCF_030762805.1). NCBI lineage: Bacteria > Bacillati > Bacillota > Bacilli > Caryophanales > Bacillaceae > Aciduricibacillus > Aciduricibacillus chroicocephali. The sequence continues at coordinate 630,975 of NZ_CP129113.1, read as the reverse complement.
TACATAGACAGTTTTAAGCTTCAAATAACAATAGACACAAGTAAAATTCACTCCTAATAAAATCAAAAAAAGAGCTCGTAATCATACGAGCTCTTTTTCCTCTACAGAAACAGTTTGTTTATTGTTAACAGCCACTTTTGCGTTAATTACTGCTGATTCACGAATGTTTTCTTTTCGTGTTACATATTCCCGATGGATTGCTTCTCCTTTAAGGTACATCAGGCGTTTACGCTCTCGCAGTTTATCAAGCAAAGTAGGTTTTTCTTTCATTTTCGCTGCTGTTCGGGTTACACCTGACTGGGCTAGTGTACCAAGAATCGCAGCTCCGAATGAAATTGCACCGGCAATAGCCATTTCCTTTTTTTCACCACGATTTGATTTGTTCGTATTATTTGCCATGATTACCGCAATCCTTTCTTCACGCGTTGCAGTTCTTTGCGTTTTTTCATGAGAAACATGGCGAGCGCAATGGATCCATATGCATTATTGCCGATCTTGCTTTCTGTCTCTCCATCGAGCTTATCCGATTCGCGGTTAAGCTTCTCCGCTTGGCGTTGGACCCATAAAGCTCCGGATTCGGAACTTTTCCCAAGATCTCCAATTGCGTAGAATAAAGGAGTTAGCGCATGCATCTTCGTATTCAAGTCGGCCAGCGCATCGTTCCCATAACGCATTGAATAACTTGATTCATCCATAATTCCATATATCTGTTTAGGTGTTTTTTCAACAATTACATCTGAACTTTTAAGTAAAGCTGCCGTTTTTAGCATCGTTCTGCCAAGTGATACAGCGAAGATGGCAAAAGCAATACCGATGATGAGTACACCAAGTCCCGTTAGACTCATTGTGCCTCCCCCATTTCTTTAAGATTGTGTGTCGGCTACCTTCCATTTTTTGTATATTCTACTCGCCACTTCACTCCAAGTAATCGCCTTGACATATTGATCAATTTTATTGAGATTTTCTGGTGCCGCAAGTTTTCTTGCTTGAATATTAAGTGCTGAAGCCGAAGCCTCTACAGCATCCCCAATATGTCCTGCTGAAGCTACAAGTGGGTCGACTGCTACCAATTTTTCTTCGAGGTCATCGAGCAGTTGATCCCCTTCTAGAATTGTTCTTTCAATACCATGTACTAAATCGTCTGTCATTTTTTCAACTTGGTCAACGGTTTCACCAGTATGCTTCAGTATGCGTGAAGTTTGCTGGAGCAAAACTGCTAAGCAGACAGCTAGAAACGCAAATGAAAGAGCACAGAGAAACGTTCCAATTGATAGTAATACCATAAAACCCACCTCCCTAAATGGATATATACCACCGCTGACCAGTCCTCAAACGGTTTTCAAATATTGCTCTTTGTTGTTTCATCAGAGTCTGATGACGGGTACAGTCAATCATCTTCCCAGAAGGAGTGACAACATGAAAGCTGTAACGTTTCAAGGCAAAGAAAAAATGGTCGTAAAAGATATGAAAGCACCAGATATCCAGGACGACCGTGATGTTATTGTAAGAATCACCGCATCCGGTATTTGCGGTTCGGACTTACACCTTTACCATGGCGGTATCACACCTGAGCAGGATTACATTGTTGGCCATGAACCGATGGGTATTGTTGAAGAAGTCGGAAAGGCCGTTAAAAATCTTAAGAAAGGCGATCGCATCGTTGTTCCATTCAACATCGGCTGTGGCGAATGTTTCTTCTGCAAGCATCAAATGGAAAGCCAGTGTGACAACTCCAATCCTCATGGAGAGCCGGGTGGCCTGTTTGGTTTTGCAGAGGATTTCGGTAACTTCCCTGGAGGTCAAGCTGAATATCTACGTGTCCCATACGCCGATTTCACTTCATTCAAAGTTCCCGAAAATAGCGAACTAGATGATGAAAGTGTCGTTTTCCTATCCGATGTCATGCCTACTGCATATTGGAGTGTAGAGCACGCTGGTGTAAAGGAAGGCGATACAGTCATCATTCTCGGGAGCGGACCAATTGGGCTCATGGCACAGAAATTCGCTTGGCTTAAAGGAGCCAAACGAGTTATCTCAGTCGATCATGTGCCACATCGTCTTGAACATGCAAAGAAAACAAATCAGGTTGAAACATACAATTTCGATGAAAATCCTGATATTGGTTCATTACTCCACGATGAGACAAATGGCGGGGCTGATGTGGTCATTGACTGTGTAGGTATGGATGGAACTGTACCGCCAAATAAAGAGTTCGGGTCTAAAGGAGACAACCAATTCGGTACCATCAGTCCGATTATCACTGCTTCACAAGCTGTTCGCAAGTTTGGTACTGTCCAGCTTACTGGTGTATATGGGACAGAAGCGAACAACTTCCCGATTGGATCATTCTTCACTCGTAATGTTTCATTAAAAATGGGACAGGCTCCTGTCATTCATTTGATGCCAAAGCTTTATGATCTTGTTAAAGAAGGAAAGCTTGATCCAACCGACATTATTACGCACAGAATGAAAATTGACGATGCAGCTGAGGCTTATGAAATTTTTGATAAGAAAAAAGATGGCAACATCAAAGTCGTATTGAAACCATAAGTAAAACGAGCATGCTCCAAGTTCCAGAGCGTGCTCGTTTTTAGTTTTGCCAATTCTTGCGTGTCTATGCTTTCCAGCTAGTCTGTTAGGCCGGAAATTTTAATTTCTTCAACTAGTCCAATGCTGTTATCACGAATATTCGCCTTAAACTTCACCTTATCGCCTTTTTCCATGAAGATGGCGAGTGGTTCTGCTCCGGCACTAACCGTATAAATCGTTTTATCGCCTTTCAGAATAAATTGGACAGCCTGCCCATTTTTCTGATTCGTCACAAGGAGGCGGCTAACCGTACCTTCGCGGCTCTTCAGATTGGAACCGCCTGTCGCTTCAACGTTACCCGGGTCTTGCGCAAGCTGCAGCCGATAAGCTTCAAGCGTCTCTTTTGCATTATCACCAAACACGACAAAATCGGCATCATCCGCTTTGATATAAGCGTATTTTTTGAAAAGCCCATTCGGATCAAGCACGTTGACGACCCATGTTGAATTGCCATCAATATTATAAAGAATCGGCATAGATCCGCGCCACTTCTTTTCTGGAAATTCCTTATTAACAATTTCCTTGGCGCCTTTCGAATCCATGATGCCATTATTTTTCTTCCCGTTATAATAGGTTAGTTCACCTGTACGCGCATTAATTAAAGTATAACCTAGTGCTGAATCTATATTTTTCTTTGGGGAAGCCATGTCTGTAAAATACAACATATCCCCATCTTCATTGAAGATTGGTGTTACATGCGTTTCCGTTCCCGACTCATTCGGAATCTTCACATCACGCTTGCCGAAGACGGAGTTGAGCCAGCCATGGACATACTTTCCGAAATACATATTCTCATCACTCGCAAGCTCCGAGCTTATTGTACCGTTAATAAATGCTGGAGCATCTTCCACTCTGTATTTCTTCACCATACCGGTAACAGGGTTCACTACAGCGGCATACATGTTTTTCATATCAGGCTTATTTGACAATCCAATAGGCCGATAAATGGTTTGTACGTACCACGGCTTTCCATGTTCATCGACTTCTAATTGTGGTTCACCGATCTGGATGTGGAAAGGATAGGAAGCATAAATCCGGCGATCAACATATTTATTCAAATAACTGGAGTTCGTATAGCTCATCTTTTTCTCTACGAATTGAGGCTGAGCATTGACATTTGTTGCAGAAATACGGAAATAACCTTCTGTCTCTTTTCCTCTAATCCACTTCCAAAATCCAGTGAACTCAACAGGTGCAATATAAACAATATCTTCGCCAACCTTCTGAACTTGCAGCTTGCCGAGATCATAAAACTGGGTATTCGGTACACTGCTCATTGACTTCTGAATCTTATTTCGGGCGAATTCCGGTGAAACCGTAATCGGCGTCTCTTCTTTATCCATTGGCTTTGCTTCTTCCTCAGCCTTTTTTGGTATGGATTTATAAGTTGATCCGAGCGCTGAGATGTTAACAATCAATGTAGTTGGGACTGCAAGAATTAAAATCACAAGAAACACAATTGCCAAAATACCGAACCGCTTGTTGACCCCAAAACCTTCTTCACTGGTGTCAGTTGTATTTTTATTTTTTCGTTTTGTGCCTACGGAAGTATTAGCTATCATGATGAGATAAATCAGAATGAGGCCGAGCGCTGCCATAACAATATTGGCAAACAATATATTGATTGCCGTAAGCGGAAGCAGAACAAGATAATCGAGCATTACTCCAAAAATGAAGAGGAGTAAAAACATAACCCCGGTCCATTTCAATAATTTTGTTTTCGCTTTTCCACGTGCTGGGACTATGGCAAAAACGGATAAGACAACGTAAAGGATAAGTGACAAAATTGAAGCCAGGAACATTCCAGTCAATCATATTCCCCCTTTATATATGTATAATACAAAAGGGCACCTACTAGAAGCAGGTGCCCTTTTTACGAAAATTTGCGGCGGGTGACCATGTGTTCACATCACAAGATTGCCTTGTCCCCGTCTTACGCAAATCAGCTCATCGCATATATACAGTGTATCATGATACATGCAGCTTCGTCATCTCTTTTTTTGAAAAAGCTTAGCGAATCCCGCGTTTGTATGGCACAGGGGCGTCCACTTTCCCATCCAATGCTTTTTCAGCATGAATTGCCCAGTACGGGTCATTCAGCATACCGCGACCGATTGCAGCCAGGTCAGCATCTCCGTTCGCAATGACTGCTTCAGCTAAAGAAAAGTCCTCAAGCATACCGACAGCTATGACTGGAACTTCAAGCGTTTTCTTGAATTCCCTAGCGAACGGAACTTGATAACCAGGATAGTTGCCCGGCTTCAATTTCCCCGGAGGTCCTTCCCCACCTGTAGACACATCAAAAACATCAACGCCTGCCGTCTTGAACTGTTTGGCTATTTCGATAGCGTGGTCCAATCCATAACCGCCGTCCTCATATTCAATTGCTGACATGCGCATAATTACCGGGTAGTCCTTCGGTACAACTTCTTTTACGGCCTTCGTCACATCTACACCAAACTTTGCTAAATCTTTTCCGTACTCATCTGAACGGTTGTTAACTGAAGGAGACATGAACTGATGAATCAAGTATCCATGAGCTCCGTGTATTTCTACAGTATCAAAACCAGCCTCCACTGCCCGACGCGCTGCTTCCTTGAATTTATCCACCAAGCCGGAAGCTTCACCTGTTGAAAGAGCACGTGGTGTTTTGGGAGCTTCTTCACCTTCACGTACATTCAGTGGGGTATCAGAGGCACTTACCGGCTGAATCGCATCCTCTGCTTTTCGTCCGGCATGAGCCAGCTGGATGCCGATTTTCGCACCATGTTTATGAACTTCATCGACCAATTTTTTATATGCAGGTATCTGCTCGTCCGACCAGATACCGAGATCTCTGCTTGAAATACGACCCTCAGGATCAACAGCCGCTGCCTCTACAAGTATTAGACCTGCACCACCGACAGCTCGTGAGACATAATGAACGTAATGCCAATCTGTCGGTACCCCGTCTTCAGCCTCAACAGAATACTGGCACATCGGTGACATGACAATTCGGTTTTTCAGTTTCATATTTTTCAGTTCAAAAGAAGATGTCAATTTTGCCACTTTTGTTCCCTCACTTTCACTCATTGTCATTTAATCTTATCAGATAAAGCCACATTATTCGTGTTTCCTGCTTGAACGAAAAATCCCGGCTGAAAATCAGCCGGGATTCATTAATTAGCGTACCTTTTCAGGTAAATGCTCTGTGATCTGTTTCGAAATATGTTCAATGAACTTCGGTTCTGTCGCCAAATTGATTCGGATGAATCCTTGGCAAGAAGCACTGAACCACTCACCGAAGTCAATTGCAACACCACATTTATCCTGTATGAATTCTTTCGTCTCTTGAGGATTAATATAAGCACGTAGATCAATCCAAGTAAGGTAAGTCCCTTCAAGCGGAGAAATAATCAGCTCAGGCGCTGCACCAAGCAATGTGTCCTTCAAATGCTTATAGTTCGATTCAATAACAGCAAGCAGTCCTTCCAGCCAGTCACTTCCATGACGATATGCCGCTTCAGCACCAGTCATGCCCAGAACATTCACTTCCGTCTGGTTCACTGTGTTAACGTATTCATCATACGTTTTGCGAAGCTGTTCATTTGGAATAATGATATGTGAAACGAGCAGTCCAGCAAGGTTGAATGTCTTTGAAGGTGCTGTCACTGTAATGATTCGATCAGAGTACTTGCCACCTTCAATAATTGCGGAAGGGATATGTTTATGCCCAGCAAAGACCAAATCCTGGTGAATTTCATCGGAAACGACAAGAACATCATGTCTTTCGCAGATTTCCAACACTTTCTTCAACTCATCCTCTTTCCATACACGTCCAACCGGATTATGTGGAGAGCATTGGATGAACAACTTGACATCATTCTCAGCAATCTGCTTCTCAAATGTATCAAAATCAATCTCGTAAACACCGTTCTCCTGAATCAGTTCACATGTAACAAGATTCCTTCCAGTATCTTTAACAGCGTTATGGAACGGGTAATAGACAGGTGTTAGAATCGCCACAGATTCAGATGGCTTCGTGAAGGCATTGACGAACCAGTAAAGAGCCGTAACAATCCCTGTAGAAAAACGCATCCATTCTTTATCAATTGCATAACCATGACGCTCACGTTCCCAATTGATGAACGCTTCATAATAGGAATCCCAGACGAATGAATAACCGAATACCCCATGATCAACACGGCTTTTGATTGCATCCAGGACTTGCTGTGGAGCTTTGAATTCCATATCTGCAACCCATGCAGCAGTCAAATTAGGGTTGCCGAATCGCTCACCCAATGCATCCCATTTTAATGAATTTGTATTTTTACGCGAAATCGCGTGTTTCTCAATGAATTCTTGTTTGTTCATGTCTTCCCCTCCGCAAGCAATATTTTATCTTGTCTAAATATTAACACAATCGGCGTCTGCATATAAGGTTTTCCACGGAAGAAAAGAAAACAATGTCTATTTGCGGAAATACTTTTATTCCATCATTTCCCGGGAAATGATTATAATAGATATGTTTCGTCAAAAATAACATTTACCCATTTTAAAATGGTAAGAGGAAGTGATGAATCATGCGTTTATGGCACGAAAAACTCATTCCCTATCTACCGCGCCAGCAATTACTCGGCCAACATCGGGAATGTTGTGCTCTGCGTGGAAATGGTTGGGGTAAGAGACACTCTGTTGTCAATTATGTATTCGAATATACTCCTGAGCAGCTCTTCCGCTACCACGAAGCCATCATGGAAGAAATGCAGAAGCGCGGTTACAATGTCGATTCAGCATGGAAGGATCCGCATTATCGTGGCAAAATTTGTGAACCTCACAACCAGGAATCTTTTAAATCTGGGAAAATGGCTATCCCCGGCGTCCGCTTCTATGCTGAGCATACGGAAGACTATCTCGATGAATGCATACAGAATCTGAGTGAAAAAGGAATAAATATAGAGTTTGATGAAGAAGAAAAATAGACGCGTTCCAATTAGAGGAACGCGTCTATTTTTTAGTTTGCTTTTACGATTTTGTTCTTTCTTACTTCATAAACAATGAGCAAAATGATGAACCATACTGGTGTGATAAACAATGCCACACGTGTATCTTCTGCAAGAGCAAGAACAACAGCGATAAACGCAAGGAAGATCAATGCAATATAGTTCGCCACAGGATAAAGCGGCATTTTGAACGTATTCTTTGCTGCCAGTTCTGGTCTAGTTTTGCGATAGCGCAAATGACTAATTAGAGTAACTGCCCAGATAAAGAGGAAACATACAGTCGAAACACTTGTCACAAGCGTGAAAACTACTTCAGCTTTAGGAATGACATAGTTCAGTACAACTGAAATGAAGATTATGATCGTTGAGAAGTAAAGTGCGTTTGACGGCACTTGGCGCTTCGTCAATTTATTAAATGAATTCGGCGCATTTTTATCTCTTGCCAATCCATAAAGCATACGGCTTGTACTGAAAACAGCACTGTTACATGCAGAAGCAGCCGATGTCAGAACGACAAAGTTGATAATAGCTGCAGCAGCTGCAATCCCAACAGCAACGAATACTTGAACAAACGGGCTTTCAGTAGGAACGATTGCGTTCCAAGGATAGATGCTCATAATGACAATGAGTGCACCTATGTAAAATACGATAATGCGAATTGGAATGTTGTTGATTGCTTTCGGAATGACATTTTTAGGGTCAGCTGTTTCACCAGCAGTCAAACCGACAAGCTCTATTCCTACAAATGCAAAGACAACCATCTGGAACGATAGAATGAAGCCTTTCATTCCATTCGGGAACCAGCCCCCATGACTCCATAGATTCGTGAAGCTCGCAGGACCAGAGCTTGTTGAGAATCCTTTTAAGATCATGAATATACCAATTACAATCAATGCAAGAATTGCGATAACTTTGATTAATGCAAACCAGAATTCCATCTCACCGAATAACTTAACTGTAGTCAAGTTCATGATAAGCAGAATTACAAGTGCGATTAATCCTGGAACCCACTGAGCCACATCAGGGAACCAGAACTGTGTATACAATCCAACTGCCGTCAAGTCGGCCATGGCAATCGATACCCAGCAGAACCAGTAGGTCCATCCTGTAAGAAATGCTGCTCGGTCACCTAAATAGTCTTGAACAAAATCAACAAATGAATGATACTCCAGGTTTGATACAAGTAGCTCTCCCAATGCACGCATGACGAGGAATAAGAGCACCCCAGTAATCATATAAGCGAACAAAATGGATGGGCCCGCCAAGTGGATCGACTTCCCCGCTCCAAGGAATAGACCTGTTCCGATTGCTCCGCCAATTGCAATTAATTGGACGTGTCTGTTCTTCAATCCTCTTGCCAAGTCTTGTTGTTCCATAAAAAATACTCCCTTTTCCGCTCATAAAAAATTCAAGCAGATTAATTTTACTATGTATCTAAAATATTATCACATTTCGACTTATTTTCACAAGATTGTATTAAAACGCTTTCAGCCTAGGTACTATTGCAAATTATAGAAATCCACTGTATTTTTCCAAATTATCTCATATACTTTTTTCTTATATATTCCTTTAATTTCGGCGATAGATTCGATGATGGCATGGATCATTTCTGGATGTGTTGGAATTCCCTTGAAAGGGCCATCAAAAGGCCAAGGACCATCTGTTTCTGCCATCATTAAATTTAAAGGATAAAGTTTGGCGATATCTCTGATTTTCTGTCTGTATACAATTTCAGGCGGCAAAGAAATAAAATATCCGCGGTTCATCATTCTCTTCATTGTTGCTTTGCTGCCTTTGAACCAGTGAAAATGTGCATTTTCTATATCTGCTTTTTCCAATAAATCACAAACAATATCAGCTTCCGCATGAACAGCATGCAGAGCAACAGGCTTGTCTAGTTTTTTCGCCAAATTAAGCAGCCTTTCCAGCAGTTCAATATAAGGAAGAATATTAGTGTCCTGCCTTTCACGCAGCAAATAAGTCGGCAATCCTATTTCTCCAATTGCAGCAATATCCGCCTCATGTTCAACAATCCAGACACATAGCTTGTCCACTTCTTCTTTACTTGGGATTGATTGCTCCGGATGGAAACCGGCAGCTGGAATTACCCAATCGTGTTTATGTGATAGATCGAGAATGCGCCCAGATGAGGCGAGATCTGAGCCAACTGCTACTACATGAGAGCAGTTTACACGCTTCATACTATTATAAAATTCTGGCAGCTCTTTATCGGAGAACTGATCAAGATGAATATGTGCATCTATAATCCGATGTACTTTTGTACACAATTTTCCAACCCTCCATATAAAAATTCCAGGAAGCTGCTCCATTGGTGCAGCTTCCTTATAGACTACTTCTTCTTTTCGAAGATCGTTCCTTTTTTGAACGGTGAATCTTTAAAGGCATATTTCATCAAGAGGAAGTATGTGATTCCCGCTACGACAAGGCCGACAATCCAAGCAAGTTCCACTTCAATGAACGCAGCTCCTGCTCCAACTAGCATGGCAATGAGCGCACTTGGATTGAATCCTGCAAATTGGCCCTCTTCATTATACAGCTCCTTAACATCGACCCGCTGCCTGCGCAAAATATAGTACTCAACAAGCATGATCGCAACAATTGGCCCCAAGAATGCTGAATAGATCAGAATGAACATCGCGAGTCCAGCTGAAGATGAATCTTTAACGAGCACCCATGGAAATGCCCCTAGAGCAAGGAGTCCTGTAATCGTTACAGCGACTTTATAATTCACTTTTGTCAGAAGTGTAATGACATACGCTGGTGGAATAATGTTTGCTACCATATTGACTGCAATTACGCCAAGAACGATGAAGGCTGATACGCCAACTGTTATATACGGGTTATCAACTACAATCGCAAATGCCTTCACAGGATTGGAATTGCCTGTTGCTGCAGCAAGCATCGCGCCGATTGTGAGAACGAATCCATAAGCGACGACAATTGGGAAGAAATATAGTGATCCGCGTTTTTTATCACTAATCCCTGATTTAAGCTCGCGGGAATAATCAGCTGCACTGAGGAAAATCGCCGCATAGTTCCCAAGGAAAACCATAATGAACCCAAAGAATGGCAATCCCCATGTACCTTTCGCCTGTACCCAACTTTCCTTAATTGCCGGGCCGTGTGAACTGATGAGAACTCCGAATACATATACAAGAGCAATCATGATGACAATGGAAGCTAGCATCTCAACCCATTTGACTGCATGGAATCCAAACAGAGAAAGAACAATCTGGAACAATTGCAATGCGACAAAGCAGATTGGAACACTGTCAAAAGACCCGCCAGTTGCAACTTTCGCAATTTCATTCAGCGCCGTACCACCGATCCAACTTTGAAAGCCGTACCATACAATGGCTGGAATTCCGCGCATGAGTGAGGAAATGACTGCCCCCTTCATTCCGAAAGACATCCGCAACTGAACAACATAAGGGATACCCGTTCTATAGCCAAGCCTATCATTTAAAGCAAAAACTGCAGAGATTATTCCAATTGCCAAGATTGCCGCCGCGAATGTCTGATATATATTCAGTGTTGCAACACCAAGGGCGATGAGACTTGCCCCAAGCGTCATGTTTCCAAGATTGACCCCATCACCAATCCACATAAATGCGTAAGAAACCGGTCCGACTGTCCGATCACCGGGTCTGTTCGGCCTAAGTGACCGGTCATCTCCTGTGTCCTCAATTTGCTGATTGTTCAACGTTTGATTTTCCAGTTTTTTTGTCATGCTTACCCGCTCCTTCATTTGCAATTCTGTATTGATTCTTACTTTCCATAAGTAAATCAACATGCAGACCGTTGCAAAATATCCAGGTAAATACATCATCGCTAACAGTTATAGAACATTGCGGCCTCCCCTCCCCTTGCTGCTTGAATTACCAATTAGGCACCTGACTATATCTTACGCACCCAGCTTGTCAGACTTTCCGAACAGTTACTTTTTGACTCGTCCTTAATTGCTAATTACGAAATAAAAAAGGATCATTCACAAAGAATGACCCTACTCGTAGCGTGTTTGTCTTTTGAAAAGTGATTTTTTAAATGCAAATTTCATAAGTAGCCAGTATACGATGCCACCAATGATGAATCCTATCAGCCAGGCTAATTTCAATTGTATGAATGCTGCTCCTGCTCCAACAAGAAGAGCCAACACTGCCGCCCAGTTAATACCAGAAAAAATCCCATCTTTTTTATACAATTCATCTATATCCAACTTCTGCTTCCGCAACACATAATACTCAATAAGCATGATTGCTGCAATTGGTCCTAAAAATGCACAATAGATGAGAACAAATACATTTAGATTGCTTGCAGACTGATCCTTAACGAGCAACCAAGGAAACGTACAGCATGCGATCAGGCCGGTAATAATTGCAGCCGTTTTGTATTTCATTTTTGTAAGTAATGTAATGACATACGTCGGAGCTACAATATTTGCAACCATATTAGTCGCGATGACGCCAAGAACGATGAATGCAGACATTCCAAGCTTGATATAGTCATTATCCACAACTACTGAAAATGCTTTTACCGGATTCGCATCTCCTGTTGCTGCAGAAAGCATTGCTCCTATTGTCAGTACAAAGCCATACGCGAGGAAAATTGGAGAAAAATAAAGAAGTCCGCGTTTCGTATCCGAAATACCAGGTTTAAGTTCTCTTGAGTAATCGGCAGCACTTAAAAATGTTGCCGCATAATTACCCATGAACACCATGATAAAGCCGAAGAATGGCAACCCCCACGTACCTTTCGCTTCTACCCAACGATGAGAGATTTTCTCTGGATAAGATTGGAGCAGAACGATGAATACATAGATAAGTCCTGCACCAATTACTACTGATGCAATGGTGCCTACCCATTTGACAGCCCCAAAGCCAAACAAAGACAAACCGATCTGCACTGCAACGAGGATGGCAAAGCAGATACCAATATTATTGAAAGTCCCTTTTGTTATAAATTTCACAATCTCATTTAGAGCCGTACCGCCAATCCAACTTTGCACTCCATACCAGAAGACGCCAGGAATCGCTCGGAATAAAGAGGCGAATACAGTTCCCTTTCGACCGAATGACTGACGCAGCTGAATAACGTATGGAATGCCTGTCCTGTAACCAGGACGGTCATTTAAAGCAAACACAATCGAAATAATGGCAATTGCTATACCGGCAGCCACAAATGTTTGCACCATATTCAGAGTAGCAGCTCCAGCAACGAGTAGACTCGCTCCGAGTGTCATGTTTCCCAAATTGACTCCGTCGCTCACCCACATGGACATAAACGTAAGAGGACCAATATGGCGATCTTCTTTCTCTGTTGGCCTGAGGATCTCTTGGTTGTTTTCAGATTTTTCTTGGGCCATATTAAAGCCTCCCTTTCTTAATTAACGTATAACTGTCTATTCCCTTTTTTCCGTTTCAATATCTTCAAATATATTGGTTAAAATAAGGTAATACACCCAGCTGGTGTTGTCTCTATTAGTCACTAATCTGAATTGAATCTTTTAAAACATAAAAAACACCGCTCCGGCAACTGCGGAACGGTGTTTAGGTAATTAGCGTATTCTTGAAAAACTGCCACCTTGCACTTCGCGAACATCATGGACAACGACAAATGCTTTATCATCTATAGCAGCAATAATGTTCTTCAGTTTCATAAGTTGATATTTATTAATAATGATATAAGTCATATCTTTGTCCTGTTTCAAATAACCGCCTCTGCCTTTGAACACTGTCACGCTCGTATTCATCTGGCTGACAATCGCATCCGCAATATTGGATGCTTCATCGGATATGACACTTACTGCTTTACGCGGGTCAAGTCCATCCACAACAAGGTCTGTTGCCTTCTTGCCGATGAAGAGTGCGATAATTGTATACATTGTATGGAGCGGTCCGATGACGAAAAGGCCAGATAGGACAACAAGTGTATCCAATACAAAAATAGTTCGAACAAGATCCCAGCCAAGTGATTTTTTGCACATTTGGGCGATCAGGCTCGTCCCTCCCATTGAACTTCCCGTACGATAAATAAGTCCTGAGCCTATACCGATGAAGAAACCTGCAAAAATGGCAGCAGTAAGCGGATCACCAAGCGCATCTGCCCGTCCTTCTGAAATGTACATGAAGAAAGAAATCAGCGGGGCTGTAAGGATGGATAAGGCAATCGATTTGCGCGGCAAAGAACGGAAACCGATAACCATCAGACTGGCAGTCAAAATAAAGGTGATAAGTCCAGGGGACCAGTCAAATGCATAGTGAAGCAGAATCGCAGCTCCGGGAACCCCACCTTCAGCCAAGTCACTTGGAATAGCAAGCAATGTAAGTGCAAGGGCATATATAAGTGATCCCAGAATTACCATTAGTAGATCTGCGGCTAATTTTTTCAAAATGATGTACCTCCTTCTCATGTGATATCTCTTGATGCAACATATATTATATTAATTGCCCGGTCCTTCATCTGTCTATAAACATTTTTCTATTGTCATGACTGAACATGACTCGATTATCATGTACAATATAAAAAAATGAATAGCCCGTACCGAATTATAAGGAGCTGAATCCTTTTCAATTATGAATGTGCTTAGGAAAACTTACCGTTATTTTGCTGACCGCCCTTTCCAAAAAGGAACTGTTTTAAAAGGATGCTATAAGATTGTAGAGCTGATTGGAACAGGCAGCTACGGCATGGCCTACCTGTGCAGAGATTTAAATGCTTCCGAATATCGAGTGGTCAAGCAATTGCGGCCAAGCAAGCTAAAGGAGAACGAGATGTTCATAAGGGAAATTGATTTGCTAAAGAAGCTCGACCATCCAGGTATTCCAAAACTTCATGATCATTTCCTTCATGAACAAGCTGCAATCTATGTTATGGATTACATTGAAGGCGAGAATGCAGAGGAGAAAATATTTGTCTCTGACAGCACCTTTACTGAAAATGAAGCACTTCTTCTTTTGTCTTCTTTAGTGGATATTATTGAGTTTCTTCATGAACAGCATGTGTATCATTTGGACTTGCGCATTCCAAATATAATGCTAAAAAATGGAAATACCTATTTAATAGATTTTGGACTGGCAGTGGATGCAGCATCGGAGCCAGAGACTGTGCAAAAAGAAATGCGAAAACAGGATTATTATGATATGGGGGACGTATTGCTCTATCTGCTCTACACTACGTTTAATTCAAAACAGAAAAAAGCCCTTCCTTGGACGGAAGAGCTGTCGCTGTCAGGAGAAACAGTCCATATGCTAAAAAAGCTTCTTGGACTAATTCAACCATATGAAAATGCTGATGAGCTTCGCAAAGATCTTCTAGCCGCTATTAAGGCAACATCCAATTAACTGCTGCTTCCCCAGCCTTTTCGTTTATATCGTTTGCTGCCACTGAGCGGGTTGTGCCTGTGGCGCCCACTGCTGCCGGATTTATAGTAATGATGCTTTCGCTTACTGCTATCATAATAGTACCCGCGTCTTCGTTCACTGCTTCCATGCATGAACTGTCTAATCAGTTTTTTGAACATTAGGTCCCTCCTTTTTCAGACATTATACAAGTTGGTACGACCGTACTGCAATTCGCAGAAGGTGCATTATGCTCTTGCGTAAAGTTTCTGTGGATATCCTGTGACATAAGTATAATTTTAAAAATAATCATAATAGGATCAGGAGGTTTCTTATGACAAGCTATGAAGAAATTGTCCAAAAAGAAATACAGATGTGGAAGAAAAAGCAACTCCAAAATCCTCATCTTATGAAACGCATGTCCAAAAATGTTCAAAACAAGATAAATTCCGTCATCCCACAGAAAATACATCAAGCGATTACTGTGGCCATAAAAGCATTTATTAAATCAATCCTTACAGGGGCTAGTGTTTTATCCCGGCAGGCTGCCGCTCCTTCAACCCTATTCGAACAAGATCAACTGTTCAGAGAAAAGTTAGCCACATATCAAAAAGCCGCTGTCGCAGAAGGTGCAGGAACAGGCTTTGGCGGAATTTTGCTCGGAATCGCGGACTTTCCGCTCCTGCTCTCCATTAAAATGAAATTCCTTTATGAGACTGCTGCAGTGTACGGATATAATCCTCACCAATATGAAGAACGGCTCTTCCTTCTTCATATCTTCCAGCTTGCCTTTTCAAATACCGAAAAGCGCCGTGAAACTCTGGAAGTCATTGAGAATTGGGAAATTTATAAACATGCCATCCTTGATATGGACTGGCAAGTGTTCCAGCAAGAATACCGTGATTATATCGACTTAGCGAAACTGCTCCAGCTCATTCCAGGTTTTGGAGCCATTGTTGGTGCATATGCGAACCATAACTTAATGGAGCAGCTTGGTGAAACTGCAATGAATGCCTATCGTATGCGCGCACTCCATTCCATTGGAAGTTAATCGCATTAAAATCAAAAGCGGCGAAATGTTCTCAATAGAGAGGTCACTTCGCCGCTTCAGCTTCGAAAATCTATTTATTCTTCCATTCCAAGAATCGCTTTTGGCTCAAGATACTCCTCAATGCCGAAGTTTCCCCATTCACGGCCAATTCCGGATTGCTTGTATCCTCCGAATGGTGCTGAGAAGTCACTTTTTGCATTGTTGATTGTAATACGACCAGCGCGGATACTTTTTGCAACTTGTGCAAGTGTCTTTTTGTCCTTGCCGACCACGTAGCCTGCCAACCCATAGTCTGTGTCATTCGCAATCTCAATCGCATTATCCAATGAATCTGAATAGATGACCGACATGACAGGGCCGAAAATTTCTTCGCGCGCAATTGTCATATCATTTTTCACATCTGTAAAGATGGTCGGCTTAGCAAAGTATCCTTTTTCAAGCCCGTCTGGTTTGCCTGTTCCGCCCGCAAGAAGCGTAGCTCCCTCATCAATGCCTTTCTGGATATATTCCTGTACTCGATTCCAAATTTTCTCGGCAACAAGAGGCCCTGTGAATGTATTACGGTCTTGCGGGTCGCCGACTTTGTAAGTAGGCAGTACCTTTTCGAGGGCCTTTTCGAATTCCTCTTTCATTTGTTTTGGAACGATAATGCGTGTTGCCGCCGAACATACCTGCCCAGTATTGCTCATAATATGGGAGACAGCTGTGTTGGCAGCATATTCCGGATCAGCATCCTCAAGTACGATAAGTGGAGACTTGCCACCAAGCTCCAGTGCGACTTTCTTTATCGTCTGAGCAGCATTTTCCATAATTTTTGTCCCAACTGGCACAGATCCTGTAAACGATACAAAATCGATATCCGGGTGAGAACTTATGCCGTTCCCAATCGTTTCTCCTGTCCCGTTCACAAGATTAAATACACCTTTTGGTACGCCAACCTCATCGAAGATTTCAGCAAGAATCATTGCAGCATAAGGTGTAATTTCTGCAGGTTTCAGAACCATTGGACTTCCTGCAGCAAGCGCACTGGCAATCTTCGTAGTCGTCTGATTCGTTGGGAAGTTCCAAGGTGTAATCAGACCGCTCACCCCAATGGATTCTTTTACAACAGTGGAGTTCTCTCGTTTGTCAGTAAATTGGAATGTTTTCAGTTCTTTAGCAGCCTGTTTGAAGTGGTTATACCCCATTGCATAATGGACTTCTTCCGACTTTTTCACTGGTGAGCCAAGTTCCAGTGTGATGACCTCAATAATTTCATCTTTTCTGCGTTCATAAGCATCAACAATCTTATCCAGCAGGTCAATCCTCTCTTCCCTCGTAGTACGAGAAAAAGCAGGGAATGCAGCTCGTGCTGCTTTTACTGCCTTGTCAAGATCCTCTTCTTTTCCGAGACTGATGTGACCTATAACTTCTTCAGTGGCGGGATTCAGGACTTCTGTCGTTTCAGAACCTGTAGAATCGACCCATTCGCCATTTATATAATGCTGTAATCTGTCTCTCATTTTCAGGACTCCTTCTATGAACATATGATTCAATCCAGTTCCCTTTTCCTAAAAAACAAAAACAAACACGACCGAATATAGTATGATAAGAATATTCACAATATGGCGAGGTGGAAATATTGGCAGGTCTTCTCATTTGTTTTGTTCTTCTCGCAGCCTTCCTTGTACAGCTAAAAAAACATAAAAGCTATTCTCAGGAAAGCGGTAATCCATTCTTGAGGACATTCCTTGATAAAGGTATTTATGGAGAATACAAGACATATTCCATATTAGAAAAGGTCCCTGGCTATAAGCGCATCTTAACCAATTTATACATACCTAAGAAAGATGGAACAATGACTGAAATCGATTTGGTCATGATTACCGAAAAAGGTTTCTATGTAGTTGAGTCTAAGAATTTTGGCGGATGGATTTTTGGAGATGAAAAGCAAAAGCAATGGACACAGGTGTTCAGTCCCCGAAATAAAAACCGCTTCTACAATCCTATTATGCAAAATGCCGGTCATATCCGGGCGATTAGACAATTACTCGGAATTGAAAACAATCATTTGTTTAAATCCTTTATTGTTTTTAGTGAACGCTGTACCTTAAAGAAAGTGACTGTCCACACAAAGGACATAACTGTATTGAAAAGGAATCGTCTTGCACTAAAAATAAAAGAAAATTTGCTCGCTTCACCAGCCTGCCTCGTACCTGAAGAAATTGATGGCTTTTACACCTTATTGAATTGTTATACGCATGCCGACCATACAATCAAAGAAAAACATATCCATAACATTAACGAGAACAAATTACGAGGTAACAATGTCGTCACAATGATCCAACGCAGAAAAAGATGAAGCAAATTCGGAATAGCCAATTCCTGCAGTGCTTCATCTTTTAATTTACTTCTTTTACTGACCTTTCAGCTTTTCTCTGGTAACCAAGAATGATAAAAATAGAAGCCGCTGTCAAAAATTCAGCGCCCGGCAGCGCTAACCATATCGCCCATTTTCCGAAAAGCTCCGGAAGCAGCCATAGCAACGGAAGGAAAAATACAATACTCCGCAGCAAAATGATAATCGTTGCAGCCCTTGTCCGCTTGATCGCTTGGCAATACTCAGCCCAAACCATGTTAATGGATAGGAACAAATAACCTGTTGTGAATAAGGTAAGCCCTGTAACTGTATAGGAGAGCAAAGCCCCTCCTGTTACGTTGAACAAACTAGCGAGCTGTTTGCCAAATAACAGACAGACCCCAAAGACAATTACCCCAAAGACCGCACCTGTGACAAGAGCATATTTTCGGAATTGCTTAGCTCGGGTATGCAGTCCCGCTCCATGATGATAGCTGACGAGTGGCTGAATCGCTGCACCAACAGCAAGAAAGAACATCAGAAAAACGGCGTGCAAATAATTGACAGCCGCAAAAGCGGTAATACCAATTTTTCCGACGTATGACATAAAGGTTACATTATAGCCGACTGTCATTACAGCAGCTGTTCCTTCCGCAATGAAGCTTGGAAAACCTATTGTCAGTATTTCTTTTAATTTACGCAGATCAGGTGTAAACGGGACGAATCCCAACTGGCTCTTTTTACGAAGGAAGTGGGAGCACATCACTATGACACCTACAAAAGTTGCAATGATTGTTGCATATGCCGCCCCTTTGATTCCCCAGCCAAACTGAAAAATAAAAATGTAGTTTAGGATAATATTCAGTACCGAGTTCACAATCAGACCCGACATTGCAAGTTTCGGGTTGCCATCATTTCGTATGAAAATACTTAAAATATTTTCAAGGACATAGACAAGTCCGTAGAGTACAATAATATGCAGATAATCCAGTACATACGGCAAGATCTCTTTATCCGCTCCAAACAGTAGAGCCAATTCCTTCTCTTTCCATAGACAGAGCAAGATAATCGTACCGACGATGCCAATTGCCCAGACTAAACTTTGTGTGAAATATTGACGCGCTTCCTTCCAATCCCCTCTTCCTCCAGCAATAGAGTAGAGTGTGCCGCCTCCAATGCCAATCCATAGAGAAAGCGCGAGCAGAATGGAATAGACTGGTACAGCAATGTTAACGCCCGCAAGCGCCTCCGCTCCAACCCCTTTACTGACAAAAATACCATCAATCAGAATATTGACTGACATGAGCATTAATCCAAGTACTGAAGGAACTAGATAAGTTATAAACAGTTTCCGTACGGGTGTATTTTTTAACTCATTCATTTATCGTCACCTTATACATGCAAATTGCATGCTCCTTGCTCGAGGCTTCTAACCATGATTAATTCACCGTTCACATCTTGTTCACCAGTAGGAATAAAACCGAACTTCTCATACATACGGATTGCAACACTATTCTGCGCATAGACACTAAGATAGATTGGCTGCTTTCCATATTCTGATTCCACCTGTTGGATGATAGCCTGGAAAAACTTTTTCCCGAGACCCTTCCCCTGAAAATTCCCATCGACAAGAAAGCGGTCGATCCACAGTCTTCCACTTATTTCTGCTTTCTCTGCGGGAAAATATCCGTACATGGCAAAGCCTGCAAAATCACCGTCAATAGACAAGCCAACGAGCTTATACAATTTGCACTCTGCCGCTTCTTCCAAGCATTCATACGGAGTTTCGATGAAATCTTCCTGCCCCTCTGATACTTCCAGTTTTAGTATGCTTCGGTAATTCTCTTCCGTTACATTGTGAATCCCAATCATGATTTTCAGACCCTTTCATATTTATGACACACTTGCTTTTGTGCTAACATAAATACTAAAGTATCCAGTAACCGGATAGTCAAGGAGCTGATTTAAAATGAGCGAAGACAGAGGTAAATATTTCACAACTGGAGAATTCGCCAATCTATGTAATGTTAAGAAGAAAACACTCTTTCATTATGATGAGATTGGTTTGCTCTCACCTGAATTCAGAAATGAAAAAGGATATCGTTTTTATACTTTCCAACAATAT
Source organism: Aciduricibacillus chroicocephali (assembly GCF_030762805.1). Classification (NCBI taxonomy): domain Bacteria; kingdom Bacillati; phylum Bacillota; class Bacilli; order Caryophanales; family Bacillaceae; genus Aciduricibacillus; species Aciduricibacillus chroicocephali. Next base: position 610,532 of record NZ_CP129113.1, on the reverse strand, counting down.
GGCGTCTACACAGTCATTGAATTGCTTAAAACTCTCGGAATGCCATTAAAAGAGATTAAATCATTTCTTCAGGATAAGACTCCAGATGAGTTGAATAGCCTGCTTGCGCGCAAATCAAAAGAGTTGGAGAAAAAACGAATCGAACTCAGCCGCGTTCAGAAAATCATTGATACGAAAATCTCCCAAATTGAATTGGCACTTGCAACAGACTTCTCAAAAATCGTCCTAAAAAATGAAGAAGCACTCCCTCTTTACTTAAGTCCCTCTCTCCTTGATTGCTCAGACCGTGCTTTTGTTAAAATACTGTCTGCATTCAGCAAAGATATTGAACACCTCGGACTGAACAAGGGAAATCCGATTGGTGCTCTTATTGCAATGCCGCAACTAGACACTGAGGACTACGAAAACTATGAATACTTGTATATAGAAGCAGATAGTTCTTATTCAGAACGTCCAGTTTTCATAAGACCAGCCGGACTCTATGTGACCGCTTATCACATTGGGGACGAAGCTACCATTGGCAAAACATATACGAGGATTAAGAAATATTTTAGAAAGAATAACTTGAAAATAAAAGGTAATGCCTATGAAGAATACGTGCTGGACGAGGTCGCTGTGCAGAGTATCGATCAGTATGTGACCAAAATACAAGTAGAAGTGGAAAGGCTAGATTGATTCAATAGAAAACAAGCCCCTGCAGAGTTTTGAGCAAACTGCAGGGGCTTGTTTTGTTAAAAGTAGATTCACAAACCGATTTATATTATTGATAATTAATCATGGCAGGCGCTGGATCCAGCTGCAGAACCTGTTTTGGTGTCATAAGCGGTTTATCATTTTTATGGAAAAGCTTAAACCCGCCATACTGTATAGGCTCGTTGCGAACAAGTTTTCCATAAGCACTCTGCTTAATGGCAGCATCACCAAATCCATCGTAGTTAAGCGGAACCTCCACATGTTTGGTCGGATGAATTTCTTCCTTATTACGGACAATACCATTGCCAAACTGATGAACGAGAACAACTTTATCTGGCAAATGCTCCTTTTGAACGATTTGGTCTACATATTCAACAGCTTCCTGAATGTCTGCTCCCTCAACATGACCAAGATCCATTCCTGGAACTTGCCCTGGACCGACGCTATACTCCGTATCAATGGCAAGATGTACGTTAGGCAAACGTAAATATTCTTCCACCTCTTTAACCGCTGTCATCACATCAGCTCGGCCAAGTTGTACATCCAGCATAAGCAGTGCACCATGTTTTTCCGCAAGCTTTACATATTCATCTATAACTTTTTTGGACGGGGGCGTGATGTATAGACCCTGAGGTCCTGGACTTCGCTGGGCAACTGTGGCGATTAGTTCGATTGTCGGTATTGCAGGTCGTTCCGGATCTAACTCTGAATAGACAGCAGCCTGTTTTTTCAACCGTTGCATCATAATCTCTGGTTCATATTCGCCAAGTATGCCCATATTTTGAGATAGGGGAGTACCATAATAAGCGACGAGGCGATGATCTTTCAGTGGTCCGTTTGATAAATCCCTTTTGCCTTTTAAAAGGGTCTGTCCAAGCGGTACACTTCTTGTTTGACTATCGCCATGCGCCTCATGAATCGGCATATCCTTTTTCTCTTCTTCTGTATAATGATTTATCAGCTTCTTTGCATTGTTTGACGGCTTAATCGCTTCATATGTATTACTATTATCCGCCTTTGTCCGCTCTGGTCCTACTTTCAAGGCTCGCTGTGCGCGTACCTCATAACGGCCATCCGCATCTTTTTCTGCCCCGTTTCCGCATGCAGTAAGGATCGCAACACTTGCAGCAACAGCACACATTAATACTCGTTTTGAAAACATTCATACATTCCCTTCCTCGCTCAGTCTTGTCTCAGGAAAAGATTCCCTGACAGTAAACAAATAAAACGCTCAATTCGACAAAAAAGGAACATGGCTTATATGCCATGTCCCACATTGTTACACAGGACGTACTGTAATTTCATTTACATTGACATAGTCAGGCTGGGTGACAGCATATACCACTGCCTTGGCGATATCTTCTGCAGCCAGCTTTTGTCTATCTGTAATTGTGTTACTCAGCGGTGTATCCACCATGCCAGGAGAAATATTTGTCACCCGTACCCCTGTCCTCGCAAGTTCCTTCTCCAGTCCTTGAGAAATCGCACGTACAGCGAATTTCGTAGCACTATAGACGGTACTGGTTTTTGTCACTTCATGCCCTGAAACAGAAGCAATATTGACGAGATGCCCTTCAGAACGTGTAAGCATTGCTGGCAGAACAGCGTTAATACCGTAGAGGACACCTTTCACGTTCACATCTATCATACGCTCCCAATCTTCAACCTCCCCTTTGGTCACCTGAGCGGAAAGCATCTGTCCAGCATTGTTAACAAAAATATCAACATGGCCGAAATGTTCTGCTGCCTGCTTCACAAGCTGCTCGACCTCTTCCTTCACCGCCATGTTTGTAGGAACAGCGAGTGCTACACTACCAGAAGCTTTAATTTCATCTGCCTGTTCGATGAGTGGCTGAGCACGGCGTGCAGCAAGTACAACATTTGCTCCGGCTGATGCAAGCTCCCTTGCAATTGCTGCTCCTATTCCACTGCTCGCACCTGTAATAATAGCTGTTTTACCTAACAGTTTTTTCATATGGATCCCTCCAATTTTTTAATAGCAGTGGTTATGAAACTTTCCAGTTTATTTTGTTCAAGGCAGCAAGTTCAGCAGTAATTTCAAAGATCATACTAAGTGCAATTCTGTTTTCTAAAGTCGAGGCAGCTTCAATCTGATTTACAACTGTTTCTATTCCATGAGAAGAAACAACTCCGTTTTGAAGATTTACTTTCTTCATTTCCCGAATACTTCTTTCAATATCCGGATTTCTCATAGATTCCAGACCACGCTTCTCAAGCCAAAGCGATAATTCAAAAATTGAGCAGGTGATTAAACGTAATTGATTCATCCACTCTGTATTTGCAGGCTCGCTCCCTTTCTCCAGATCCACCTTCAACCGGTCCTCTATCATTGTTGTAATGATGAGCAAGTTTTTCATACTGTGGTTGTCTTTATTGTCAACATCCCCATTACCAAGCCGCAGTTCTTGAAGCATTGTATTGATTGTATCTTTGTACATTTTCTGGAGATTGCTTATAGCATCTGTCTGTTTGTACGGCAAGATGAAACGATTGATCATAAGCGCCAACACAAGTCCAGATGCAACGAGCAGCACTCTTTCTGTCGTTAAAAAGTGAGTTTCTCCAGTAATAAGCACGACAGAACCAATAGCCGAAAATGTAACAAGAATTGTACTGTAACGGTACACTTTGATATAGCTCATGAGATAGCCACCGAGCAGAAGCAAAGCTGACCTGGCTGGATTCGAGTCAAAAATTGTAAAGAGAAAAACTGCTACCAATGCTCCTACAATCGTTGCAAAAAGCCTGTCACGCATCTTCTGACGTGACTGTTCATATATCGGAATGGATACAGACAGAATTGTAAATAGCATCCAACGGCCTTCTTCCAGCTTGAAATAGTCTGTAAGGAAAGCGCCAATTGTAATACCGATTGCAACTCTGATCGCATAGGAAAACTTAATGGAAGTCGTATGCTTTGGTGCGTTACCGTATGTCAGCTTTTTAAACTTCAACGGCACTTCATGCAGTTTACGTGTAATTTTCCCTTGCTTCCTATCGAGCTTTTTCAATTCATACAAACTGTCCAGCAAAGAATCAACATTGGCAAGGATGCGCAATGAAAATAGAGGTATGTTGTCATTACCTTCATATTTGCCTAGCAAGTTGGAGAATGAACGCTTCAATTCATCCAATGGTTCATCTGAAGCAACACCTTTTGCTGCGAGTTTAAGAGTGGTCTGCAAATCATTAAGTAACCGCTCATCTGTCTTGTCTAATTGAATCTGATTGAGAAAAAGATTAATCTTCTCCAACGCTGCTGAGATATTCAACAATGTCATGCCTTCATCCGTCAAATAGTAATCTTCTTCCCTTTTATCATAAATCATCGAGCGCAAACTGCTTATCGAACTTTTGACACGCGCGCTCTCTTCAGCGCCAGATTCACCTTTTTGTATCAATTCAACCTTTTCTGTAAGCGCTTCACAAATTGCCTTGATTAGATTTTTGCCACCTTTGGCAACTCTGTTTCTGTTAAAGATCAACTGGAGTCCCATAATGGCAATTGCACCAAATGCGAGCGCACCGAGACGTAATGGCAAACCGGAAAGCCCTACTGGCATTGCAAGAAGGAAAAGATACTGTAGCGAGAACGGCAAGTAAAGTGGGTTTTTCAAATTAAAGATAAGCATGTAGCTGATCACGAACATCGCAATGAAATTAACTGGAATTCCAAGCCACATGTTCAAATTAGCGAGATAAGCAGCAATTCCCATGAACAAATTAAAGGTAAGCAGTTTACCAGTGTTCATAAGCGGCTCTGCTGTCAGGTCACGCTCTAATAGCATGAGCATCGCCGTTATCGTCGATATACCTATAAGCATATTCTCTTGACTGAACACCGCACTGAATAGCAGGATAAACGCCAAAATCCCGATAAAGAGCAATGTATTCGAAATAATCATCTTTTTGTTCATATGTTATCCTTCATTTCCGTATGATCCCCTTTGGATTTATACTAGGATTAATTTCACAAAAAGTATTTTAACATTAAAATATATTTATTTACAATCACTTACTCTATCTTCCCCATATAAAAAGTCTGTACCCTTTAGAGTACAGACTTGTAACTACAATATTTCTATATCAAGCAGTTTTGCAATTTTTGCTCGCTGGCTGTCAAATTGATTCAGTTTCTTAAGGTTGGCAAGCATCCCTTGAACGTAATAGGGATCATATTTTTCTTTGGTCAACTCGATTAGCAGCATGTTCAGAACGTGAATCATCCCTTCATCTTTTACTTCTTTTTCCTCAAGTCGCTTCTTCATCTCCTCAAGCAGATGAACAGCCTCTTCTCTAGGAGTACAATCTTTATCCGAACTTCTATCAAAAAGATCACTTGTTATAATCGGCTTCTCACCAGCACGGAATGCATCCGCTAGCTCATCTAGGCGGTTCATGAGGAAGTCGGGGAATCTTTCTATGTCAATTTGCGAATCTAAAAATAGCATTGCCGATAAATAACTATTGCGCAAACCTTCCGCTGCCAGCATCAAGTCTCCAAAGCAAGATCGCATCTCAGCCCCATAGATGGCCAATAAACTTTTTTCGTACCAAACAATCATATCTTTTTGAAATGCTTCCATGAACTCACGAAGCTCCTTATTAATGGAGAAACTCTGCTCACGCAAATACATGACAAAAAATTCTTTTTGGCCGCGGATGGATTTAAGCGGAGCTGCCATTTGTTTCCTCAACTTCTCTCGAGGTGTTACATCTTCTTTGTTGATACTTTCAATCACGCTTCGCATTTCCTTGAAATAATGTTTAAAAATAGCAATATGCAAAGCTTCTTTGGAAGAGAAGTAACCATAGAATGCCCCCTTGGACATTCCACACGCATCCACAATATCTTGGACGCTCGTCTGATAAAACCCTTTTTCTGCAAAAAGACGAATGGAAGTCTTGATGATTTCATTTTGTTTCTGTTCTTTCAAAATGACGGCACCTCTTTTTTCCGACCATTCGGTCATCCTAAAAAATATTTAAATTCATAGAAAATACATTGTAATTGCAGCTTCGTACCTCTATATTATATAAATAGCGACCATATGGTCAAATTACTGTGACCAACTAGTCAATTTAAAAAAGGAGCGAAGACTTTGCGGAAAATAATTAATTTCTCGATGAACAACAAACTGGCCATATGGATTCTTACAATTATGGTCATCGTCGCAGGCCTCTATTCCGGATTGAATATGAAGCAGGAAACAATGCCTGATATTACAATGCCAAACGTCTCAATTCTTACTACATACCCAGGGGCTGCCCCAGATGAAGTAGCAGAGAAAGTGACAGAACCTCTGGAACAGGCTATTGAAAACTTGAAAGATGTGAAACTTGTCACATCCAATTCACTTGCCAATGCTTCATCCATACAAATTGAATTTGATTTCAATACAGATATGGACCAGGCAGTAAACGATGTAAAAGAAGCTGTAACGGATGTGGAAATGCCGGATCAGGTGAAAGATCCGCAAGTAACAAGGCTTAGCTTTAATGCCTTCCCTGTTCTCGCACTCAGCTTAAGTGATGCAAAACATTCTCTTAAAGACCTGACACAGAGAGTGGAAAAGGATGTCGTTCCTGCTCTGAGTGGAATCGATGGTGTTGCTGATGTGCAAGTAACCGGACAGCAGCTGGAAAAGGTGAACCTCGATTTTGATAAGAAGAAGCTTGCACAATATGGACTTACAGAAAAATCTGTAGAACAGATTCTCCAAGGTTCTAATATTACTTACCCGCTCGGACTTACCACTTTTGACAAAGATGTTAAAAACCTAGTCATTGATGGAAATGTTGCAACGGTAGCTGATCTTAAGAAAATCGAAATACCTGCAATGCCATCTCAAGGTGCTGGGCAGCAAGCAGCAACCGGACAAGCCGGTGCACAACAAGGTGTTGCACAAAGTCAGGGCGGACAAGCTATGCCGCAGGCTGGTGCTCAAAGCGGACCGCCAGCTTCCGCACAAGCACAACAAGGAATGAAGATTCCGACTGTACAATTACAGGATATTGCCAAGGTAAAACTTATTGGTGAAGCAGAATCGATTTCCCGTACAAATGGTGAAGAATCGATTAGTATCCAAATTGTAAAAACCTCAACTGCAAACACAGTCGAAGTCGTCAATAAAGTAAAAGACAAAATAAAAGACTTTGAAAAAGACTACGGTCTTACAGTCGAAACTTCTTTCGACCAGGGTGAGCCAATTGAAGATTCCGTCAGCACGATGCTGGATAAAGCTTTGTTCGGTATCTTGTTCGCTGTTGTGATCATTTTACTCTTCCTAAGAAGTATCAAGACGACATTAATTTCAATCATTTCAATACCGTTGTCCCTACTGATCGCAATTTTCATTATGCATCAAATGGATATAACATTGAACATCCTGACACTCGGTGCGCTTACAGTCGCAATCGGCCGTGTCATCGATGACTCAATCGTTGTCATGGAGAATATCTATCGCCGCATGGCCCTACCAGGTGAAAAATTGCGCGGCAAGGCACTTGTGCGTGAAGCGACACGTCAAATGTTTACGCCTATTTTCTCTTCAACAGTCGTAACGATTGCGGTGTTCCTTCCTCTCGGCTTTGTTAGTGGACAAGTCGGAGAAATGTTCATGCCTTTTGCACTTGCAGTTGTATTTGCACTAGCCGCATCACTTGTCGTAGCAGTAACACTTGTACCGATGCTTGCTCATACTCTGTTCAAAAAACAGCTCTATGCTGATGAAGCATTAGCAGTTCACCATAAGGAGAAACCAGGGAAACTGGCAAACCTTTATAAGCGCATCCTTAAGTGGACATTGAACCATAAACTCATCACATTTGGTGGCTCCATCGTCATTCTTGTCTTAAGTCTTTTCCTTCTTCCTCTAATAGGCGTCAGCTTCTTGCCTGAAGATGAACAAAAGATGGTTATGGCGACATACAGTCCTGAACCAGGGGAAACAAAAGAAGAAGCTGAAAAATCTGCACTTCAAGCTGAGAAACTAATCAGCAAACGCGATGGTGTCAAATCCTATCAGTATTCTCAAGGTGGCGGCAGTCCGATGGGAGCTATGACAGGTGCAGGTGGCGGAGATAATTCTGCCCTCTTCTTCATCGAGTATGATGATGACTTTGAGAATTTCAAAGGTGAAGATCTTAAGCTCATCAACAAACTGAACAAAGAAACGAAAAATGGTGAATGGAAGAGCATGGACTTTTCCGGTACTGGTTCTAGCGGTCTTGATCTCCTTGTTTATGGAGATGACATTGAGGCCATTCAGAAAGCTACAGATAAGATCATCCCTGTACTTAAGAAAAATAAAGACCTTGTTAAAGTAGATACAAGTCTCTCTGAGGCATATGACCAGTACACCCTTATAGCCAACCAAAAGAAACTGGCCGAAAATGGACTGACAGCAGCGCAAATTGGTATGGAACTTGCAAAAACTGCTGAACAACCATCCATTACTAAGGTCAAACATGAAGGCAAAGACGTCTCTGTCTATCTCCAGACAGAAGAACGGGAATACAAATCTCTAAAAGATCTGGAAAACGTAAAAATCACGACGCCACTTGGCACTCAGGTAAAAATCAAAGATGTCCTGGATGTAAAGACTGGCAAGTCCCCAGATACAATCGAACGTCGTGATGGCCGAATGTATGCATCTGTAACAGCTGATGTTAAAAGCAAAGATGTCGGCGGCGTTTCACGTACTGTGGAGAGTAAAATTGACAAACTTGACCTTCCAGATGGAACAACAGTCGAGTTTGGCGGCGTGACGGAAGACATCAACAAGGCATTCACACAACTTGCTCTTGCCATGCTTGCAGCAGTTGCAATTGTCTATTTTGTACTCGTCATTACATTCCATGGAGCTTTGGCACCATTTGCAATTCTCTTCTCTCTTCCGTTCATCATGATTGGAAGCTTGATTGCACTATGGATTGGCCAGGAACCATTGAGCGTATCCAGTATGATTGGTTTGCTTATGCTCATTGGTATTGTAGTAACGAACGCAATTGTGCTGATTGACCGCGTCATCCACAATGAAAGAGATGGCATGACGACGAGAGAAGCTTTGCTTGAAGCAGGTTCAACGAGATTGCGACCGATCCTCATGACTGCACTAGCTACAATCGGTGCGCTCATCCCGCTTGCTGTCGGTCTCGAAGGTGGAGGCGGAGGCCTCATTTCAAAAGGACTCGGCATTACTGTAATCGGTGGTTTGACAAGCTCCACATTGCTTACACTCGTCATTGTCCCTGTCGTATATGAATTCCTTGCCAAGTTCAGAAAGAAACCTTTGCAGGAAACCGAATAACAAACGAAATGCCCCAGCCTGGTTATCAAAAAACCAGGCTGGGGCATTTGTTTTTCAATTTTACTTGAGCAAATGAGGCCTCCTTAAAGCTGACAGGATTACTAGCAGTACTGCCCCTAGCAACATGACAAATGCGCTCGTTGCGAATGGTGCCCTGCCGGCCTCAGAAATCGCCCCCGACATTGCTGAACCCGCAACCGCTCCTAGGGAGAAGAAAGCATAAAAGATTCCATAAGCCTTGCCCCTGTCCACTTTTTGCGACTCGGCTGCGACGAGTTGATTCATTGATGGAAAAACGAATGCAAAGCCAGTTCCATAAACAAGCATTGCGACGATCCCCACATTCAAACTTGCCATAGTTTGCAGCATGAAAAGCCCAAGACTTATCAGTACAAGACCTCCGAAAATGAGAGGTATGAACCGAACCCTCTCAAACACCCTGTTCAACGGTGAAAGGAAAACAACAAGTGCCATTAAACCGAAAATGGTTAGCAGCATGCCTGTTTTCCCAGGTGCCAGTCCTGCTGCTTCGACTTGTAGCGGCAATGCAAAAGCCAAAGTGCCATTGCTGATCATAAGTGCGAAAGCAGCTAGTGATGCTTGAATGACACCTGGATTTTTTAGCAACGGGACAAAATCACCGACACTCACCTTGCCACGCTCGCTAAGAGTAAACGATTCAGGAATGAATTTGACAACTAGAAGTGCTGATAGGAGGAACAAAATACCGATTATGATAAAGACCCATTCAACCTTATCCAATGATGTCATAATTCCGCCAAATGCCGGACCTGCTATGGCAGCAGTCCCTATTGAAGCTCCTGTAAATGCCATTGCCTTTCCTCTTGTCTTCTTTGATGTTCGATCACCAATATAAGCGAAGGCAGCCGGAATCAGAATCCCCCCTGCTAGTCCATGCAACATCCGGATTACGAATAGCTGGGGCCCCGACTGCATGGCCGGGTAAAAGAACAGAACGACAGCAACAGAACAAAGGCCGACTAGCAGCATCCGCTTACGGCCAAACTGGTCAATCCAATGCCCGCCAACCACATTCCCAAGCATATTCGTCAAAGAGTACACCGCAACAATTGAGCCTGCAAGTGCATGTGAAGCACCAAGACCAATCGCATATGGCGTAATAATCGGCAGCTGGACAAATGTATCAAGAAAACAAACAATAATAATTGCGTATAAAAGTCGCGTCACAGTACGCTCTCCTTCAATTCATATTCCTATCATTATAATGCATGGTATGCCCTTGGCAAACCGTATCAGGAGTTTTATACCCTCTATATTTGATGAAACCACTATATCGTTTTAGGCTCGTTTGTCCAAAGAAATTTCTATCTTCTCAACTGGTACATACCCCGCATAAAACTTTCTCTCCCGTCAATACTAATTCTCATGAAAGGAGTCGATCCTCAATTGGGAACTTCAGCTAATTCCAAGGACGAAAAAAAGCTAGCCTGGTGGCAGCTCTCCCTCGTTGGAGTCGGTTGCATCATTGGAACCGGCTACTTTCTCGGCTCGGTCATCGGCATCAAAATGGCTGGACCAGCTATTATCATTTCATTTATTCTCGCAGCAATCGGGACATATATTGTCGCTGAAGCACTAGCCAAAATGTCTGCAAAGGACCCTCAAAAAGGTGCCTTCCGCTCTTATGCAAAAAAAGCTTATGGGTCATGGGCGGGCTTCAGCAGCGGTTGGGTATACTGGTTCTCAGAAATTCTCATAGTCGGCAGTCAGCTTACCGCTCTCTCCATCTTGTCCAAATTCTGGTTCCCTGACTGGCCACTTTGGGTTTTTGGAACATTTTATGCCATACTCGGTGTCATTGTCGTGCTGATTGGAACGAGCGGCTTTGAAAAAGCACAGAATATCTTCGCGGTCATTAAAATTGCAGCCATCTTCATGTTCATCATACTCGCCATCGCTGTAATTTTTGGTCTGTTCGGCGGCGGCAGCTCCGATTTCCAATTTTCAAAGACAGTGGGCGATTTCATCCCAAGTGGCGTAATGGGTTTGTGGGCCTCATTGATATTCGGCTTTTATGCTTTCGGAGGAATTGAAATTATGGGAATCATGTCAACAAGACTTAAGAATCGGGAGGATGCTGTAAAGTCTGCATCCGTTATGCTCATCGTTCTTACAATCATCTATCTGATTTCGCTTATCCTAGCGACTAGTCTTGCTTCCCTCGAAAAGTTCAAAATCAATGAGAGTCCGTTCGTTGTCGCTCTAGCTGATTACAATCTCGATTTCTTCCCCCACATTTTCATTGGAGCTATTATCATTGCTGGTTTTTCTACTATGTCAGCTTCATTATTCGCTGTTACAAGCATGATTGTAACACTCGCTGAAGATGGTGACGCTCCAAAACTGTTTGCGATTAAATGGAAGTTGAAAGTCCAGCCATTTGCACTGTTGCTTACCATTTGCGGACTCATTGCTTCAATTGTACTATCTGTTCTGATGCCCGGAAAAGTGTACGAATACATTACTACATCCGCCGGTCTCATGCTCATGTACAATTGGCTCTTCATTCTGTTCTCCTTCCCTCGGCTTATTGAGGTGAAAGGTGGCGGACATATCAAACGATATATCGGCATGCTGCTAATTGCCGCTGCCATTAGCGGGACGCTCGTTGATAAAGAAAGTCGCCCCGGGTTTTATGTAAGTATCTTGTTCGTTATACTGATTGTTATAGCGTTTATTATCAAACACTTCATGAACAAAAATAAGGATAAGGAGACTGCCCATTAAGCGGACAGTCTCCTTGTTTTTCATTTACATGAACAGTATTTTGAATGCCTCTATTCCAAAATAAATGGCAAATCCAATTAGTGAAAGGCCGGAAAAAGTTGAAATCCATTTGAGTGCTTTTGAATTGAGAAATTTCTTCGAAGTACTCGCGACAGTCGCCATGAACAAATCCCATGCAAATAGCCCGAGAAAAATCGCAAAGCTGTAAAGAATAATTTGGAATGTCGTATAGGTTGCAGAAGTCTTTGCTAGGATTGATCCATAAATTCCGAGCCAAAACAGGATCGTCAAAGGATTTGATATGGAGATTAGAAAACCTCCAAAAAATGATTTGGCCGCAGTTTGTCTTTTATCAGACGAGCGCATATCAATCTTCCCGGCATTCACAATACCTTCAATTCCTGTATACATGAGTACAAAAGTACCAAAAGACCAAAGGAAAGCTTGGACAATCTGAATTTCCATGAATTGAATAAGTCCAAGATAGACGACACCAACATACACAAAATCCGCCATAATGGAACCAAGGCCGACTAGCCATGCATGCCAAAAACCACTCTTAATTCCTCTGTCCAGCTGAGCGGCGTTCACTGGACCAATTGGCGCTGCGATAGCCAGTCCCATAAAAACGTAACCAAAGAAAACACTCATTCACTGCACTCCCCGAAACAAGTTGTCCAACTCTTGTTACAACCTATTCGTCGAGGACAGATTACATGCAAATATTTTATCTTAGAACAAAATCGGCAGCCAGGAGTTCCAGCTGCCGATTCTCATCTTAAAATACTTTTGTTGTCCATTTCTCGCCATTCCAAATATCCGTCGCCAGTCCTTCATAGAATTCCGGCTCGTGAGAAATAAGCAGCACACTGCCTTTATATTCCTGCAACGCTCGTTTTAATTCGTCTTTCGCATCTTGATCAAGGTGATTCGTCGGTTCATCAAGAACGAGCAAGTTCGTTTCCTGATTGACAAGCTTACATAGGCGAACCTTGGCACGCTCTCCACCGCTGAGCACTTTCACCTTGCTCTCAATATGCTTTGTAGTCAAACCTACACGTGCTAAAGCAGCACGTACTTCATATTGCGTGAAATGCGGGAATTCACTCCAAACTTCTTCAATGCATGTTTTATCACTTTCATTTTTAATTTCCTGCTCAAAGTAACCAATGTGAAGATGCTCTCCTCGTTCTACAGAGCCAGACAATGCTGGAATCTCACCGAGTAAGCTTTTCAACAATGTCGTCTTACCAATCCCGTTGGCACCTGACAGAGCAATTTTCTGCCCTCTCTCCATTGTAAGAGTGAGTGGACTGGACAGCGGTTCATCGTAACCGATAACAAGGTCTTTTGTTTCGAATAGAAACTTCCCTGGAGTTCTTGCCGGTTTGAAATCAAAATGAGGCTTCGGTTTTTCTGCATCCAGTTCGATCATGTCCATCTTATCAAGCTTTTTCTGACGCGATTGAGCCATGCGGCTTGTCGCTGCATTCGCCTTGTTCCGCGCTACAAAATCTTTCAAATTCGCAATTTCTTTTTGTTGTTTCTTGTAAGCAGCTTCAACTTGCTGCTTCTTCATTTCATATACGCGTTTGAATTCTTCATAATCTCCCGGATAGCGTGTAATTTGCTGGTTTTCCATATGGTAGATTAGATTAATAACACTATTCAGGAATGGAATATCGTGAGAAATAAGAATAAATGCACCTGGGTAGTCTTGAAGATAGCCACGCAGCCATTCAATATGCTCTACGTCCAAGTAGTTCGTCGGTTCATCGAGAAGGAGAATATCTGGTTTTTCCAAAAGCAACTTTCCAAGAAGAACCTTTGTCCGCTGTCCACCACTCAAGTCGTGGACATCACGATCAAGTCCAAAATCATTCAGCCCTAGGCCATTCGCTACTTCCTCCACTTTTGCATCGATAATATAAAAGCCACTCTGTTCCAGCGTTTCTTGAATTTTTCCTGTTTCTTCTAAGAGAGTCTCCAGCTCATCCGGCTCAACTTCGCCCATTTTGCCGAACAACTCATTCATTTCTGTTTCCATGTCATACATAAACTGAAACGCCGTTCGCAGTACATCACGAATTGTCATGCCCTGCTTCAAGTCCGCATGCTGATCCAGGTAACCGACACGCACTCGTTTTGCCCATTCAACTATACCTGCATCCGGCATCAGTTTTTTTGTGATTATATTCATAAACGTAGATTTTCCCTCACCATTGGCTCCAATCAAACCAATGTGCTCACCTGCCAGCAATCGAAAAGAAACATCTTCAAAAATAGCCCGGTCTCCAAAACCATGGTTCAAGTTCTTAACAGTTAACAGACTCATACAAAACACCTATTCCCTCTAGTTAATATAAGCGAAGAAATATAGTCTCTTCAGCTTGCAATCATATCTTTATAATTTATCACCTTTTGCCTGTTTGAGCTATAAGCCATATGAAAATACCACTTTCTTCTGTTTAAGAACAAGCTACCATTTCATATGCATTAACCTTTTTTTCAAGAATTCCCTTGCCTCCATTTCAATTGGCCAGAAATTAATTTCCTCAATAAGCACATCCCGTGTGATAAAAGCTTTTACAAAGCCATTGAGCTTGGCCGCAAATGTGGAATCGGTAAGCATCTCTTCATTCGGTATTATGTCATTCAGCTGTTCCAGCGCCTTCGGATAACGTTTCAAGTAATACTTCTGATGTCGTATTTCAGCATGTGTGAAATTTTCAAAAGGAGCAATTTCTGTCTCAATTGGTTCCCCGAGCTCTTTTTCCATTTCCTGCTTTATATTTTCAATGGACTGCTTTTGCCCGTCATTATGATAGCGCAACAGAGAAATATACTGCCTGCCCTTATACTCGTCACGATTTGGATAGTGATTACGCCAAAAGTGGCGGAGTAAATCTTCATAGGAGATGATATTCGGATCAAACTCAACATGGATTGTTTCTGTATGGTCGCCCATTCTTCGATATGTTGGATTGTCTGTCGTACCGCCCGCATAGCCAACACATGTACGATTCACTCCATTGATTGCTCCAAATCGGGATTCCGGTGTCCAAAAGCAGCCCATTCCAAATGTCATTGGTTCGAGCGTCTTGTTTTGGAATCCTTTTTCCAACTCATTTAAATACAAAATAATCCCCTCCCACTTCTAAATTAAGTTTACCCTCATGTTAAATAAGGTAAATGGACATATGTGAAGAAGATAAATCATATTATAAAAATGCACACCAATTCACATAGTTCTATTGTTGCACGGGTAGGAAATAATCTTTTCTACCTATATTTCGCTTGCTTTATAAGTCTTTATCCATTATGTTTGAATTATAAGAATATTAAGGAGATGATTCTGTGGCACTAATCCCAGGTCGCGGTACAAAAGAGGCAAATGATTACTCGGAACGATTTACTGATTATTTCGGGGGGTTTCCTCCTTTCAACATCTCTGCGTTTCTCGACAACAAGAAGGTTCAAGTTCCCGTACCAGTACCAGTAGAATTGCTGGCGGATATCTACGAAGAAGAAGACAGTGTCATTGCATTATGTGACCTTCCAGGTATTGCAAAGAAAGAAGACATTCTAATCGATATTATTGATGAACGTCATTTAAAGATCAGTGCAGTCCGTGATCCTGGCACAGAATTCGAAGGAAAACGTGTGGCGCAGAAAGAACGCTCAGTCGGCCGTATCGAGCGTACAATTACATTGCCGGCAGATGTTTTAATTGATAAAACGCAGGCCGGTTATAAAAATGGAGTCCTGCGTGTCACAATGCCTAAGAAAACAAAAGGACTCGAACAGAAAATTGATATAAAATTTGAAGATTGACTGAAAAGGCCGGGATTTCTTTCCCGGCCTTCAATTATTGATTGTCGAGAATCCTCTTTAGTTCCTTCAACTCTTCTGACGAAAGCGAAATCCCTTTTCCCATCTTCTCTTTATCTGGAGCCCAATCTCGCAAATCATACTTAGGCTCCCGACCATTCCAGCTAATCAGATTCAGTTCTTTTGTCCATCCTTTGGCTGATTCGGAGAGTATACCTAAACTCTCAATTATTTCGTATTTAAAATCAGACATCATTCACCCTCCTGACTATAAGCTGAGATGATAGAAATAATTCGTCTCTTTCTTAAAACCAATGCCTTCATAAAGACGCTGTGCCCCGTAGTTATCATCGCATGTTTCCAAAGACACGCCGCCAGCTCCGGTGTCTTTTGCAAATCTGATCACTTCTTCAATCAGCTTCTTTCCGTAACCTTTATTACGAGCTTCTTCCTTTATGTAAAGATCGTTTAACAGCCAGATTCGTTTCATGCTGACGGAAGAGAAAAGCGGATATAACTGAGCAATGCCTTCTACTCGATTTTCTTCATCATAGGCCAAGAAAATAACGGATTCTTCCTTTTCCAGCCTCTCCTTAAGATAATCTTCAGCACCTTCTTTATCTGATTGCTGTTTTTGAAAAATCCTGTACAAATTAAACATTTCAGCTGCTGCTCCAAGATCTTCAATTCCGGCTCTGCGGATATTCATAATTTTCCCCCATTCTGGATATTTTATTTTTCTTCAATTATCGTACCATACGAGTGAATTTCATTCTCTAAACTTATTCCAATATTTCTCATATCCCCCCGTTAACCTAAGCAACTCTAAAAGGGAGTATAGAGTACATCTTAATTTTAAATTTGTTCATTTAATTTTGCATTTCAATTCTGCTTTGGGGTATGTCTATAACAATACAGCTTAAAGAATTGACCGTAGGCTGAATCATATCACATACAACTATGAGGAGTGGTAAGTTTGAAAGCTGTAACTTTCCAGGGAGCGAAGGATATCCAGGTTAAGAATGTTGAAGCACCAAAAATTGAAAAACCCGATGATGTGATCATCAAAGTAACATCAACTGCGATATGCGGATCAGATTTGCATATTTATCTTGGAGCTCTTCCAACCCATAAAGATTACGTCATTGGCCATGAACCCATGGGTATCGTAGAGGAAGTCGGTCCTGAAGTAACAAGACTGAAGAAGGGCGATCGGGTTGTTATTCCATTCAACCTTGCTTGCGGCGATTGCTATTACTGTAAACATGATTTAGAGAGTCAATGTGACCATTCGAACACGAACCCACATGTTGACAGTGGCGGCTATCTCGGATTTACAGAAAGATACGGCAATTATCCTGGTGGACAAGCTGAGTATTTACGGGTTCCGTATGGCAACTTTACCCCTTTCCTCATCCCGGAAGAATGTGATTTGCCCGATGAAGCATTGCTCTTCATGTCGGACGTTTTGCCGACAGCCTATTGGAGTGTTGAACATGCCGGTGTAAAGAAAGGTGATACTGTCGCTGTTCTCGGCTGTGGACCTGTCGGATTGATGGCTCAAAAATTCGCTTGGATGAAAGGTGCTAGCCGTGTCATTGCAATCGACCGTGTCCCATACCGTCTCCAGCATGCCAAGAAAATGAATAATGTCGAGATATTGAACTTCGAGGAGTACGATGAAGTCGGCAGCCATGTGAAAGAAATAACAAGTGGCGGCGTTGATATTGTAATCGACTGTGTCGGTATGGATGGAAAGAAGAATCTTCTTGAAAAAGTCGGACAGAAAATGAAAGTTCAAGGCGGCACATTGAGCGCATTTGAAATTGCACATGAATCTGTTCGTAAAGCCGGTACAATCCAAGTTACTGGTGTATATGGTTCCCTTTACAACATGTTCCCCCTTGGCAACCTATTCGAAAGGAATATCACCCTGCGCATGGGTCAGGCACCTGTTATTCATTACATGCCAATGTTATTTGAAAAAATCATGAACAAAGAATTTGATCCAACGGCAATCATTTCTCATGTTTTGCCACTTGATGATGCTGCAGCTGCATACAAAAAGTTCCATGAACATGAAGACGACTGTATTAAAGTTATTCTAAAACCTTAAATATAAATAAAGAAACGGGCCTCTATGGATGAGCCCGTTTCTTTTTGTTTAGCTAATAAACAGAACTAACGAATATGCCACAAGCCCAACGAGAAAAGCCCAAAAATTGCTTTCCCGCTCTTCCGGAAGTTCTTCTTTCATAACGTTTAGAATGACACCACCCGCAAGAAATGCGAACAAATAGGCAACTACTGTTGAATCGACATTAACCAGTTTACCTACAATCCAACCGCCCACTACGGCAAATGCAAGCAACTATCTTCCTTTCGTATCATATACTTCCTTATGTGTCTGGCGCAGACCATGATCGTTGGAAATAAAATGAACACCCATCGCAATAAAGTAGAAAAGCAGTCCCTTTATGCTCTTATACTCTCCGTCCACTAGCAAATAGCCAATAAGTCCATTGTACAGTGAGAATGATGCCATATGAATCCAGAAAACCCCGTTGCTCGTGCCTGATGTTACGGTATGCTTTTTGGATTCACTTACAAGCCGCTCCAATCCATAAAACAGTACAAGACCGAGCATCGCAAACAAATAAATTTCAGACTCTATTTGTAATTTAGCACTTCCGAGCTGATACTCACCCAATTCTGGCAGCGTCCTGAGAAATACATACGCAACTGCGATGCCCCCTGCTACGGACAGCAGCCAGCTTCGCGGCACCGTCTTTAAAAATTTCATATGTTTTGATAGCAAATGAATAATTGCAAATCCTATTGCAAGCCATATCGTTTTAGGCATTGATCCACCTCCTTCAGTCCAATACCCGGTTGTCCTGAAGGAAAACTAAACCTTTATAAAGCGGTGAAAATTTCTCTTTTTTAACAAGGAATTGAGGAGTAATTTTTTTGTCCACATCTCTCTCATGAACAATTTGTGACACATTTCACATTGACTTGAATTCACCTGTACAGAGACGTAAGATAAATATGTACTACAATTCAACTATTACGGAGATGACAACTAGATGACTACAGGTGCAATTATCATCACTGCTATTCTTGCTTTACTTAAACTGCTTGTCACTTGCCTCCCTAATGATGCCGTGAAGTGGATAACGAAGAAGTTCGAACTGCATCCTGAGATTTCTTCTGCAGATACGACTATTTCGTACGAAGGCAAAGAGCTCTCTGACTCTCAAAAAGAAATGCTTGTCAAACACTTCAACGAAGCCCAATTTCTTAAATCCCAACATATATTCCCGGGTAATGAAGAACTTTTCCTTCATCCGGCAACAGGCGTGACACCAGTTATCATAGATACAAAACAGAACAAAAAGGATATTCGTCTGTATATGTTCGGCTACAACGATTCAATCGATATTGTCAAACAGCATAAAAAGAAACTCCAAGCTTACACGCTATCCTCAGAAATACTGCAAAGCCATTTTCCGCAAGTAAAGGAAGCAATGGAAAACCCGCAGTTCGGTACGACAGCATGATTAGCTAAAAATTTCATAGTGACTCAAATAGAAAAACCCTCGCTGGTTCATCCATTCAGCGAGGGTTTTTCGTCCTTATAAACTCAAAAAAACTCCTTGAGCTGGCAGTTTGCCTCCTCAAGGAGTTTTCTTTGAATAATTATTTACCAGCAACGATTTTGTCGTTTTCAAAAACAACTTCACCGTTTACGATTGTTGTTTTTACTTTTCCTTGGTATTCATGACCGATGTATGGTGAATGCTTATGACGATACTCCAAATCATCTTTCTCAAGAACAAAGCTTTCGCTCAAATTAACGATCGTGATATCTGCGTCGTAACCAGCGTCAATTTTACCCTTCATTGGAATGTTGAAGATTTTCGCAGGGTTTGTTGCTGCGACTTCAACGATTTTTTCCAATGGAACACCGCGTTTGAAATGACCTTCAGTAAGAAGGATATTCAATGTAGACTGGGCACCGGAAATACCGCCCCATCCTTCAAAGAAGTTATCAGTGATGACTTTCATATCAGCTGGAGCTGGTGAGTGGTCAGAACCGATTGTATCAATCTCGCCAGCTTTGACAGCTTCCCAAAGGTCTTCCAGTTCATGCTTGTCGCGAAGTGGCGGTGCACATTTTGCAATCGCCTTCTGCTCAGCAAGGTCTTCAACTGTAAGAGCTAGATAGTGTGGGCAAGTTTCAACAGTTACATCTACGCCACGCTTCTTCGCATCTTCAATTACTTTAACGACTTTACGGCTGCTTGCGTGTACGATATGCAATTTACAACCTGTCAATTCAGCGTAGGAAATGACACGCTTAACTGCTTCGATTTCTGAAATGATCGGTCGTGAATCAACATAATCCTGTGCAGAAGTCTTGCCGGCAGCTTTCTTCTCAGCAGCAAGCTCTTCGCACATGACAGTGCTTTCAGCGTGAACTGCTAGTAGAGAACCGAATGAAGCAATTTCCTTCATACCTTTATATAGTGTTTCATCATCCGCATTGTTGAAATCTTCAATACCGCTTGGAGACATGAATGCTTTGAAACCGATGACGCCGCCATCATGCAAAGCTTTTAGATCACTGATGTTCTCAGGAACAAGTCCGCCCCAGCAGAAAGCATTGACGACAGACTTTTCTTTCGCCAATTCCTGTTTGCGTTCAAGATTCTCTTTATTGATTACTGGTGGTGTACTGTTCAAAGGCATGTCAAAGAATGACGTAGCTCCACCAGCTGCAAGACTTTTACTACCTGTTTCAAGACCTTCCCAATCAGCACGACCAGGTTCGTTGAAGTGCACATGTGAATCGATTAGACCAGGGAATACATGAAGACCTTCAGCATTGATCACACGATCAGCTGATTCTTCAATCGCCTTGTCAGGTGAAACTTTGATAATTTTGCCGTCCTTAACCGCAATATCGGCCTGGACTGTGCGCTCGGCTGTTACAACTGTTCCATTCTTGATAATCAAGTCATAAGTTGCCATCCGTTATTCCTCCACTCTCAAAAGAAAATTCGTCTCAATGTGCGCTTCCCAATTCTTATTGGAAAACGCCCTATTTAAAATATATCCCTTTCCACCCATGATGTCTATTTTTCCTGCTTAAAAAAGCCTATTTTCAAAAGCCGCTTTCCAAACATAACCAATTTGTATTTATTTTCGAACTTGACAGAACATTCGTTGACACAGTATAGTAGTTACTGAAAATAACCGATAGACATTTTTCGTCACAATTCGTCATTAGCGCCTCGGTCACTCAGTCCGTATTCTCTTATTCAGACTGAATAACCGAGGTATTTAATGTGCTGTCGGACGGATTTTACCTTTATTTTCCTTTTTAAAAAAGACTGATAACAATAAGAAAATCATTCGGAGGAATTATTATAATGAATGCTTTACCCAATAAAGAAATATTCAAGCTGGGGCTTACAATGTTCGCTCTATTCTTCGGAGCTGGCAATATCATCTTTCCACCTTTGCTTGGACAACAGTCAGGAACCAATGTCCTGCTTACGATACTCGGTTTCCTTATTACAGGGGTAGGTCTTCCATTCCTCGGTGTGCTTGCGGTTTCTTTAAGTGGCAGTCAGTTGCAAGACCTTGCTGGAAAAGCACATCCAATTTTCGGTGCAATTTTTCCAATAATCGTTTATTTGACAATCGGACCATTGTTTGGCCTTCCACGCACGGCGACCGTTTCATTTGAAATTGGTGCTTCACCTTTTATACCTGAAGCCCATCAAGGACTGGCGCTCGCCCTGTTCTCTATCTGCTTCTTTGCGATTACAGCTTGGCTTTCACTACGCCCAAGTAAAATAACTGACTGGTTTGGCAATATCCTTACACCTGTTCTTCTCGGAATCATCGCACTTATCGTCATTGTAGCTATTATTCATCCAGCTGGAACGAGCGGGACACCTATGGCTCCATATGATGAAACTCCATTCTCAAGCGGTTTCGTTGAAGGATACTTAACTATGGATGCACTTGCTGCGCTCGTCTTTGCAATCATCATAATTAATTCAATTAAGCTAAAAGGAATATCAGACCAGAAAACCATTACAAAAATTACGTTAAAATCAGGAGTTATTTCAGTTTTTGGACTTTGTCTCGTATACATTTCTCTCGCTTGGATTGGAACAACAAGCCGCTCCATCGCTCCGAATGCAGGAAATGGTGGATATATCCTTACACAGATTACCCATCTTCAAATGGGTGTGTTCGGTCAAATTCTGCTTGGTATCGCTGTAACACTCGCTTGTTTGACAACAGCGATCGGTCTGACAACAGCTTGTGCGACATACTTGTCCAAAATCATACCACGGTTGTCATACAAAATTGCTGTGTTCGGCATTATTACCTTTACAACAATCGTTGCTAACATCGGACTTGATCAGCTAATTGCTATTACACTTCCAGTTCTAGTCGGAATCTATCCGGTCGCAATTGTCCTCATTGCCGCCCGTTTCTTGCACAGGTGGTTCAAAGGACATTCTGAAGTATACAATTTCGCAATGCTTGCAGCAGGTTTTATCGGCCTCTTCGACATGTTAAAAGCATTCAAAGTTGAATTCAGTCCGATCTCAGGGCTGCTTCAGTACTTGCCATTATATGACGAAGGGCTTGGCTGGCTAGTACCTGCCATCCTATGCGGCCTAATCGGTTTCGCCATTGCAACTATAAGAAAGAAAAATTCAACCTATGCACAATCTTTGCAGTCCGAGCGCTAAAGCGTTTGGACTGTTTTTTTGTGTTTGACGTTTGTTCCCACTCCCGCATACAGTGACAAAAAGGAGATGGTGCGTATGGCAATGGGTAATTTCCTATCCGAGATGACAATTCTCTATCTAATCGGTCTAATTGGCTTCATCGCACGAAAAACTGGCCTGCTTAGTAAAGAAGCAAACCAGATTTTGACCCAGCTCATTCTTCATATTACATTGCCTGCCCTTATCCTATTTACACTTGACATTCCCTTCTCCTATTCTGCAATCGGAGAATTCAGCTGGCTCGTTTCCATGTCTCTTTCCGCCATTCTAGTCGCCACACTGATTGGATACTACATGCGAAAGCGCTCCCGACTTACAAGCAAAGATGGCGCTGTCTATGAAAGTCTAATTATTTTTGGGAATCAGGGGTTCATCGGCTATGCCATCAGCTATATTCTATTCAAAGAGCAAGGCGTCATTTATTTGACGATGTTCAATGTTTGTTATCTAGTTCATATATGGGCATATGGAATATACCTTTTTACTAGGAATACTAAAAAAATTCCCTGGAGAACAATATGGTTCAATCCGGGAATCATTTCAACATTTATCGGTTTTATCATTTTCCTAACCCCATTCACATGGCCTGCTCTCATTTCATCAAGTCTTGAAACGACAGGTAAAATGACAATCCCTCTATCAATGATAGTAATCGGCAGCCTCATTGCAAGTGTTCCTTTAAGCTCCTTGCCCAACATCCTGAAAAATCGGCTGCTGTGGAAGGCTACCGTTTTGAGACTTCTGATCATACCACTATTCCTGCTTCCTTTTATCCTTCTGCCAGTTCCTCTGACACTGCTTATTATCGCTGTGCTCGTCACTGGGATGCCATCTGCTCCAACCGTATCACTTTACGCTCAGAAATATGGCGGTGATACAGCATTTGCTTCTGCAGGGACATTACTGACAACATTGTTGTGTATCGGTACATTGCCTTTCCTTCATATGCTGATACAGATTCTGCAAGCCTTCAGATAAGGATTAATGCCGGAACTCAGGGTAAAGCAAATATTCCCTCGCCTGTCCGGAGTATTTCTTGTATTCAATGTAATATCGGAGTGTCCGCTCATATTCGTGCGTCTTGTTCGCATACGTTCTGTTGATCAATCGGACAATATGCTTCGAAATGTAAGTTTCTTCATTGTAAATCTTCTTCTTGCGCAAATTCTCCAAGCGATTCTCATATTGCTGTGCTGACACAGCTTTCATACGTTTTGCCCCTTCTTTAATTTCATGCCGGGCGAGAAGATAATCCTTGAAATTCATATTGTCACCTCATTTATTGTGTAATCGGCTTTTCTCATATAATACCTGATTCAGTACTAGTCTTAAACTTGTCGGAATTTGACAAACGAATAGGCGCTTCTGCAGGCTCATACGATAGGCTTTAGGGGTAATAATCATTGATTGCATATGAGAGGAGCTAAAAATGAGAAAGTACATAGTATTTATACTAGCCTTGTTCTCCATTTACTCGTTTTCGCACAAGTGGTTAATTACAACTGTTTTCGCTCAATCAGGTTCTCCACAAGTGACTACTGATGAGAAAGCCGTGCCGGGCAAGCAGAGCGAGACAAAGCAAAAGGAATCCGCTAATGAGCCGGAAGCTGTACAAATCGAGGCCACTATATCAGAGCCTAATACAACCGGAAATGTTGAGCACCCTGTACAACCAGCAGATGGCATAAAACTAAATAAAGAGACGGAGGGACAATCGGCAACAATGAATTCGGAACCATTAACAGTTACTGTAGGCAACATAAAATATTATCTGGATTCCCAAAAAAGAATCACCCACTCTGAAGTGTATAAAAGTGACAGAGTGGAAAAGATTCAACAATTTCATCCTGGAAGTACGATTGAAAATGCTCAGAAATCTATTAAATACATATTCCATCTGAACACGTCCGGCCATATTACGAAGGCATCCATGCTCGATGCAAAATCTCAAAATGTAATCAATGAATACACATACTATGCTTATACTGTCTTCGGAAGCCATGCACAGAACATACAATACAAATTCACGATCAACAATGATGGTCATCTGATTAATGCCAGCAAATATGAAAAACGAACAAAGCGGGTCCTGAACCTTTATACCTACTATAACAACACAATATACGGCAACCATGGAAACAGAATTAAATATGGATTCTCTTTCAATACAAATGGTCATCTAAGCAAGGCTTACAAAAGAGAAGCGGGCACGAAACGATTAACAAATTGGTATAACTACTACAGTGGAACAATCTATGGAAAGCATGAGGATAAAATTCGCTACCGCTTCGATATCGATAAAAATGGATACCTATCCAAAGCAATCGAAAAGGAAAAAGGAACTGCACGCTTGCTGACTACTTATAAATATAAGCCAAAAACCCGTTACGGCCGCCACGCCGAACATATTAGCGAGAGGATATTGAATGTTCCAGTAATCAGCCAGCTTCCTTCTCTTCCAACCGGATGTGAAATTACAGCTGTCACCATGATGCTGCGATATAAAGGGAGCAAGGTCGGACACGTTACACTTGCAAGAGAAATGCCAAAGCATCACTCGAATCCAAATTTGGGCTATGTCGGAAATCCATTTGCCAAAAGCGGCTGGACAATCTACCCGCCTGCATTGAAGAAACTCGTTAAAAAATATAGCGGCAGTTCGACAATACTGACCGGCAAAACGAATGCAACCCTTGAAAAGCAGCTGCGAAACAAAAAGCCTGTTGTCATCTGGGCCTCGCGAATGCACGGATTCAGCGTCCATGCCATAACTCTTACAGGTTATAATAGTAGTTATTATTATTACAACGACCCATGGATAGGAAAGAAGAATGTAAAAATCAAGAAAACAGATTTTAATAGATTATGGAGCAATCAAAAAAAGCGGGCGATTTCTTTATAAGCAAGTTTCGCTTCGCAAAAGCTTACAGTCAATCACATCAACTTAACAGTCAGCGCTCTCCGAATTCCTTTCATATTATGTTACAATTATCAGAAAAATCCAGGAGGTTAGAAGATGACAGATAACAATGAATCCCCTGAAGAAACAAGAGAAAGGTTACGACAACAAGAAATCCGTAACAATCCTACCGGTAATTTACATGATTCATTTCACCGTGCTAATTCTGGAAGCCTCGTTGATCTGTTCAATGGACTAAGCTGGAAAGCTGCAGCTGTTTTAATTCTTATTCTGATTATAGGCACTATCATTATGCTGGCATTTTTCAAGTAGTTTCCCCTGCTAGTCTGACTGAATCAATAATGATTCGAGGTTTATTTCATATAAATACCACGACTTCGGTCCGATTGACCAGTCATCCTCCACCCTGATAATTTAGAAAACAGACAGACTGTAATTAACCATCAACAGGAGGTGCTGCGATGAATGGAAATACGCTTTACAAAAAAAACTGGTTCTGGCTGTTCGCCCTTGCAGGAATTCTAATTCTATTAAAAATTACCGTTAATAGCACTGATCAGGAAGACACACCCCCAGATTCTGTCTTAGAAGAAGCACAAGATTCAGATGATGAAACTTCAGAAAAAGTTATATACCCAGAACAACCAAAAGATGATGTAATTGGCTATGAATCACAAGAAGAGCAGAAGCCACTCATTGTTCATCAAGATGATGTCACTCCAGTCCCAAAAGGCAAAATTGATGATAAAGCTTTCCTTGAGTCGGTACGTGTAACAAAGAAAAAGTTTAACCGTTTCAAGGAAGGAATGACTTATAAAGAGATTAAGAAGATTGCCGGGACTGGCGGAGAAATGGACAGTAAAGATGAATACTCAGGAACTGTTCGGTATAAGTTCCCCACAATGACATATGCCTCCTCGGTTTATCTAGAATTCCAGGATGATAAGCTTATTGAGAAGCGCCAATACAACTTGGACAATTTTGCTGTCATGACTTTGAAAGATTTCAACGAAATAAAAGATGGAATGAGCTACAAAGAGGTGACAAAAATACTCGGAGGAGAAGGCAAAAGCTATACCGGACCAGATCAAGATGATGAGTACAAAACCATTGTCTACAACTATCAGGGCGCCCGAACCGATCAACCGGCAAATGTTATGCTCATTTTCCAAAAGGACCGGCTCGTTAATAAAGAGCAGACCGGATTAGATTAAAAAAAGCAGATTGCCTGCAGGCAATCTGCTTTTTTTAATCCCAAAATTACTTGATAAAACGGAAAATCATCGGAAAACGATACATTTTACCATTATAGGACTTGACCAGTGCAATTAATGTAAAAATAAATGCCAGTATGCCAAAGACAAATGCGAATATAATTCCAATAAGAACAACAATAAGAATAGCACTGATGAAGCCATAAATTGTGTATGAAATAAAAAAGTTAAAGTATTCTTTCCCATGATATTCCACAAATGCTGAATCGTCTCTTTTCAGCAACCATATAAGCAAAGGTCCAATCAACGGGAAGAAAAAACTTGTAAGATAAATCAGCATGGCGAACAGCCGATCATCACTTGTAGTGACTAATTCTGGTTCATATGAATTCATCCCTTATTCCTCCTTTCTTTTCACCTAATTATACAGTATATTCCTGTACGACTGAACAATTGTAGGAATTTTCATCATAGACTCCGACCAAGTTCAGTTCTACATTCTCCCCCTCTTAGACAAAGTAAATAGACCATGCACGTTTCCATGATGGTCCTTTCTCTTAAGCTGCTATACGATGACATTCTTCAGCACAAGCAAAGCAAATTTGCGCACAGCGCTGACAATGTTCATGATTATGTTTTTTGCATTCATTACCACAAGCTTCACAGACTTTTGCACAAAGTCCTGCCAGTTCAGTCGTAAACTGCGATCCTCTGCTCACAAACTGTCCTAACAAACTGCAGACTTCCGCACATTCCCTGTCCAACCGTATGCAATCGGCCATCATTTCAACATGCTCTTCATTCAAACATGCTTCGAAACAAATATTGCACGTTTTCACACAGTTTTGCAACGTCCTGATAAGTGACTCTTGATGTTCGCGTTCCATTTCTATCCCCTTCCGCAATTCAACTATCCATCATAAACATAGCCTTTGAATTAGGAAGCTAAACAGAAAATCGCAACTTTTTGGATAGTCTTTAGCGTTTTTTGTCATAATTTGTTGGTGTTTTTAAAATCCTAGTCAGACTTGTATACAGTAAAGGACCGATATCTAAAATGATATCGGTCCTTTACTAATAAAATTACAATATTAACATTCCTGCAATCCCACATAGAATACCAAGCCCAACGACAGATCCGCTCACGAAGTAAAGTACTCTGCGTGGGAAAGACCTTGCTACGAGGATAAGTGATGGCAAACTAATAGCTGGCAACGTAATAAGCAACGCAGCTGCCGGACCACCGCCAAGACCAAATGCCATGAATGTCTGGATAATTGGTATCTCTGCCGCTGTCGGGATAACAAAAAGCATGCCTCCAATTGCGAACAGGATAATCATCAGCCATGTACTTGTTGCTGTGAAATCAATATGAGGGAACAAGAAGCCCCGTACAGCACCCATAAGCAGAACAGAAATTACATATGCCGGTACAATATATAGAATCATCGTGCCTATACTGCGCATCCATCTCTTGAAAAACGGTCCGCTCTCATCGGGCTCTTCTGTTCCTTCCATAAGTTCAGCAGCCGTCTCAGGAGTCGCTTTCGGCATAAAACGATTTGCCCAATAACTGACTCCAAATGTTAAGATGACTCCAAAGATAACACGGAGCAGAGTGAACTTCCAGGAAAGAACAAAGGTCATGAAGATGAGTACTGCCGGATTCAAAGTTGGATTTCCAAGCCAGAATGCCAAGCTCGCCCCTACAGAAACATTTTTCTTACGCAAACCGACCGCGACAGGCGCTGCACAACATGTACACATCATCCCAGGCAGTGACGAGAGTCCTGCTATTGCAGTACTTCCAAAATTCGTCTTGCCAAGGACACGCATAAGCCAGTTCGCTGGGATAAGGACCTGTACAAGCGAACCGATCACAATACCAAGAATAGCAGCCTTCCATACTGAGTTAAAGTAGACAAGCGCATACTCCCAGGCACCTCGCCATGTAAAGTGATTTGGGGCATCCGGATTGCCCAGTATAGATTCACCAATTGAGTGAGTAGTCGAAGCAATAATGCTCTTTCCATAATACGGTACCCATTTCACATAGGCTAGACCCGCTATTGCAATAAGAAGAAATATAATAACAAACCAAACTGTCTTTTTATTATTTGTTGATGGTGATTCAGATATGTGATTCAAGGAAATAGCCTCCTTTATTATTGAAATGGCAAGTAATTATATCATATATCTCACCTTTTTCGACAATAATATACATTAAATCCCATTATCCTCTATCGTATTGGTATCATTTTCCCCTTATCAGTTGTTATAATTCAAACACACATCAATTGCTTCAGCCATGGAAGAGAGGGATGAATTATGTTTGAACTTGGATTGTTGGGATGGACAGTCGTTGTCCTTGTCTTTATTCTGACAGGTATCAATAAGACCGGCTTGCCTACACTCGGTATTCTGACGGTCACAATGATGATGTTCGTATTCCCCGTGAAAACAGCAGTCGGCATTATGCTGCCCATGCTTCTTACAGCCGATATATTTGCTGTGATCTATTATCGGCGCAATGCTCATTGGCGGCTCATTTTCAAGCTATTGCCTTGGGTTCTAGTCGGGCTTGCTGCAGGCTATGTCACCTTGCAATTGCTGAACGGGGACTTATTACGCAAAATCATCGGCTTCATCGTACTCCTTCTTATTGTGCTGCAACTGTTACGTAATAGATTTGGAACACGTTTTAACGAGATGCTGCCTGAATCTCGCATATTCGCTGCGTTAATGGGTATACTTGGCGGCTTTACCACAATGGTCGGAAACGCTGCGGGCGAAGTAATGAGTATTTATTTCCTTGCAAAAAAACTGCCCCAGAAAGAGTTCGTTGGCACTGTCGCTTGGTTCTTCTTTACCGTCAATATCATCAAATTGCCGATTTTCATTCACCTTGGCATGATTACAGCGACTACTTTTAAGTTCGACTTGGCACTTGCTCCTCTTGTCATCATCGGTGCATTTATAGGGGTTAATGTTTTGCCACGCCTCCCGAAGCGCATATTCGAAGGAGCAATCCTCCTCGCGGCAGCCATTGGTGGTGTCCTGCTTCTTTTCACATAATGGGCACCGATAATTGCAGTTACCATTTGTAAAAAACAGAGCCGAAATGCACTAGGCGCATTTCGGCTCTGTTTTTTTACAACTTATTCAGTGCTGCAAGTGACTCCAGCACATGTTCAAGAAATTCAGGAATCTCCTCAATATGCTCTTCATCAAGCTTCGGCTTGAACTTGACAAGTATCGTATCCAGTTCCCCTACCTTTTTATCATCCAGTTCTCGACTCAGTGTTTGTTTGATTTCCACGTCATCTTCCCAGATTGCAGCAAGGGCCTCGGTAATTTTTTTGCATGTTTTTTCGCTATCTTCAACTCTTTTCCGGAACCGCAAACGAAGTGCAGAACCAGGATGAGCCCGTTCATTTTCTAGAATTTCATCAGCCAGCTCCTGTAACGATGCTTCAAGCACAACTTCGACAGTTACATCCGGTTCACCGAGCAATGCAAAACGAAGTGCAAAGTCTCTTTTCATAATAGCAAAGTCCATCCGATCTATCCGATTCAGGATATCGATCTTTCCATCCAGACTGTCCAAATCATAGATACGGTTCTCAAATGCTACTTTTAAATTTTCAAATATGGTTGGGTGAAACATATAATTCCTCCATTCACCTTCCTAATAATATTCCTATCTATTGTATCAACTCAATTAATATTCAGCTAATTTCACAGCTAAAGTAAGACTTTCTCAATGGGATTACAAATGAATCTGCATAATTGGCGTCGAATATGTAAAAAAAATTAAAATGTCTAATCACCCATGTATATGTGTTGCTGCTTTCCACTCTAACCTTTCTACAACTTTCGCATATAAATGGTTTTCTTTCATACAAAATTCAATCATAAGAGGCATCCGTATATTGCCTTTAATATTCAATCTTATAAGTGATTCAACCCAATTATATAAATCATCAGGAACTCGATAAGCTGTTGCTTTTCTATCCCCTTCCCTAACTGTTACAATTGCATGCTTATGATTTCGATAAAGCGCTGCAGACATTACTTGATAGACTACTCCTTGATCATCTTCTCCATCCAGTATAGGGATATATAAATATTTATGGTGTTCAATGTTCTCATATATTTTAGCTCCAGCTTCGTTTATTATAAAATCCATATCTGTGATCCCTTCCATTTTATTTTTAAAAAATCAGTTAGTGTACATACAAGGTGCAAATCATAATATCGTAAAGCAGAAAAATCCTTTAGTTTTTTGGTGATATTGAATGCGGACTTACCAAAGCACTCGCAGATAATATCGAGGAAGTATATGGGTTAAATACTTTCAATGTTCTTTGTTTGGCAAGCCTGCTCAATTAATTTGATACTTTTTTCAGGGTTAATTTTCCTAAAAAGATGCAGCATGCTTTGTTTAATGCATGAGAAGTATTGAGCATACTAGCTTATTAGGCTAAAATTTTTTAACCGTTCATAAATAGTAAGTTCTGCATATTAAGATCTCTTTTTTGCAAATCTCTTTAAATAGAATGGTCACTTAAGTACCTCTATAGTTGGAATGCTTTCTTATTCTCTCATTGTCACCATACATTCCCCTTCCATTCACCTCCAATTAATCATATAGTTGTAGAAACACCATCCTTTACAGGGTCTTTTGAACTAAATCAAAATCATTAAAAAATGTAATACCCTTATTTTTAACCAGACAATCCTTTATTTGATTATTTTTTAAATATGCAGAAGTCTCTGTTTGAGGGACTTAAGACTTATGGCAATCAAAAATAACCGATCCCTGTTGTTTAGCAAGGGTCGGTTATTTTCTATTTATATTTACAAGTGCCCATTAGTTAGATAAGCAGCTCTTTTTTTTATTATATAGTGATGTCAGACTAAATTACCTTTTCTCCCTCAATTCAAAGCCTAATTTATCTAAACCTTTTTCAATACACTGAACATATTCAGCTTCTATGGATGAAGTAGAGTATATGAATACACTAGCTAATTCAGGAGAGACACCGGACAACATAACATCTATACCCATCAGTTTAAGTGAAGAAATCAGACGATTTATGGAGTCTAGGAATTCTTTATAATTTCTTTTCATTTCCGAGAGATCAATAATTAAGTAATCAATTTGTTTTTCGGTAACATAGTCCAAAACACATTCTGAGATTTTCAGACCTCTTGTACTACTTATATTTCCTTGCAAGGCTAATATAGCAATACTTGAGGATATAGGTATAATTGGGACACTCAGCATTCCCACGTCTTCATATGTGTCATCCAGCTCAATAATAAAAGACAATACATCTCCTATCGTCCTTATATACTTAATATCCTCTTCGCTGAATTCTTTTTCTTCCTGATCGGCAACACAAAGTGTACCAAATTCAACTCCAGTGGAGCTGTTTAATGCAACTCCTAAAAAAGCCTTTGCTTGAAGTTGTTTAGTAATGCTTCTATTCTTCGTTTCCCGATGTGTCATTAAGTTAGTGAAAAACTGGATTTTCTTATCATTTTCAATAACATACTTACAATTCGATTCTTTATAATCAACCACCATATCATTAGTAACCAGAACTTTATTTCTATTAAATGAATTGATTACATCCATCTGATCGTATTCTCTTTTAGCAATATAAGCGGTATTTACATTTAGTTGATCAACTAAAGTTTTAAAAAGCATGTTAGAAACTTTGATCAACGAGTCATTCGATCCATATTTTCTTGCCTCTTCCATCGTATAGGCCTCCATTAGTATAGACATTTCGTAAACACCGTTCATGTTAAGTAAAACATAGTAGTAGCAATATAGATACTTGGACCCCTTACATACGCAAATTAATATAAAAGGCTCTAAGTTAAAAGTCAGGCAAGTATTCTCACACCCTGATCATTTGACTTAGAGCTTTTTTATGGAAACATTAAATTTCCTCAATAATCTACACATACAAAATTTTCGTTTCTGACACCTGCTAGTTTCGTGTACTACTTCCAATAACCGGCATACTAATACTGGCATAAATTGAAAACTTCATAAGGGTCAGAATTTACTAGTAATAAGTAAAAGCAGTTTCACTAGCGATCTATGAATTTTTACGGCAAATTCATATAAGTAGTTGTTTATATAACCATTCACTTATATAATTTAATGACAAAGTTAAATGCTGTTTCCATGAAGATTGAGGAGGTTTTACTATGGTTACGTACGAAGAGACTGGTATTTTCCTAAAAACGATCGGAGAAGAAACGCGCTTGAAGATTGTCTGCTATTTGGCTCGTGACTCTTTTTGTGTATGTGAAATCGTGCAACTGCTTGGGATGAGCCAGCCTTCGGTCAGTCAGCATTTGAGAAAGTTAAAAGCTGCAAAAATTATCACTGAAGAAAAAAGAGGAAGATGGACATTCCATTCTTTAAACACAGATCATCCACAATACTCACTTCTTCTTCAGCTGCTCGATACACTTCCCTCAGTCATGACTGAAATTGAATCTCTGACAAGGAATGGCAGAAGAATACTTTGTGATTAATATGAAAAGAGGGACATAATTACATGCTTGCATTTACTGCGATTTTCATCTTTATATTGACTCTTACCTTTGTCATTTGGCAGCCAAAGAATCTATCCATCGGTTGGTCAGCCTGTGCAGGTGCTGCGCTCGCGCTACTTGCTGGCGTAGTCGATTTCGGTGACATTACGGATGTGACAGGAATTGTATGGAATGCAACACTTACCTTTGTTGCCCTTATTATCATTTCTCTTATACTCGACGAGATTGGCTTTTTCGAATGGGCTGCTTTGCATATGGCCCGGTTCGCAAATGGCAGTGGCTTAAAAATGTTTCTGCTCGTCATCATTCTTGGTGCAGTCGTGGCAGCACTCTTTGCAAATGACGGTGCGGCACTAATCCTTACACCTATTGTACTTGCGATGGTACGAGCCTTGAATTTTGAAGATAAAATGATTCTGCCATTCATTATGGCATCGGGATTCATTGCAGATACAACATCACTCCCGCTCATCGTCAGTAATCTTGTTAACATCGTTTCAGCTGATTTCTTTAACATCGGTTTCGCTGAATATGCTTCGCGTATGATCGTACCGAATCTTTTCAGCCTTGCAGCGAGCATGCTTGTGCTTTGGCTTTTCTTCCGCAAAAGAATCCCAAAAGAGTTCAACATGTCACATATGAAGACACCTGAAACAGCTATTAAAGACCATACGATGTTCAGGATATCCTGGTTCGTGCTCATCGTCCTTCTTGCCGGTTACTTTATTAGCGAGTTTTTGAATATCCCTGTCTCCTTTATCGCTGGATTCATAGCGATTGTCTTCCTGATTATCGCAAGAAAGAGCCCAGCGGTTCAAACGATGACCGTATTGAAAGGCGCTCCTTGGGCAATTGTCTTCTTCTCAATCGGTATGTACGTTGTCGTGTATGGCCTTAAAAATGTCGGCCTCACAAGCATCCTAGCAAATGCAATCGGCTCTTTTGCCGAACACGGACTGTTTGCCGCAACAATTGGTATGGGATTCGTTGCAGCAATTCTATCCTCTGTGATGAACAATATGCCCACTGTCATGATTGATGCGCTTGCAATTGCAGATACTGGAACAAGCGGAAGTATTAAAGAGGCACTCATATACGCGAATGTCATCGGTTCTGATCTTGGTCCAAAAATTACACCAATTGGTTCATTGGCAACATTGCTATGGCTTCACGTCCTTAAAACTAAAGGTGTCCGTATCTCCTGGGGGTATTACTTAAAAGTCGGCATCATTTTGACGATCCCAACTCTGTTTATTACTTTGACAGGTCTATACATATGGCTGACCATTATTCACTGATTATGAAAGGATGAAGCTCATGTCTAAAGAAATAATCTACTTCCTATGTACAGGCAATTCATGCAGAAGCCAGATAGCTGAAGGTTTCGCAAAAAAATATCTTGGTAATGAATTTGACGTTTTCTCAGCTGGCATTGAAGCCCATGGATTGAATCCAAAAGCAGTCCGTGCCATGCTTGAATTGAATATTGACATATCAGGACAAGTTTCAGAAACAATTAATCCGGATATTTTGCAAAGGGCCGACTGGATTATCACTTTATGCGATGATGCCAATGAAAGGTGCCCAATTTCACCGCCATCTGCAAAACGTGAACACTGGGGTTTTGAAGACCCGGCTAAAGCAAAAGGAACTGAAGAAGAACGATGGGCTGTTTTCCAGCGTGTTCGAGACAATATAGAGGCACGGATCAAACGATTCGCTGAAGAGGCAAAGATGAGATAGGACTAATGAAAATGGGCTGTTTTGCCACGACCCGGCAAAAGCGATTAAAATATGGTATGATATAAGTAGCGTATCTAATAATTTACATTTGAATATGCAATTCAAGATGAGCTATAAACCAGAACTGTCTGTGTTTCATAGCCTTCAAAGGAGACGGGAGAATGTTTTCAATTGGAGATACAGTCTTTTATGAAGCACATGGTGTGTGCACGATTGTAGATATACAAGAGCAAACATTTTCTGGTACAGCGCGTGATTACTACATTCTCGCACCGATTCAGAATGAATCTCTGAAATTGTATCATCCTGTTACACAGGAGAAAGGCACTTCAAAGTTGACACCTGTTGCCACAAAGGAGCTGGCACAGCAAATCCTCAGTACTTTCAAGAATGCCCCTGATCCATGGTCAGACCGCCCTTCCGAACGCAACCAGCATTATCGTTCTGTTCTGAAGACACAAGACGATTTCCAGATTGCCCAGGTGGCTAACACCATCTTGCGCAAAGAAAACGAATTGAAACTTGAGAACAAGAAACTTCATCATCAAGATGCTGAGATACTCCAACGCATTATGCCTAACATTTGCAATGAACTTGCAGTCGGCCTCAGCCTATCCAGTGAAGAAATAAAAAAGAAAATTGAACAAATGGTCAGTGTTAGCTGAAAAACGTAAAAAGGTGGTGTCCGTGTATGGACGCCACCTTTTTTTTGCCTTGCAGCTTTATTTTAAAATTACTTTCTCAACCAGTTTGGTGATAATTGTCTTATTTTGCAGTTTTGTGTTCTCTTCGTTTTGCTGATGATTCAGCATAACTTCATTTAGACCACTAAACAAGTCATCATAATATTGCTGTGTGAAATGCCATGGCTTATTGCCATATGGATGTTTATAATCGGCAAAGTAGGTTCTCTTCTGCATATCGATAAAATCGATATTATAATTTTCCGAGAGATGGTCATATATACGATCATACATTTTGTTATTGCGAGCAACTGTTCCACAGACTTTAGTTGAGAAATTGACCGGAAAACCTTTATCGGTCATATAACTGTAAGTCTCCGAGAATCTCGTGACGATTATTCGGCAACCTGGAAGATTCTTATGTACCCACTTATAAAACTCATCAAATTTCCTATTGAATAATTCCATGAATTCCTCATGTTTAAAAATATTGAGTCTTCTGTTGTAAAGCTTCTCCGTGAAAAATCTCGTCTTCCTAAATCCATTCGGATTGTCTGTCAAATATCCATCTTGCGTTTCTACAATCCCGTATTTCACGTCAGTATACAGATCATATATAATATAATCCGGCTTCTCAGCAATCAGCTCTTCACGGTAAGACTTATCCATATCACGCTGCACTGTTTTTCTTTGCAAATCGGAAACTTCATCAACAAATTCCTTACCATGTTCATCAATGTTAGACCGATTGGACATGAAACTGATTATGGATGTTTGCCAAGCTGTTGAGACACATTCATAGAACTCTTTGTAATTCGCAACGAACTTTCTATTGAACAGATCTCTCGTCACACAACAGCCGATGACAGCTATTCTAGGTTTTTTCATCTCCTGGCCTCCAGTCGGTAAATGTCTGCTTTTGTCTACAATTCTAACATGTTCAGAAAGCACCAACAAAGAATTTGAAGCAGAGTTTGCATGAATATTCCAATGTTAATGTTACCAAATGGCTTACCGACAATGGATGTAGCCGATACAGGAAATTTATACTTACCAAGAATTAACGAACTGAATACCAGCTTATAACATGAGCCATCCACCTAAAATTCCAGCAATTACGACAGTCCACGGGGGCATTTTCCAGAATACGAGCATTCCGAACAAGATGGCCGCCAAGACAAAATCATATACATCCAAAATAGATGTCGTCCATATTGGATTGTACAGTGCAGCTAACAAAATTCCGACTACAGCAGCATTGACCCCCATCAGTGCTCCCTTGACCTTCGCATTGCCACGGATTGTATTCCAAAAAGGCAAGACTCCTAAAATGAGGAGAAATGCTGGCAAGAAAATCGCAACAATCGCAATGACACCGCCTAATGAGCCTTTCATAATTGTTCCTATGTATGCAGCAAAAGTGAATAGCGGACCAGGAACTGCTTGAGTCACTCCGTAGCCGGCCAGGAATTGCGATTCATTTAGCCTGCCTGCTTGGACAAAAGCTTGTTCCAGCAACGGCAGTACGACATGACCGCCCCCAAATACAAGCGCACCCGATCTATAAAAATCGGAGATGATTGCAAACCAATCAGAACTTATTACCCTACTCAAGATTGGCAGCAAAAAGAGAAGTAAGAAAAAAGCTACCAAACATAACAAGCCAAATCGTCTGGAAACAGGAAACTGTTTTATAGATTGCAGCTTATCCGCCGCTATTTGATTCCGATAAATTAAAAATCCCACAACCGCGGCCAGTATAATGACGATTATTTGTATAGTTGCCGCAGGAATGACTAATACAGCAATTAAAGCAGCCAAGGCGATTGTTTGTCTTGGCATATCCGGTGTCAGTTTTTTCGCCATCCCGAGAATTGCATGTGCGACGACTACGACAGCGACAATTTTTAGCCCATGGATCCATCCTGCCTCATTGACGTTGAACGTGTGAAGATACATAGCGAATACAATGAGTACAAGCACGGATGGAAGTGTGAAGCCAACGAATGAAATGATTCCTCCTATTACTCCACCATGGATGACACCGACACCTATGCCCACCTGGCTGCTGGCAGGCCCAGGTAGAAATTGACTGAGTGCTACAAGATCCGCATAGCTCTCCTCATCCATCCACTTTCTTCGGCGGACATACTCCTGATGAAAGTAACCCAAGTGCGCTATTGGCCCACCAAATGATGTGCATCCCAACTTCAATGAAACGATAAGTATTTCTATAAGTGTTTTAATTCGGCTTTTCCTTCTGACCTCCATTGATCTCTCCCTTTATGAATTGTTAATTTATAAGGCAAAGCGGATTCAATGTAGCATGGGTTGCCGACTACTTCAATTCAATAATAAAAATTAAACAATAACTTTACAATGTACTCTCAATTCTGATCAGGCTGAGCTGGCTTCTGTTCAAAAAGCGTAATGGAGCCCTGCTTGTTCCAAGCCCACTATCGATATAAAGGCTCTGGTCGGAGCCAATTTCAAAGACTCCTTTATCCAATTTCGGGAAGAACCCCTGATCCGGCGCAATAACTGCTCCGATAATCGGGAACCGGACTTGACCACCGTGAGTATGACCGCTCAAGATCAGGTTTGCAGGAATATCATTATATTTTTTTACAATGTCTGGTGTATGGGACAGGAAGATTGTATAAGCATCTTTATCAATATTAGCAAATGCTGCCTCCATATCTTCGTAATCTGTTGAAGCATCATCAATCCCAACAATATTGCAAACGAAATTGCCTTTCTTCCACTGGACACTATCATTGTGCAAAACTTTTACATTTCGCTTCGCTAGTCCAGCAAACAATACCTCGTTCTGATAATTTGCCCAGTCATGATTACCGGAAATAAAGAATACATGCTTATTAATATCTACGACTTTTTCGATGAATGAGAAGACAGCTCTCAGACTTTTAGTATCTTTGCTGATCAAATCACCCGTTATTACAATCAAATCAGCCTTGGCTTCTTTTACTGCATGGACGAGCCGCTTATTCCCCTTGCCAAAAGCTCTATTATGCAAATCACTAATTTGTAAAACTGTAACTCCAGACTGTGCAGGAATTTTATCTGACTTGAAAACAACCTCATTCACCTTAAAACGATGCACTTCACTGAACACCCTTACGACCAGAGTGAAAATCAACAGAATTGGTGTTAAAAATGAAATACGCTTCCCCACTGCATAACCTCCCAAAAATCAATTATCATTATTATATTTGAAAATATGCCAACAACCATAAATCCTGTTCCCAAATTGAAAACCAAGAAAGAATATAGTGCCTTAATCATAATCTTAAATGAGGTGATCGAATGGGATCAATTAATGGGAAAAAGTATATTGAACGATTGGATAAGCTAAAAACAGAAATCTGGTATGACGGCCAGAAAATCACCGGAAAAATTTCCGAGCACCCAGCATTTAAAGGACTCCTTCAAACAAAAGCTCACCTGTATGACATGCAGCTCAAACCTGCTTTCAAAGACATCATGACCTTTCCGTCACCAACAACCGGCGACCCAGTCGGTATGTCGTACCTGATGCCACGGACAAAGGAAGACCTTCTTAAAAGAAGACATATGATTGAACTGTGGGCCAGACAAACAGGAGGCATACTAGGGAGAAGCCCCGACTATTTAAACACAGTTCTGACCGGTCTTGCTTCCTCTGCAGCTTGGCTAGAGAACAGGAATAACTGCTTTCCCGACCATCTTAAAGCCTTCCATGAAAAAGCTCGAGAAGAGGACCTATCTTTTACACATACATTCATTTCACCACAGGTCAATCGTTCAACCATGTATTTTGGAGAAAGTGATGAACCTATCGCTGCAAGAATCGTTGAAGAAAATGAAAAAGGTATCTTAATTAAAGGCGCACGTCTTCTCGCAACTCAAGGCGGTCTTACTGATGAACTGCTCGTCTTTAGTGTCGGCAAATACTTCTTTAATGAAAATGAAGCTTTTGCTTTTGCAATTCCATCCGACACAGAAGGACTTAGATTCATTTGCCGAAATTCTTTTGTCGGCGGCAGCTCGGAATTCGATCATCCGCTCAGTTCCAGGTACGAAGAAATTGACTCCATCGTCGTTTTTGACAATGTTCTTGTACCATGGGAAAGGGTATTTTATTACAAAAATGCCGAGGTTGCTGAAGAGTTCATTACAGTTAGCGGCTTCCACTCTTTCGCTAAACACCAGGTCATCACAAGACAAATTGTAAAGACGGAATTCATCCTTGGTCTCGCAGAACTTATTGTAGAAACCATTAATATTGGTGAATACGAACATATTCAAGGAAAAATGTCCGAAATCATCATCGGACTGGAAACGATGAAAGCGTTGATGGAAAAGGCAGAAAATCATGCCGCCCTTGATGAATGGGGCTATATGAGGCCAGATCTCTCCACATTAAAGGTCGCTGGCACAGTCTTCCCTAAAATCTACCCTCGTTTGTGCGAGATTATACAACTGCTTGGAGCAAGTGGACTGATTACATTGCCAACCGAAAAGGCATTCGCCTCGGACATTCGTAAAGATTTGGATCTATATGTTCAAGGAGCAACGAAAACGGCAGAGGAACGGGTCAAGATTTTCACTCTTGCCTGGGACTTGACTATGAGTGCTTTTGGAACAAGGCAAACTCAATATGAACGTTATTTCTTTGGAGATCCAATTCGACTCACAAGTGACCTATATAAAAACTATCCGAAAGACAAACATGCTCAAGCTATTCGAAATTTCCTTAAACTAAAACAATAAAAGGATCGGCTGAATTTCAGCCGATCCTTTTATCTGATCAGTCATTTAAACTGAGACTATTCTCTATTGCAAGCAAATTTTCACGAAAACGCTTCATATCATTGCGAGAAATTTTCCCCTTCTCAAAGAACTGCTGGATGTAATCTCTCTCCGTCTGAATTGCAAAATATAGAAGATTCCGTTCTTCTCTTGCAGTATCTTTCTTAGCTTTTCGACGTCCTTCTTTTCGCTGATAAAGCATGATAAACATTTCAACAAGCTCTCGCGGAAATGTACTTTCATCCATATCCTTCAACCTTTCAAGAATGAACGCACGGTTGCTCCGGAACAACTTTTTATGCTGTTCACGGCGCTCGGCAGCAGTAAGCAAGTGGAAATGCTCCGCATGGAACCTCTTTTTAAGAAGTCTAATATAGAGCAGATTCCGGCGGTACCGTTTTTCCCGTGACATGATAAACAGTTTCCGGTTAAGTCTCCATAGAGCAGGATAAGCGATACGCAGCTTAACCTTCCCTTGCTTGACTAGATTTAGCGTATCCGCAAGCTGCCAATCGAGAATCATTCGACGCAGCTTCTTTTCATCCTGTCTCATTTCGCCCGACCTCGTAAGGGACATGATTCGGTCATTGTATGTCCTGATTACTCGCCCCACAGCTTCCTGATTATCCTCTGTCCGTTTCTCCCGAAGCTTCTTCGTCACTCTGCGCAGAATAGCGATTTCTTCAGCTACTGCAGGTCTTTCCTTTCCACTCACTGCCTTTGGAGCGAATAATGGCAGTGTAAAGTTTGCAAGTAGCAGCGTCAGCAGAATTACCCCTGCAGCGATACTCAAAAGCAGATCACGTTCTGCGAATAACGTTCCGTCGGATAAGACAAACGGAAGGGAAAGCGCACTTACAAGTGTAATCGTCCCTCTGACACCAGCAATTGTATAGAGAAATGTCGTCTTCCACTCTTTTCCCCCATGAGATATTCGCTCAGTTCCAAAGTTGTTAAATAGACGCACCCAGATTAATCTCAAGCCGAGCAACACTGCTGTAATGCTGACAATATAAAGAATGAGCATGCCATTGTTAACAAATTCATTTTTCCATATTGTTACTAAGATTTTTGGTAGTTGCATCCCAAGAAGAACGAATACAAGTCCATTCAAGCTGTACGAGATAATTGCCCAAGTGCTTCTCGATAGCAATTTCAACTGTGCCACTTCAGCATTCAGCTTCTTATAACTGAGTGAATGTACAATCCCTCCAAAAACAACAGCAAGGATGCCGTTTACACCCAATTCCTCTGCTGCCATGAAGATAAGAAACGGAAGCAAAATTTCCATCAATACGTAAGAAACTTCATTCTCCACTCCAAAA
The DNA here is from genome assembly GCF_030762805.1 of Aciduricibacillus chroicocephali. NCBI lineage: Bacteria > Bacillati > Bacillota > Bacilli > Caryophanales > Bacillaceae > Aciduricibacillus > Aciduricibacillus chroicocephali. The sequence continues at coordinate 568,806 of NZ_CP129113.1, read as the reverse complement.
TTACGCAACCAGCGCATGAGAACAATTTTAAGCAAGCTGAGCACAGAACCGACAAGAACACCACCAACAGACTGAAAAATGAAACTTGTCCCAGCGTCCACAATGGAGAACGTTCCTGTTAATAGTGCTGCTACTGCGAACTGGAAGGAAACGAGTCCAGAAGCATCATTGATAAGCGACTCTCCTTCAAGTGTATGCATAATTGAATGTGGTACCTTCACCTTTTTTGCCAAAGCACCTACTGCTACCGCATCGGTCGGTCCTAAAGCAGCCGCCAAGGCAAATGCAGCGGCATATGGCAAGCCTGGCAGCAGCCAATGTATGAATAGCCCAAGCAGCAGAACCGTCATGAAGACCAGACCGAGCGACATGAGCAAAATCGGTTTCCTTAATCCCCAAATTGCCCCTTTATCTACTCTTGCAGCGTCATTGAATAAGAGCGGCGCCATAAACAAAAGCAGGAATAATTCAGGACTTAGTTCAAGTGAATGGCTCGCAAATGGCAGTGTTAAGCAAATGCCGAGCACAATCTGAATAAGCGGAAACGCAATATTCGGAATGAATTTGCTCAATACATTTGAAATAAACACAGCACTGAGCATGAACAGGATTATTTCAAAAATTTCCATTGATGTTTGTCCACCTTCTATTGTTTCGTCTGTGAATATTTTAACAAATTTATGCCCGGTTTGTGTGTATGGCTCCTTGTCTTATGCACAGTTTTCTCGAACTTTATTGTTTTGCTATTGACAGTTAGGTTTATTGGTTATATGGTTAGTTACACAAGTAATGAACCATATAACGAGGCGATCTTATGAAAAACAAGCTGGACGACAGCAGACCGATCTATCTACAGATTAAAGAACAGTTGGAAAACGACATTATGAATGGCTCGCTGCAAGCGGATGAACGTATCCCTTCTACAAATGAATTTGCTCAGTTTTACAAGATTAATCCAGCTACCGCAGCGAAAGGCATCAATGAACTTGTTGCTGAAAATATTTTGTACAAAAAACGGGGTGTCGGCATGTTTGTGGCAGAAGAAGCAAAAACAATCCTAATCAAAAAACGTAAACAGACTTTCTATGAGGACTACATGAAGCCGCTAAAAAGAGAAGCAGAAAACCTAGGTCTAGGACTGAATGAATTGGTCGAAATGATCAAAGGAGGAGAATCTGATGAAAATTGAAGTGAAGCAACTTACTAAAAAGTACAAGAACAAGCTTGCTTTGGACGATATATCTTTCACATTGGAAGGACCAAAAATCTACGGTTTGCTTGGCAGGAATGGTGCTGGTAAGACAACCATCATGGATATTCTGGCGGGGCTCACGCTTCCTAGTCAGGGGGAAATCCTCATTGACGGCCAGCCGACCTTTGACAATCAAGAAGTTGCGGGTCTTGTATGCCTTATTAAGGAAGATGGCAATTTTAAGAAAGACCTGAAGATCAAGCATATCTTGAAATCTTACTCCTATTTCTATCCGAATTGGGATGAGAACTTTGCAGCTCAACTGCTTGAAACATTCAAATTAAATAAAAATATGAAAGCAAAAACATTATCTAAAGGAATGGCTTCAGCGCTCGGCATCACAATTGGACTAGCAAGCAAAGCTCCTATAACCATTTTCGATGAGCCATATATTGGAATGGATGCAGCAGCGCGGAAACTTTTTTATGAAATTCTGCTCGAAGAATATGAAAATGAAAATCGTATGTTCATTTTTTCCACTCATCTTATTGACGAAGCAAGTCTCCTTTTCGAAGAAGTCATCATCATTCAGGATGGAAAGCTTCGCTTAAAAGAGGAGGCAGAGAAATTAAGAGATGAAACATATGCTGTCTCTGGACCGAAGGATAAAGTAGAAACATTCCTTGCTGATAAGGATATTATTCGCCAACAAGCTTTGGCAGGCATGATGACTGCTTATGTAAGAGGCAATGCAATCGAAGCTGAATCATCCGGATTGTCCACAGAAGGCATTCCAATTCAGGATCTTATGATTCATCTTACAGAGGAAAGGCAGGTTGGTTAATTATGAATAAACAAATACAAGGTCTTATGTACTTTTTCACAGTTGATACGAAGCGAACAATTACTGTCTTCTGGTCAATTTTACTTTCTTTATTGATAATTTCCTTCGTCACAATGTATGTAGTCACCCATTTTTACGGTCAGGAAGGCGTAGCGACTTTCTTCATCTCCATGCCAATTTATATTTTTGCTGCAATTCATAGCTTCAAGCTTGCAAGCAATACACTTCCCTTTGCAATCAAAATGGGAAGTACACGAAAAATGCTTTTTGTAAGTCTGGGCGCATTCTTTCTTATTGAATCTATTGTTCAAGGACTTCTTATTAATGCTGTAACAGTGATTATTGATTCATTGAAAAGTATCCTCGGTATGGGTACAAAGGAATTTATGTTGATTCATCCGGCTATGTGGCTAAATGAAAGTTGGTTTGACCGAATGCTCGTAGACACAACTTTAGTCTTTACAATACTGGCGGTTTTCTTCACATTCGGTCTGCTGTTCCATAAATATGGACTTTCAGGTGGAGGTAGTGTTCTCGCCCTCCTGGCATTCATATTGATCTTGTCCATCTTCACAGGTTGGATTGCAGATGCATATCACTTCTTCGTAAACTCTTGGGGCCTGATCCTCTTTGGAGAAGTGATGCTTGTGGGAATTGCCATCTACTGTCTGTCCTGGACACTCATGAGACGATTTACAGTGTAGACAAAAAAACCGCTCCGTCACATTGACGAAGCGGTTTTTTTATAAGACAAGAGTGTTTAACAGCATTAAACGGTTCTATCCCCTAAGGTATCTCTAAACAAATTTTCCTCACTTATATTTGCTTAATAATTCCTTTGGGATATGACAATAATCATTTGGACATCTGGCTAATCTATCTTGGTGTTCCTCTGCACTTCTCACATAGTTTGTAAGAGGCAATACTTCAACAACTATTAGATCACAATCATTTCTCTCTTTTATAAATATCTTTGCTTCCTTTAAATGTTCTGCATTTTCACTATATACTCCAGTTCTGTATTTCTCGCCAACATCCTGCCCTTGTTTATTCAAACTGTATGGATCAATGATTTCAAAAAAATACGCCATTAATTCCTTAATTGTTACAACCGTTGGATCAAATTCTGTTTTTACACATTCTGCGTATCCATCATAATCACCCTCAAGTGTATGGCTAGTTCCATTAGCTCTTCCTGCTTCAGTAAACTTAACTCCCGGTAAAGTTTCTATAAAAGCTTGTACTCCCCATAAACATCCACCTGCAAAATATACTACTTCCATTTCCAAACCCCTTCTTCGTTAAAGACGCTATTAATATATAATTGAATAATTATAGCTAGCTTTATATTATGATAGCAATTTTTGAGACCCCCATCATGCAGGAACACTGATAAGAAGTTAAATAAAAAAGATGCTGGGACATAACTAAAGTTGCATGTGTAAAAGACGAACAAAGAATCAGAAGAAAATATGGTAAGGCACCAGTTGAGAACCGGTCGGATTTCCGTTGCAGGCGAACGCTTTCCACGGGCATGGCTTCAGCTAAATTCCAGGCAAAAGACGCCTGCAATATTATCTTCAGCTCATGCTATTCCCGTTGGAGTCGTCGCCTTCCACTACAATCCTAGGAAGAGCACCGGACATAGCGGAGAAAAGATGCGAGACTCCCGCGGGAAGATAGCTAAAATCGGTCGCATCCTGCGACCAACGCCATCACTAGGCATCCTGCCGTCGAAACAAGCGTACTGAGACAGTGAGGCGCTTGCACCATAGTGGCTCAGTGCTTGCCCGCAGGAAAGCGAGCATTCTTTTCGCAGCGGCGGCTTACTCAAAATACTTTTAAGAATCTATACTCAAAATATGAATAACCCGAACTAAGGCAAATCTCTTTGCATTAGTTCGGGTTTTCTATAGACTGAAACACTTCTATCCCAGCCTCTGCTAAATATAAACACTGGATAATTCAGTTACGTCCGATCCCAGAATCGTTGCTGAGCAATCGCCGCTACTAAATCTTCGCCGAAGTTCGGATTGTCATCCGCAAAAACGACGCCAGCCATATTATTTTCTTTTGACATCTGAATTAAATTGCGTGCACCCGAAGCAATACCAATTGGTTTAAAGTGCTCGTATGCCACTCTGATGTATTTCTTTATTCCAGTCGTAAATCTTTCTTGATTTTTCACATGACCACCAACGACATAAAGGGAATCGACGAGGTATGGACTGGATGTAAGAAGTGTCTGATCCACTTTTAATTTCGCGCCATCAGAACCAGTGACAGCTTTAAGCGTATCACTTATGATTTCTACAAATACGCCATGCTTCTCGAACACATCCAATACACTAGCCACTTCATCGCAGTCAAAACCATCGCCAATTAGCACCCCTACTTTTAAAGTGGCTGCATAACGAGGTGTAGAAGTCTGGCTTAGTGAAGGATAGCTTATTGAAACATCCACATTCGTTCCCCTTGGACGCTCAACACCAATATTGTCAGCAACAATGCAAGCAAGCTCTTTGTCTACATTGACTAATATATCGACGTTTTGCTGACGGACGGATTCACTTCTCACCTTACCGAGCTGATAGCTGAAAGCTTCAATGGTGTGCTTTTTCTCAATCGGTGACAAGCTGTTCCAGAATATTCTCGGCTGTGAGTAAAAATCGTTGAACGATTCGCTTCTAGTACGAATGACGTGCCCTTCCACCTTTTTCGGATAATACTCATACCCGCCCTCTTCTGGAGGTGTTGTGTACGGTGTATTGCCTGCTAAAGAATTATTATGGTAATTCACTTGATCAACATCTATTCGATGCCTCATATAGCCTCTTCTCGTATTATTATGGAATGGACAAAGCGGACTGTTTATCGGCAATTGATCGTAGTTGGCACTGCCAAGTCGGTGCTGCTGAGTATCTCGATAAGCGAGCAACCTCCCCTGCAAAACTGGATCATTTGAAAAATCTATGCCTGGAACAACATTTGCAGGGTTAAATGCAACTTGTTCAGACTCCGTAAAGTAATTATCAATGTTCCGGTTCAAAGTCATTTTACCGATTATTTGAACTGGAACGAGTTCTTCCGGCCAGAACTTTGCTGGATCCAGTACGTCGAAATCGAATTTAAATTCATCTTCCATTGAAATAAGCTGAACGCCTAATTCATATTCTGGATAATAACCGAGATCGATCGCTTGTCTGAGATCTTTTCTGTGGAAATCCGGATCGATTCCACCGATTTTAAGGGCCTCATCCTGAAGAAGCGAGTGTACACCAAGGACAGGCTTCCAGACATATCTGAAGAAAGTCGCTACACCTTTATCATTAACGAACAAATACGTATTGATGGACCACGATTCCATCATTCGATAGCTTCTTAGAATACCACGATCGGACATAATCCACGTCACCATATGGAGTCCTTCAGGATTATTCGCGACATAATCCCAAAACGTATCATGGGCCCCGCTGGCAGTAGGAATATCGTCGTCCTGTTTGGATTGATATGCATGCATTGCATCTGGAAACTTCATCGCATCCTGATTAATCAGTACAGGCATTGCAATCGTAGTAAGATCTACGTTCCCCTCTTCTGTATATAACTTCACACCTTGGCATCGCAGATCTCTAGCAGTATCGTAGGATCCTTTAGGCCCCTGTACAGTAGAGAAACGAATCGTCAGCGGCGTCTTCTTCCCTGCTTCTTGCAGGAATCCAGCTTTGGTCACATGTTTCATCGACTTATAGCACTCAAACTCTCCGTGTGCACTATAACCTCTTGCATGAACGACTCTTTCCGGTATCTCTTCATGAGCGAAATGGGACATCTTCTCAAAAAATTCATAGTCTTGCCTAAGTGTAGGACCACGCACACCAGCTTTTAGTTGATCCTGGTCCTGAGATATTTTCTTTCCTTCATTAGTTGTCATAGGGTTCCCGGCATTCTGTATCCGGTATTGATCCAATTGTTCCTGTTTAGCATTTTCGCATGCCGGCCTTTGGTTTTTTGATGATTCTTTATCCATTAAATAAATCACCCATCCCAATATCCAAGATTTGTTCGCAATGCTATACCTATGTGAATCTCCCAGCTTTATAACAACTTACTTTATTGGCATTATGTATTGAGAAATATATACAGACAGAGATTTTTGTTTCAAACAGTCCTATGTTACATATTACATTTTTTTGCATATCCTTTAATGTATATGCATACTGCCTTCACAATCCTTCTCTATCATTAAAAATGAATCATAGACTAGGAGGAGATGGAATGTTCAAACGAACTGCTTCAGTTTTGCTCATGGCAATATTGCTTGCATCATTCTTCGTAACACCTGCATTTGCTCAGAAGATTCATGGAAAAGGCGGCAACAGCAAGACCATTAATATCGCACATAGAGGTGCATCAGGATACGCACCTGAAAACACGATAGCCGCTTTTCGCAAAGCTGTCCAAATGAGGGCCGACTATTTCGAAATTGATGTACAAATGACAAAGGATGGGAAACTCGTAGTCATACATGATACAACAGTTGATCGAACTACAAATGGAACTGGCAAAGTCGGCAATCTGAAATTTGACGAGATTCGCAGTCTGGATGCTGGCAGCTGGTTCGCTCCTGAGTATGCTGGAGAAAAGGTACCAACTTTCGGAGAGATACTAGATCAGTTCCGAGGCAGAACTGGTATTCTAATTGAGCTGAAATCACCTGAGCTTTATCCTGGTATTGAAGAAAAAGTCGCCAAGGAAATTAAAAAGAGAAATTTGCACCATAACCCACATCAGCGCATAATCGTTCAGTCTTTCAATCATGACTCTGTCCAAAAGTCCAAATCACTTCTGCCAAACGTTCCACACGGTGTCCTAGCAGGAATGAACTGGAAGAACGTAACAGACGTACAATTGCAGCAGTTCGCTACATACGCAGATTATTTCAATCCGAATCAGAATCTCCTTACATCTGAACTTGTTGACCGGATTCATTCGAAAAACATGAAGACTTGGCCTTATACTGCACGTACGCAAGAGCAGGTGGACAGGCTTCTCGGTCTTGGAGTAGATGGTATCATTACCGACTTCCCTGACTTATTGCAAAAATAAATTAAGATATCTTGAAGATAGCAGTAATGCCAGAACTCAATTATTCTGGCATTACTGCTATCTATATTTGGGATTACATGAGTCTATATGAGGTTGTAGAACAAATCCAACTGGAACAATGTGTTGTTTAACCCCTCCTCACTCCGGCTAATATAGATAAGGAAATAAACTGAATTGGAGGAAACCGCTCGTGACCCATACTCCAGAAAGCCGGAACAAGTTATCCAAACATCTATTCAAGCAAAAAAACCTCTGGTCTGGAATCTTGTTCGGCCTCGGTTTTGCCGCATTTGCAGATGAGGTTATCTTTCATCAGCTGCTTCATTGGCATAAGTTTTATGATCTTTCGAGTACTTCTGTTGGTCTCGTATCTGATGGGCTCTTCCATGCATTCAGCTGGTTCGCAACAGTTGGTTCTCTATATCTTGTTGCCGATCTTAGGCGCCGGCAAGGTTTATGGCCAAAAATGTGGTGGAGCGGCAAGTTGCTAGGAGCAGGCGGTTTTCAACTGTACGATGGATTGATCCAGCACAAACTTATGAGAATTCACCAAATACGCTATCACGTTAATATAATTTACTATGATTTAATTTGGAATATAATTGCGGTTATCCTGATTATTGTTGGAATCTATTTATATAAAAAGGCAACGCTTGACGCAAAAATTCTGGAGGCGTCAAATCATGTATAGCGAAACAAACTTACTCACAGTCGCTAACCTTTTCCTAGTCGCCACTATCTTCTTCACATTTATGTACGTGTCGGCTATTTTCCTCTCCAACAGGAAACCTCATTTGCAAAAATGGCCGCTTATGCGCTTACTATTCTGGCTTACTGGAGTTCTGTCCGCCTGCATTGCGCTTGCTGGGCCACTTGCAGAGGCAGGACATCATGATTTTCGATTTCATATGGGCGGACATTTGCTATTAGGCATGCTGGCACCACTGCTCATCGCTCTGTCAGCACCAATGACCCTTCTTTTACGTTCGCTGAGTACAAAAAACGCAAAACGATGCACCTATTTGCTTAAAAGCAGATTTGCGAGATTTTATGTGAACCCGGTCACCGCGTCTGTTCTTAACATTGGCGGTCTATGGCTCTTATATGCGACCCCATTGTTTAATTGGATGCATAGTTCACCAGTTCTGTTTTTTTTCGTTCATATTCATATATTTGCTGCCGGCTATTTGTTTACAATCTCTATCATATACATTGATCCAGTTTCTCACCGTCATAACTATACATATAGGACTGTCGTATTCATCGCTGCCCTCGCCGTTCACGGGATTCTATCAAAATACATCTACACCAATCCACCTGATGGGGTCCTTGCCTCTCAGGCTCAGTCCGGTGCCATGCTCATGTATTATGGAGGCGATCTTATAGACTTAGTGCTGATCATTCTCCTATTCCGAGACTGGTATCAGTCAGCAAAACCCCGACAGCAAGAAGAAGAAGCATGCCTCTCCACTGAATAGAAGAGGCATGCTTCTTTTTATACATTTTATTCATACTGTCTCTAATTTAACCTCAGCCAACATACCGGTCTAGAATTCGGTCAACAGAGCCACCGTATGTTTCACCAAACATGTTCAGATGAACGAGCAGATAATATAGCTGGTAGAGTGGCTCCAGATCATGATAAGTATCAGACAGCGGGAAAACTGATTGATAAGCTTCATAGAACTTGTCAGAAAAACCACCAAACAAATTCGTAAACGCCAGTTCGAATTCATTGTCACCATATAGTACAGATGGATCTATCAAGTGTGGTCTGCCCTCAGCTCCCACCATCCAATTGCCTCCCCACAGATCGCCATGCAACAGGCTGGCATGAGGTTTTTCCGGTACCCATTGATCCAGACATACGAGCAACTTCACTAGTTTTCGTTCTCTATCACCGGTTATAGTCTGACGCTCACGCCCGATTTCCAGCTGTCCGGCTAATCTGCAGTTACGATAATATTCAAGCCAGCTATCAGAAAGATGATTCTTCTGTTCCAGACGACCAATAAAACTTTTTTCATCAAAGCCGTATTTAGATTGTTTGTTCATATGCATTTGCGCAAGCTGCTCTCCCAATTGTGAGTCTGTTCCGAAAGCCTTCTTACCCTCAATCCATTCCAGCCAGAGCATCGGGGTGCCACTTTGAACATCGGTCTTCACGCCGTACACTTTTGGAACAGCAATCGAATCTGTTGCTTTAATTTTCTCTAGACCACGCTTTTCGAATTCAAAGAAATCAGGTGATACTTGGCGGTTCAGTTTTACGAAATATTCATGATTGCCAGTCCGGACATAAAAAGCTTCATTAATATCTCCGCCTGAAACAGACTTAAAAGATTGGATTGACTCATTAATACCTAGTTGATCGAGCCCGTTCTGAAGTAATTGTTTCATACTGATTCCTCTCTTTAGCGACTATATTTATGGTCCCGAATCTCTATTCTCTTCTTGAAATTAGACTATAAAAATATTATTACCAAACATAGGACAAGTGCAAAACCCGACAACGGGGTCATAACCTTTCTCTCTTTTTTACTTCTGGAAATAATATTTGCAATTGTATTCAAACCTAGAAAAATAGTGATTGCCCAAACAAGGATTCCCGTTGGAAGGAAGCCTAAACCGCTAATAACATCTTTATGCTGAAGAATAACGACTCCCATGCATAATAGGATTACAGCATTTATGACACTAACAAAACGAAGCTTCTTGGGCAAAACTTTATATTTGCCTCCCATTGCATACTCACCGAATGGAGACCCAAGTGAAAGCAGAATTTGAAAAACAGCTATGCTAACAAATATTATTGCTAGAAATATAGCTGATACATAAGCTGGATTTTCCATTTATACCCCCGGATATGTTTATCATTTTTTGAAGCAGTTCAATTATTTGAACGAACAAAACGCAGGATGCGCACTTCCTTCTTCTTATAGTATAGTAGACAAGTGCATTCTGAGCACAGCACTCATACATATACAGAAAGTAGTTGATATTTTTTGAAGGGACAGATTGAAAGCCAGCACTCACCTCTTATGTTTAATAAAACATGGATGGTACTCATTCTCGGCTCCCTGACAGCGTTCGGGCCGTTGTCCATGGACATGTATCTGCCTGCGTTGCCAACCGTGTCTGAAGATTTTCATACGACAGCCTCTCTAGCACAGCTTAGCATTACAGCTTGCCTCATCGGACTTGCCATCGGGCAGCTCATATTCGGCCCGTTGAGTGATATTGTCGGTAGAAAGCGTCCGCTCCTGCTTACTTTAATTACATATGCTATTGCTTCCATTCTTTGTGTTTTCAGCTCAAGTATTTGGACTTTCATCGTTTTGCGTTTTGTCCAAGGAGCAGCAGCTGCTGCCGGAATCGTTATCGCACGTGCCTCATCCAGAGATATGTATACAGGAAAAGAATTAACGAAATTCATCGCCCTGCTCGCCCTCGTGAACGGCGCAGCTCCAATTCTCGCCCCAATATTCGGAGGAGTCGTTTTGAAATGGGTATCCTGGCGCGCCATCTTTGGCATCCTATCAGCAATTGGGCTAATCATGCTGCTCGCTGTCACACTCCTTTTGCCGGAGACATTACCGCAGGAGAATAGGAAACAAGGCGGTCTGCTTGAGACAGTCAAAACATTCGGTGTCCTTCTGAAAGACAAAGTATTTATGGGTATCGCGCTTGCACAGGCATTTACGATGATGAGCATGTTTGCGTACATCGCCGGCTCCCCATTTGTCCTGCAAAATATTTACGGTGTCAGTCCGCAACAATTCTCAATCATTTTTGCTGTGAATGGTGCAGGCATAATTTTTGCAGCACAGCTTACCGGCAGATTATCTGACAGATTTGAAGAAGTCCAATTGATGAAATGGGGCGTTTCCATTTCGTTTGTGGGAAGTTTGCTGCTTATTACATCCGTATTGCTATCATTGCCATTATGGATGCTACTTGCGTCCCTATTCCTCATTGTATCAAGTGTCGGGATTGTAAACACAACTGCTTTCTCTCTTGGGATGCAGCGTCAAGGCCATGTTGCTGGAAGCGCCTCAGCCTTCCTTGGTATCCTTCCATTCGGCGGTGGAGGAATCGTGTCTCCTCTCGTTGGAATAGCCGGAGACCAGACTGCAACTCCTCTTGGTATTGTCATTCTTGGTTGTAGTACAATGGCGTTTTTACTTTATTGGACTTTGGTCAGCGGCCGGAGCTTAGCATCTCAATAAAAAGGGGCGTCATGTATCGGCAAAATTGCAGATACATGACGCCTTTTTGGTTTATTTTTTTATTGTATTGCATGTTTCATTGCCTTGTACATTTTCTCTGTAGATTTCATCCATTCAGCTAAAAAAGGATCACCCTCTATAGAAGGTGATCTCCGGTTCTACAATTTGTTTGTTTGGAAATTACTTCTCAATACAGCCCAATTCTGTGGGAATGGATATGTCAGATCCCAATAGCTGACTCCGCGCAATCTATACTCTTTGACAAGGTCATACTTCGCCTGGACACTGCGCGCATCTTCAAACCATACCTCTCTCTTCTGTCCTGTCTGATCCGTGTAAAAGAAGAATGGTGCTTCATAAGTCTCATTGTATTGGATTCCTACTTTGTAACGCTTAGCTAAGCGCACAGCCTCCTGCGGGCTGATTGTCCTTGCATACGTACCCGATTGCCAAGGAATCTTCCAGTCACGTCCGTACAACGAAACACCAATTACAATCTTATCCCTTGGAATCTGGGTCACTGCAAAATCAATTACTCGACGCATGCTGTTTACAGGAGAAATCGCCAATGGCTTGCCACCAGCCCAGCCCCATTCGTATGTCATGAGAATGACGAAATCAACAATCTCCCCTTGCGTTTTATAATCATGCGCTTCATAGAGCAATCCTTGTTGGTTAGCACGCACTTTAGGTGCCAAGGCTGTGGACACGAGATAACCTTCAGGACGAAAACGTTCAACAACACGGCGAAGGAACTCATTATAATTTTCCCGATCAGCTGGATACACGTACTCAAAGTCGAAGTTGACACCGCGGTATCCCTTTTCCTTAATGACTGCAAGCATATTCGTAATCATCTTATCTTGCAATTCTTTATTTCTCAAAAGTGTAGCAGCCAAATCAGAGTCAAACTTCCGGTTGCGGAAATTTGTGATGACGAGGAGCGGTGCAGCATTTTGAGCTATCGCTGCCTCCAGTACACCTTGATCGCGAAGACCTGTCAGCGAACCGTCTTCCCGGAAGTTGTAAGAAAACGGCAGTACATGTGTCAGGCTACTCCCCGTTTGGAAGACTCTGCGCCTCCCCAATTCCCCCAAGTTTGTGATAAAGCCTAATATATTCTTCACAAGGCGTCTTTATACGGGATTCTCAAAGTCTGGCCCGGTTGAAGCACACTATTTTCAGTAAGCTTGTTCTCCTGAAGAACTTGCCGTAAGGGGATACCAAATCTATTGGCAATCGATGATAAGTTTTCTCCAGATTGAACAGTGTAAGTAAAATAAGGAATAACAAGAAATTCCCCTACATAGATGCTCGCTGGATTTGCTATACTATTTGCGGCTTCGAGCTCCTGAACCGTCACGCCATGACGATCTGCAATTTTTAAAAGTGTATCACCTTGTTCAACGACATAATCTCTATTCGGCTCCGGTATTACAAGGGCCTCACCGACAACCAATATGTCAGGATCAGCCAACTCATTCGCCAAGATGATTTGAGATAAAGAAGCTTTGTACGTTTGAGCAATTTTTCTTAAAGTCTCCCCTTGTTTCACAACATGGATTCGCATTTTGATCTCCCTTCAGTTTCCGTCGGTATTAAGGATATGCATATATCCCTTATGTAGAAGAACTGGGAGCCCTGTTATTCGGTTTTTTTGTATAAAAAAACACTGGACTTTATTAAGCCCAGTGTTTTTCATTTAGAGATCCATTTTAGGCGGCTCCTCAAGCCATCCTTTTGACATCATAAGCTGGACCCCTTCTCGCTGATATTGGAAAATATCCTTGCCAAAAACCGCATTCTTAGCCTGCAGATCATTACGCATGCTAAAGCCAGTTCCGAATCCTGCCGCTCCCATTTGAAGACCAGTCAGAAGGTAGTTGCAGAATATCATTAATTTATCGGAGAAAGGAGCTTCAGTCGAACTTCCTAATGTACCGGCAGGCATTAAAGGTGATTGGATATTTTCATCAAAAAGCTTTTTGTTAATATCTTCAACTTGTTCCTTGGCAATCTTTCTTCCCTTTTCGAAGTACTTCTTCAAATCCTCATCTTTTGTAGTCTGAACGAAGCCTTCCATCAATTTCATTCCAATAACATTCGTTTCCATTCCATGATAGAGGTACCCATATTCAACAGTATTGATTGTTCTCTTGTCCCCTAAAATATCCGTCCCTTTTGCATAATCCTTATCCGTTATATAATCTGCGGACTTTGGCATATTCACATAATTGGGGCAGGATAAGAGATTTTTTCCAATCAAATAATCCGTGAAATAGCGATAATACGTTCCGGACATCCGAAATAGCTCCTCGTACAGCTCTATGACGTCTTTGCGGTAAGACATTGTCAGATGGAGAACGTACATGCCCACGCTTATCTCTTTCAAAACTCTGCTAAACATAACATTGAAGCCATGGTCCCATAGCTTTGGTGCTTTTAGATTTACATCCTTCTCTGTAAAGCCTATTGGAACACTCGCTCCTTCATTTTCAAACAAAGTCTTTATCTTGTTCACTTTTTGAAGGAGCTCATTATGCAAATCCGACATGAGACTTTCACTCTGTTGATCTTCAGCATGTTGGATGAAATACTCAAGCATTCTTAAGATGAGTGTTTTCTTATGGTATGTCAGCCAGAGTGCCCCTAGCTCGGTTGAACTCAGATCCGGTTTATTCTCATTTTCCATTAGGATATTTCCTCCTATGTAGTCTACTTGTTAGTAGTATGGATCCGATTTCCGAGCATATACATTAAGGCAGTAACTTCCATACAAAAAATACCGTCAGCGTATCTATTGTGATACGTTGACGGTATTATAATCATTAGCCCTTTTCTGCGCTGCTATAATAAGCAGTCGGTCTTTATTATCGTTGACTCACTGATTTAAGTTTACTCTTTGCAGTCTCAATGCATTGAGCACGACGGAAACTGAGCTGAATGCCATTGCAGCTCCCGCAAGCCAAGGTGCAAGGAACCCCAGTGCCGCAATTGGAATGCCCAGGCTATTATAGGCAAGTGCCCAGAACAGATTCTGTCGGATATTCGAGATTGTCTTCTTACTCATGAATATCGCATCCGGTATACTCATCAGATCACCGCGCATAAGCGTAATGTCTGCTGCTTCCATCGCCACATCTGTTCCTGTCCCGATTGCCATACCGATATCAGCAGTAGCAAGTGCTGGGGCATCATTGATGCCATCACCGACCATCGCGACTTTTCTGCCTTCTTGTTGCAGCTTCTTCACTTCCTCTGCCTTGCCCTCAGGCAATACTTCCGCGATGACTTTCTTAATCCCAACTTCCTCTGCAATCGCTCTCGCTGTCTGTGCGTTATCACCAGTAATCATGACAACTTCAAGTCCCATTTCATGAAGACGGCTAATCGCTTCCTTGGAAGTATCTTTAATTGTGTCAGCTACTGCTACAAGACCTGCATATGATCCATCAATCGCAGCTAGCATTGCTGTCTTCCCTTGCTTCTCCAAGTTTTCCATTGTCTCAGAAATCTCCTGAATTTCAATGCCATACTTGTTCATAAGCCTGCGCGTTCCAACGATTAACGCTTTCCCATCAACTTCTGCCATTATTCCGTGGCCCGGAATTGCTTCAAATGACTGAGGAGAAACAAGTTCAATTCCCCTGTCTCGAATTCCATCTACAATTGCTTCTGCAAGCGGGTGTTCAGAGTTTTTCTCAGCTGAACCGACAAGCATAAGGAATGTATTCTCATCCATACTTGAAGCCGGAATGACATCAGTCAAAGATGGCTTTCCATTTGTGACTGTACCTGTTTTATCAAGGATGACCGTATCAATCTGATGGGTTAGTTCGAGATGTTCTCCACCCTTGAAGAGAATTCCGTATTCCGCTGCACGTCCTGAACCTGCCATGATTGAAGTCGGAGTTGCAAGACCAAGCGCACATGGGCAAGCAATGACGAGGACAGCAATGAACTTCTCTAGTGCTGTCGCAAATTCTCCCGGACTTACCCAGAAGAACCAAATGAGAAATACAAGTATCGCGATACCGACAACAATCGGAACGAATATTCCTGAGATTACATCGGCCATACGCTGAATTGGCGCCTTAGAACCTTGTGCCTCTTCGACAACTTTAATGATTTGAGCAAGTGCTGTGTCTTTGCCGACATTCGTTGCTCTTACCTTAAGGAAGCCATTCTTGTTGATTGTTGAACCAATTACACAATCTCCGACTGTTTTATCAACCGGAATGCTTTCTCCGGTAAGCATTGATTCATCGAGTGCCGACTGGCCTTCTACAATCTCACCATCAACCGGAATCTTTTCCCCAGGTTTGACAAAGACAAGGTCATCTCTTTGTACTTCTTCAATTGGGATAATCATTTCCTTGCCTTCTCGAACAACCGTAGCTGTCTTCGCCTGCAATCCCATTAGCTTCTTAATCGCCTCTGAGGAACGGCCTTTCGCTTTCGCTTCAAATAGTTTCCCTAGAATAATGAGCGTAATTAAAACAGCACTCGTTTCAAAGTAAAGTTCGACCATACCTGTGTTTGAACCAATGGAGCGTATGCTCAAATACAAACTATAGAAATAAGCGGCTGATGTACCGAGCGCAACGAGGACATCCATATTCGCACTTTTATTCCGAAGTGCTTTATAAGCTCCAACGTAGAATTGTCTACCAATGATGAATTGAACCGGTGTCGCGAGCGCTAGCTGTACCCAAGGGTTCATCAATATATCAGGTAGCCAGATAAACGACGTAAATTCAAAATGGCTGACCATCGCCCATAACAAAGGGAGGGACAAAATTGCTGAAAAAATAAATTTGCTAGTCTGTTTGTGAATTTCTTTCTGCCTGTAATCTGTCTGGTCTCCGGTCTCTTCTCGTTTCTGTTCTAAAGCATAGCCAAGCTTCTTGACGGCTTCTTTCATATCCTGAGCAGATACCTGTCCAGGGTTATATTTCACAAGTACTGATTCGAGGGCAAAGTTCACTGTCGCCTCGGCAACACCGTCCATATTATTAAGCCGCTTCTCGATTCTATTAGCACATGCCGCACATGACATACCGGTAATTAGAAATTCCGCCTGATCCATGACAACATCATATCCGAGGGAACGGATTTTGTCGCTTAGCTTCGTTTCATCTGTTGTATCCGCATCATATTTAATATTTGCTTTCTCAAGAGCAAGGTTCACACTTGCTTCTTCTACACCTTCAGACTTTTGCAAACCTTTTTCAATTCTTGTTGCACAAGCAGCACAAGTCATCCCTGTTATTTGCAAAGACGTCTCTTTCTGATTCATGTTGTCACTCCTTTCCATATACACCGAGCAGGTATAAAACAAACCGTGCAGTACTAGACTCACGGCTTGTTTTTTATATCGGCCTTACACAACTTCGTAACCTTGTTCTTCAATTACATCAGTGATTTCCTTAACACTTGTCTTATTCTCATCAAATACTACATCGACTTTACCTTGTTCAAGAACTACAGTCACGTTGTCTACTCCGGTCACTTCACCAACACTATTTTCTATAGAATTCACACAATGTCCGCACGACATCCCTTGTACATTAAGTGTAATCTGCTGCATAAGAAATCTCCTCCTAATAATTTGCTTCATAAGTTCATAATACAATACCCCCGTTAGGTAGTCAACAAAACATGCTTATTAGTTTCTTTGTCCTCCAGATAATCCACTCCTCAATGGTATAATAACTGCAAATCTGAAAGTCAACTGACTGAAAAAAGTCTGGAGGGAGTGCATTGCCAAAGGAGCAATACGATTTTACAAAGGGAAATGTATTAAGACAGCTTGTCTTGTTCTCAGGCCCCATCATTCTCGCCAATCTCCTGCAGAGCTCTTATCAGATCATTGATAGTCTGTGGGTCGGCAATTTGCTTGGAGCATCAGGCCTTGGCGCAGTCTCAATCTCAAGCACAATTGTTTTTACGATGCTTGCTTTTGTTATTGGCCTTAATAATGCCGCACTTACCATTCTGTCACAGCAGAAAGGCTTGAAGAATGACACCGGAATGAGAAATTACCTGAATGCTTTCGTCGTTATTTTAACAGCGATGTCTCTTATTTTCGGTATATTCGGCTTCGTGTTGGCTGAGCCACTGCTCCGTTTACTAAATACGCCAGAGAACATCCTGCCAATTGCACGTGACTACCTTCGTATCAATTTCCTTGGAGTTCTCTTTCTGTTCGGTTATAACTTTATCAGCACCGTTTTACGGGCAATGGGTGATAGTAAAAACCCTCTAAAATTCGTTGCCCTTGCTGTAGTACTGAACATTGTACTTGATCCGTTATTCATCTCCGTATTTGACCTTGGTGTGAGCGGAGCGGCCTATGCGACCATCCTTTCTCAAGTAGTAGCACTCGCATATGGGGCGTACTTCGTTTTATCCAACAAACTTGCGCCTTTTGAACCTCCTCATATGCCAAAATGGGAAGAGGTTAAGCTAATTCTCAACCTTGGTATCCCATCAGGTCTACAAATGGCAGTCATCTCAGCAGGTCTCGCTGCCATCACAGGCGTTGTAGCGAAATTCGGTTCACAGATTATCGGAGGTTATGGAGCAGCACAGAGACTTGATAGCGTCATTATGCTTCCTGCCCAATCGCTTGGTATATCTGTTAACAGCATGGCAGGACAAAATATCAGCAAGAATAATTGGAGTCGTGTACGCGAAATTATGAAGTATGGCCTGCTGTACAACTTTATCGTAATGTGCACGATAGGCGTTCTCATCTTTGTTTTCGGAAAATATCTCGTCATGCTCTTTATCCAAGATCAAACCGCTGTTCACTTTGCCACTAGTTACTTGCAGATTATGGCCTTCTGCTTCCCATTCCTTGGAGTGAATTTTGTTCTGAATGGGATCATGCGGGCAGCTGGAGCAATGTATCAGGTACTTATTTTGAATATCATATCCTTCTGGATTCTTAGATATCCATTCGCTTACCTGTTTGCAGAGCTGTATCAGGAAAGAGGAATTCCGATTGGCATTGGTGCAAGCTTTATTATGACGAGTCTAGTAGCAATCGGATATTACCGCTTCGGTGGATGGCGCAAGAAAAAGCTTTTTAAAAGCAGAGAAACATAACGTTAAAGTTAAGCAAAAACCCCCTCAGTACTCATAAACTATGAGACCGAGGGGGTTTTATTATTTTAATTCATTTACATTCCACACTACGAGATAATCAGAATCATTATTCTGATAGTATGCTGCAATTTTGCTCCCATCCTTGCTGAATTTTAAACTATGAATACCGTTAAACCATATATGTGCATCTTCAGTACGCCAATAGTTTTTATGCAGGAATGGCGGTGTTAATTTATAGTGCAACGAATAGTCATCTGTTTTATAAACATAAATGGATCCGCTGCTGCCACCGACTGCAAAATACTTACCATTTGGGCTGTACGTCATCTCTCCAATTTCCTTATCCGAAGCTTCCAGAGGGATTTGACGTTCCGTACGCTGCGTATCCTTGTCAATAATTCTGATATTCGCTGGGTTGTTCATCCAACTCCTGCCGGCTAAGGCTATTTTCTTGCCATCCTGACTCATCTCAAAACTTCTGGAGAATCCAGCATTCGTAATCGCTTGTTCTTTTTCACCAGTATGGGCATCAAATAAAATTAAATCACCAGCATCAAATGCCATAAAAGTTTTCTTGTCTGGCGATATGTTCATAGACAATTCATACGGTTCAATGTCTGCGGCAGTGTATACATGCCATCTTTCAGCATCTTCCGTTTTCGGATTCATACTGTATATGCCCCATCCATTGGTATAGATGATATTATTTTCAGCATTAAGATGAAACGGTTTGTAACCCTCTCCCATGGTACTATTAAATGAAGTATTTTCAATTGATTTAATTTCCTTAAACTCATTATTGTAAAATGAAAGTTTTCCTGTATTGGCTACAGCTAGACCTTCTGAATAGAATTCTGCTGCTGCATCTCCAAAATCAGCCAAAGTATTCCCTGTTTTCGTATCTAGCACCTTTCCTCCAAAAGCGAGTAAGCTATCATCCTGAGACCAACTTAGACCCTTATATCCGTACTTTTTAGGAACTTGCTGTGCCCATAGTACCTTTCCCTTTCTAACCTTAATGGGGAAGTCTTTTTTGAAAAGGAAGGCCTTGATTGTCAGCGTTGTCTTCCCTTCCTTCAAAGCTGTAATATAGCCATTCTGATCCACCTTAGCTAACTTGGGATTAGCAATCGAATAAGAAACAGCCTGTTTATTGAATTTAGATGGAACCGTATTGATAACTGCATTCGCTGCATTCGGAGAGTTAAAATACACAGTATTGTTTGGTAAAGAAATGCTAATATCTCTCACTTTATTAACGACTTTAACAGTCACAGTTGATTTTTTCTTGCCCGCTTTAGCACTGATTTTCACAGTACCAAGACCAACGGCTTTTATATTTCCTTTGGAATCTACTGTTGCAACAGTAGTTTTACTGGAGGTATATGTGACCTTCGTTTTTCCGGCCCCTGTCACCTTTATTTTTTGTTTAGCAGACCACTCCATCGTCTTTTTCGGTACTGAGATTTGGAACTTACTCGCAGCCAACCCAGAGAGAGGCTGTATTAGTATCAAACCTATTAAAAATACAATTGAAATCAGAAGCTTTTTCTTCATCCGGTTCTCCTCACTTAATTTTTCCATATTTGTTAGGTATATTATATAAAGATAAAGCAGAGTCGTATAGTTGTTTTTCTATTTAAATGAAGCAGCACTGTTTTGGTGGGCACTACAAGCCCTGA
Organism: Aciduricibacillus chroicocephali; assembly: GCF_030762805.1. NCBI lineage: Bacteria > Bacillati > Bacillota > Bacilli > Caryophanales > Bacillaceae > Aciduricibacillus > Aciduricibacillus chroicocephali. Next base: position 548,637 of record NZ_CP129113.1, on the reverse strand, counting down.
ACATAAAAACACTCTTGCACATGACTGTGCAAGAGTGTTTTTATTTCAGAGATTTATATGCTCATTACGCCGCCTTTTGATGCGTTCGTTACAAGCTTGGAATAACGGCCAAGCCAGCCATGCTTGATCTTCGGCTCAAATGGTTTCAAAGACTTTCTGCGTTCTTCAAGAATTTCCTCTGATACTTTCAGATTCATTGTACGGTTAGGAAGATCGATTACGATTGTATCTCCATTTTCAACTAGCGCAATTGGTCCACCCTCCGCAGCCTCTGGAGAAATGTGCCCGATTGAGATACCGCGTGAAGCTCCGGAGAAACGTCCATCAGTCAGTAGTGCTACTGAACTGCCGAGACCACGACCCATGATTGCTGAAGTAGGTGCCAGCATTTCAGGCATTCCCGGCCCGCCTTTAGGACCTTCATAACGGATGACAACGACATGACCTTCTTTAACTGCGCCATTATCAATTGCTTCCTGTGCTTCTTCCTGAGAATCAAAGACAATCGCTTCACCTTCAAATACTTTAATCGCAGGGTCTACAGCGCCAACTTTGATAACCGCTCCCTCAGGAGCAATATTTCCGTACAAAATAGACAAGCCGCCAACAGGACTGTATGGATTATCTTTCGTGCGAATTACTTGTTCATTCGTGATTTCATAGTCGCTGACAAGTTCACCCATCGTCTTTTCCGTAATAGTCAGACGATCTGGATGGATGGCACCAGGGATCTTCGTAAGCTCATTGATAATTGAACTAACCCCTCCGGCTTTATTGATATCGTCCATTGAGTAATCAGATGCTGGCATGATTTTCGCAAGATATGGGACACGCTCAGCAATTTTATTAATTTCTTCCAAGTTGTATTCGATCCCTGCTTCTCTCGCAATTGCCAAAGTATGAAGAACTGTATTCGTAGATCCACCCATTGCCATATCAAGTGCAAATGCATCATCAATAGCTTCTTTTGTAATGATATCACGAGGCTTCACATCTTCTTCAACCATTCTGATCAGATGTTTCGCAGCTTCATAGATTAAATCTTTTCGCTTTTCACTCGTAGCAACAATTGATCCGTTACCTGGAAGCGCCATACCGAGCATTTCCATCAAACAGTTCATGGAGTTCGCTGTGAACATTCCTGAACAAGAGCCACAAGTCGGGCAAGCATTATGTTCAATCTCTTTGAACTCTTCTTCAGACATCTTACCTGCTTTAAAGGCGCCAACACCTTCAAAAACAGATGTTAAAGAAAGCTGCTTTCCGGTTGAACTAATCCCTGCTTCCATCGGACCACCAGAAACGAAAACAGATGGCACATTCGTACGCGCTGCTGCCATCAGCATGCCCGGTGTAATTTTGTCACAGTTTGGGATATAAAATACGCCGTCGAACCAGTGTGCATTGATAACTGTTTCCGCACTATCAGCAATCAGTTCACGGCTTGGCAATGAGTAGCGCATGCCGATATGGCCCATAGCAATTCCATCATCAACACCAATTGTATTAAATTCAAACGGGATTCCGCCCGCTTCAATAATCGCTTCTTTTACCACCTGTGCGAATTCACGCAAATGAACGTGACCAGGAATAATATCAATATATGAGTTACATACACCGATGAACGGCTTTCCAAGATCCTTAGCTTTTACTTTACCCGTAGCGTACAAAAGACTGCGGTGAGGCGCACGCTCCACGCCGATTTTGATCATGTCACTTCTTCTCATCTGCATTCACACCTTCAAAATTTTCGATTTATTTTAAGTATTTTATATTGTATGTTGTCTGCTGTCAATAGGGTTGTATGATATGACGACAAAAAAAGACATTCTAGCCAATGCCAAAATGTCTTTTCATCTCCCTATTCAATTCCTAACTCAGCCATCGCATGCAAAATATGAATCTTCATCGCGCTCCTTGCACCTTCGGCATTGCGCAGTTTCATGAATTCCATAATCATATTATGGTCATTAATTGTGTCTTTGATTGCCAGCTCTTTCTTTTTGGAAAGGATGACGCCCTTATCAATTGCCTCATAAATGACAGGCATAAGCTTCTCCATGAACTCATTGTGAGCTGCTTTTACAATAGAGTTATGGAACTTCTGCTCAACTTCTGTCCTGTCCTCATTATTAAGTATCTTCTGCTCTATTTGCTTTCCATACTCTATTATACGCCCAAGTTCCTCTTCATTCGCCCGAAGTGTCGCATAATAGGCTGCTTCCGGTTCAAAAATGAGACGCATTTCATACAAGTCCCTTGCATTGATTTTCACATCAGCAAAAGTAGCCAAGGACTCGATGTTATTCACTTCAAACTCTTCTTTAACATATGTACCTTTTCCACGCCGGATTTCCAAGATGCCATGAGTAACAAGTATTCGGATAGCCTCACGAAGTGTCGTCCTGCTGATGCTCAGTTCTTCAGAGAACTCATTTTCATTCGGCAGCTTGTCACCTGGGAAAAACCTTTTTTCTATGGAGATCATGGTCATGATATTATCAGCTACACGGTCAGACAGCCTTTTTCGCACCATAAACGTCCCGCCCTGTTTTTTAACTCACAGTATAGCATAGTTGTCTGCCCTCTTAGGGGAAAGTTTACATATAATTTGCTCTACTTATCGTTCCCTGCCTAAAAACTGAAAAAAGTTTATGCCAGATACACAAAACAATTTAACATTGTCCCTGTGCCTGGCACGTCATGTTATTCTTCCTTTAATAACGAATACTTTTGATATGTTTTATAGTAACTGCAGCCGAATAATATAGCCATAATGGGTGGGAACAACCTTATTAGAGCAAACGGTGTCTCAAATATAAATGCCTTCCAGAATAAAGAACCTTTCATGCTCCACAATCCTTGTGTCATATACAACCCCGAATCCCTGAAAGTTGAATATGATAACATCAAGAATAACAGCAACAGTGCAAATGAATAATTCATTAGCCTTTTATAATAACAGCGCTTGGACTCTCGATCGGAGAAGATTTCATTTTGGCCATCATCTTCTTTTTGCCAATATCGTATTCCACTCATCCAGGGTCCTTTAATACAGCTCCAGCCAAAATCTTCATAAATCTCTTTATATTCCTCAAACTTTTCCTTTGACAAATGATCCCGATAATCAAGCCGGATCACGTAATTCTTAAGTGTTTTCTCGAAAGTATATACTCCCCAACCACTAACTTTAGTGCAGTAATATCCTTTGTGCAGTTGCTCGTTCAGCCATTGCTCTTCTTTTTCAATGTCAAAGAATATTCTAAACTTCTTCATCTGATTCACTTCCTTCATACAAGGATAGAATGCGCAAAAGCCTTTCCTGTTCCATTTTTAAGATGGTGCTTCCTTCAGAAGTAATCACATATGCTTTTCTCCTGCCTGAATTCCCTGCAGGTTCAATCCAGCCATGTTTTTTCAAGTTTTCGATTGCGCCGTATAATGTACCAGCCGCTAAAATAACAGTTCCCTTACTCATACTTTCTATTTTTTGCATTACAGCGTAACCGTGAAGCGGCTCACGCAAAGCCAGTAATATATAATGCATCGTTTCAGATAGTGGCAATAATTTATGTTTCATCTTTACACCTCATATTCAGTTCAACTATACAGTTTAACTTAATAACAACTTATTACAGTCCAACTGAATAGTCAATACCAAAGGCAGGAATTCACAGAAATTTATAGGATTTCTACATTGCGCTCTGCTCTCTTAGCAATAAAATAGGGCCCCATGACAGTACCTTGCCTGTCATGGGGCCCTAACAAAAATTATTTATATACAGAAGATGGAATCTTAATTGCAGGATTCCCGTACGCATAAGCTGTCAGTTCATAGATCTGAAAAACTAGATAAATGCCACCATCTGTGTAGTAGAATTGCGTACTATTATTAATTTTAATATCGCTCAGTTTTAAGTCCGGGAAAAATTTATCAGGATGTCTTTTCGTATAATTATATACATACTTACGTACTTTGGACCGTTTTGTTTTCGTGTTTAGTATGTCGTTTAATTTAACTCGTTTCCCGTTGGAAAGGTTGTAGTTATATGAAGTTACACTGTTGTAACCATGAGCACCACCCATGTACACATAATCGTTGAACAAAACGCTCAGTTTTTTCTTTTTGTTATATTTCGTTTTATACGATAAATCATAGTCGTAGTAACACCAAGACTCATTCATGCACCAATCATCATATTGCTCTTGGTCCATTACTTCTACATACTGTCCATATGATCTTTTAGCATGCCCAAGCAGGCTGCTATTAATCTTTTGCTCCACACTCTTATTCTTCATCGTGATCTGAGGATATTTTAAGAAGTTTAGTTTGTTGTATTTCTTGCTGGAAACTTTGACCGCCGGCTTACTGAAATCAAGGTATTGCGTAGACACATATGCTTTTTTCTTTTTAAAACGAATTTCCGACCAACCTGAAGTCGTCTTTGCGTAGACAGTAACCTTCTCACCCTTTTTCAACGTACCAAGTTTCTTCGAATTGGCTGATGTTTTTTCTCTTACGTTCAAGATGTCTACTGTTACTTTTGCTGATTCTGTCTTGGCTTCAGCTGCTGCTATTGGAACAGCTGGTAACAAAATAAGCAACGCAAGTAGAACAGCTATACCCCTGACTAAGCTTTTCATAATTATACCCCTTTATATTTTTAATAAGGAATATTATACCATTACTCAAACCAATATATTGTACAATATGGTGATTATTGTCTCTCTATCTTTGGTTCTTTCCAAGCAAATGTAAACCCTGTTCCGATGATTAGTAAACAAACTGAGAAATAGAATGGAAAATTCAAGTTCATGTCAAACAGCATCCCACCGATAATGGGGCCCAATACGTTACCAAAGCTTGTGAACATTGAGTTCATACCCCCGGCGAATCCTTGTTCACCTTCCGCAATTTTCGTCAAATATGTCGTAACGGCAGGTCGTATTAGATCAAATCCAAGAAAAACGATAACAGTTACAAGAAGCACCGCAAAATACGCATGTACAAGCGTGACCAAAAATACTAGTACCGTGGAAAGCATGAGACAATACCGTACTAAACGGATTTCGCCAATTTTTCTTGTCAAGCGGTCAAATAAGACAACCTGCGCAAAGGCTCCTATCACTGCTCCGCCCGTTATCATAATGGCAATATCTTTGGGAGTGAAGCCGAATTTATGGTCAACAAACAAAGAAAATAATGATTCAAAGGTAGCCAATCCAAATGATGAGATGAAAATAATGATAAAGGCTATGAAGTACATAGGGGCAAAAATACGTTTGATTGACGGCTTTTGCCTGCCAGCTTCATTACTAGCCACATTTCGCTCAGGTTCCCTCAGCAAAATAACGGACAATACAGCTGCAAGCAAAGCAAAGCCTGATGCTACGAAGAAAGGCATTCGGGTTGATATCTCAGCTAAAAACCCCCCTACACCAGGGCCTATGATAAATCCTGTATTAATGGAGGCCGACATATAACCAAGTGCCTTCGATCTCTCCTTGGGCGTTGTAATATCCGCAATGAACGCCGTGACAGCCGGCATGATGAATGCCGCACTTATACCGCCAAGCACTCGGGATAAAAATAGGGCCTCAATCGCTTTACCGATACCAAATATAAATTCGGAAATCCCAAAAACAATTAGGCCGATTACAATCATTCTCTTTCGTCCAAATCGGTCCGCCCAACGACCGGCAATGGGAGAGACAATTAACTGTGCAACCGCAAAAGAAGCCACTAAATAACCAACAGTTGATCCGGATAAATGCAACTCATTCATAATTGCAGGGGTAACAGGGATTACCAGGCTAATTCCCATAAAAGCAATAAATAGATTTAATAAAAGAATCGCCAACATGATGATGTTCGACTTGTTTGGCTTGTTTGTCTCGTTGGTCTTCATGCTTTCATACTCCTTAAGTGTTCATGATACTTAATGAAATACTTCCTTCTGTAGAGATTCAATACGTTCATTTCATTAATATCAAAAAGAATGTTAATTACGTGAATCTCAAAACCTTAAAGTTTTTTCAATCTCCATTGAAATCTATCCGGCATTTTCCCTCATGCTTATCCACTCAAAAAGGATGAGCCTTATTTGATAACTGGACAGGTCACCTCTTGTAAAATACCGCAACAGCTTCTCCACAAAATCTCTCGTATAGTCGCTTTGCAGAGAATACCATCAAATTCACACCCTTACTCCCATTATTATTTGGTAAAACAAACCGCTCTCAATGGAAAATATCCGGTACTGCTTGTCCACATGTCCCCAATGTTCAGTAAGTGTTTGCTATAAACGGACTTTTTAATGCATGATACAATAGATAAAAACGGCTTAGTGTCGGTATATTAAACAAAACGGGAACGAGGGGTTATCATGCTGGATTTATTGGCGCAACTGCTTTCACGCATGACGCTCATCATTACAATCGCCTTTCTCATTACAAGGTTATCCATATTCAGAAGAATAATCTACCATCATTTGAGTATAAAAGGCAGTATGATGCTTGCTATCATCTTTGGCCTATTTGGAATCATTGGCAATTATACTGCGGTTGTCGTACATCCTGAGACACATATCATTTCCAACCTGTGGAATCCCCATCTTCAAACGAACAACGCCATTGCTGACACCCGTAATATTGGAATCATCATCGGCGGTTTTGTAGGTGGCCCCATTGTTGGAATTGGTTCCGCACTGATTGCAGGTGGGCATAGATTGATTCTTGGCGGGTTTATCAGCGAAGCAAGCTTCGTCGCCTCTATTATAGGAGGCTGTATCGCCGGCTGGTTTGGACGCAAATTGAGATTTATCGGATTGATTCGTCCTCTCCATATGTTCATGATTGGCGGCTTCATCGTCACTGTACAGATTTTGCTTATACCGTTCCTCGCAGTCGATCATAGCCTCGCTCTTCATTTGATTAAATTTACAGGTATACCGATTATTGTGATTAATAGTGTCGGTATATGGATCTGCGCCGTTATTTTTTATAGTGTTGTCCAGGAAGAGGAAAGAACACGTGCCAATCAGACTGCGAAGGCTTTATCTATTGCAGATCAGACACTTTCACTCTTTCGACAAGGATTGAATGAATCATCTGCGACAAAAGCAACTCGGATCATTCAGCAGCTAACTGATGTGGATCATACTGCAATCACAAGAGGAATTCGCCAACTTGCTCATACAGGATCAGTCGCACTCCGGGAGAAAAGCCAACAATCTGAGCGTGTTTATCGCGAGCGTGTTTTAAAGACAGGAAAAATGGAAATTATCCAACCTAATACGAGTGCCCTATTTCACCGAAATCCTCAGGATCCAGCATTCATCGTTCTACCTTTGCGTGTAAAACAGAGAACTATTGGCACTCTCACTTTTTATTACCGTAACCCAAATCAGATTAATCCTGTAGAGCGGGAATTCGCTGAAGGTCTTGGAAATTTGTTTTCCAGCCAGCTCGAATTTGGAGAGATCGAACGTCATAATTACTTATTGCAGGATGCCGAAATGAAGGCATTTCACGCTCAAATTCAACCGCATTTTCTTTTCAATGCTTTGAATACCATTGTTGCTCTTTGTCGGACCGATCCGATGCTCGCCCGAAAACTGTTAATCCACCTTTCAACCTTTCTTCGCAATAATCTGTCCGGTATCACGGATAGGATTGTTAGCCTTGAAAAAGAGCTTGAAAATGTATTCGCTTACTTGGCTATAGAGCAAGCAAGATTCCCTGACAAATTTGAATTGAATGTGGATATCCATCCTGAGGCGACTCATATGATGATTCCTCCTTTCATTCTCCAGCCTCTTGTTGAGAATGCCATTACACACGGTGAACTGAAAGAAATGGAGGGTATGGGCAAAATACATATTACAATTACACCACAAAATGAAACACACTTGAAAGTTACTGTATCAGATAACGGAGTTGGTATCCCTTCTGAAAGGCTGCGAGACTTGGGTCAACGTAAGGTTGAATCCTCAAAACAAGGGAGTGGAACGGCACTTTTCAATATAAAGGAACGTCTCACGGCGCTCTTCAGCCAAGATGCTACTTTCTCCATGAACAGTACACCAGGCGAAGGTACATGTGTTACGATAACATTGCCTATACATTTTTAATCCAAAGGGGCGATTTGCATGCTAGAAATCGTCGTTGTAGAAGACGAACCGTTTGCTCGGGATGAATTAAAATTTCTTTTGAATGAATCACAAAAGGTAAAAATCGTTGGTGAGGCCGAAAGTATGCATGAAGCCTTATGGCAGGTCAATCAACTTCAGCCTGATGTCGTATTCCTTGATATTGAACTCGCTAAAGGGACAGGCATTGAGCTAGCCAAGCAATTCCGGCATATGAAGAAGATGCCCATGATTGTTTTTGCAACTGCCTACAGCAAATATGCACTGGATGCATTCGACTTGGATGCAGTTGACTATCTTGTTAAACCGATTGATGAAACAAGGCTTAGCAAAACTTTGGACAAGCTGATAAAGCATGCTGACGCTTATTCCGAAGAACCGAAGCAGGAATCACACATACAAGAAAGCAAAACGATCTCCGCCAAAGATGAAGACCGGATGATCATTTTGCAAGTTGATGAGATTTGCTATATCGGAACAGAAAATCGCCAAACCTATATTAAAACAGTAAATGGAAGATATGAAACTGACACATTGTTATATAAGATCATGGAAAAGCTTGGCCCCAAATTCGTGCAAGTGCATCGGGGATACATCGCAAATATTGAACAAATTGATGCAGTTGAGCCGTGGTTCAATCGGACATTCCTATTGATTATGAAAGACGGCTCAAAAGTACCCGTCAGCCGCTCAAACGCCAAAAAAATTAAACAAATACTGGATTTTTAATTTTAAAAGACAGGAATGCTCATTCGAACATTCCTGTTTTTTCCCGTATTGAAAGATTAAGACCAGCCGATTACCTGCGCAACAACCATCGTGACAACAGAAATACCTACCCATGTCAAGAATAGCGGCAAGATGAAACGAAGCCATTTTTGCCAAGCCACACCAGCAATCGCAAGCGCCGCCATGAAGTAGCCACTTGTAGGATAGAAGATATGTGTAAATCCATCACCTAACTGATACGCCAGGACAGCTGTCTGTCTTGTGACACCAACCATATCAGCAAGAGGTGCCATAATCGGCATCGTAACGAGCGCATGCCCACTTCCCGAAGAGATGACGAAGTTGATCATCATTTGCACAAAATACATTCCGACGGCTGCCAAAGCTGGTGGCAAATCACCAACTACTGTACCAAGAGCATGTACAATCGTATCCATTATTTGACCGTCCTCAAGCACTACAGCAACTGCTCGTGCCAAGCCAACAATGAATGCCCCCATCAGCACATCACGGAAACCTTCATTAAATCCTTCACAGATATCGCCAACTTTGAGACCTGCAATTAAACCGACGACTATTCCCATGATGATGAACAGACCTGCCATCTCGACCATGAACCAGCCTTTTGATGTAACTCCATAGACGAGAATTCCGAAGAATAGAAGTGCAACAAGAGCTGCCCATTTTTGGCGACTAGACATATGCAATGCCTTAGACTTGCCAACACTCTGATAAAGTTTTCGCTTTTCCTTGTCTTCTTCATAAACATAACTATTAAATGGGTCTCTTTTCACCTTCTTCGCATAGCGGATAATGAAGAAGATTGCAGCTGTTATCGTAATGACGAAGACGATGAAACGTAAACCCATTCCGGAGAAGACCGGAACACCTGCCAGTTTCTGACCAAGACCTGTGTTGATAGGATTCAAGACACCTGCTGTAAAACCGACAACTGTTCCACATAGAGCAATTGCCGCTGCAGTAATTGAATCGTAGCCAAGTGCGATAACAAGCGGCATAATAACAGGAATGTAAACGAGTGATAGCTCAGCGGTTCCAATCAGCGTCGCAATAATGGCGAATACCGTAGTTAACACCGGGATCAACATGATGCTCCGATGAGCGAATCTCCTTGCCAATTTATCAACGGCTACTTCAATAATGCCAGTCTTCCTCAACACCATGAACATACCGCCAATAATGAATGTGAAAAATACAACCTCTCCAGCATCTATCAATCCACGTGGGATGACTGTCAGAAAGTCAACAATGCCCACAGGCGTTTGCTTAATATGTGTAAAGGATTCCGGATCAATCGTCGTTCTGCCCTCCGGTCCGGGTATACGTTCGAACTCGCCAGCCGGGATGATATATGTGGTGATGGCTGCGATTGCGCTGAATACGAATAAAATAACGTATATATGCGGGAGTTTGAACTTTCTCTTCTCTTTCTGAGATTTTTGTTCGGAGTCAACATCATGCTTTCTGACCTCTTCCATTGGTAAGCCTCCTATACATTTCAGATTATGTTTGATAGCGCATACATAAAGAAATACATGCAAGAAACATCTCTTTTGTATAAAAGGATTATAAATAATAGAAGAAGGTGGTTGAGAGATTCAAAACAAACAGTCCAAATAGATAACAAACGGTACAGTATACAGAACGAGTGGTCCTTCCATGATCCATCTTTGGCTTAAGGGGATAAATGAACAAAAAAAAGAAGTGGTAACTATCACTCTTAGCCAAGAGGAAGAGTCAGCACTTCTTTTTTTAAAAAACTATATTAATCAAACTGTAGCCCTTCATTAAGCATGTACTTCGAAACAATCCAAGCGGTAAAATAACTGCCCTTCATGGATTAGCTTGATCTTTTTGCAACCATTTCAATTTCGACTTCTGCTCCAAGAGGCAAAGCCAATACAGCAATACAAGTTCTCGCCGGATATGGGTCATTGAAGAATGTTTTGTATACTTCATTCATCGCATCGAAATTACCCATGTCTGTTAAATATACATTTACCTTAAGAACATCATCAGGTGTAAGATTCGCTGCTTCCAATACTTCAAACAAGTTTTTGAAGCATTGCTTCGTCTGTGCTGCGATGTCACCAGTCATATCCTCAGCAGTTGGTGTATTCTTCGCAGTTTGCCCCGAAAAATAGATATAATCTCCACCATCAATTGCATGTGAATACGGTCCAGATGCTGTTGCGCTTTTTGCTTCGTATGCCTTTCTAGCCATATGCTTATCCTCCTTATATTAGATATCAAGTACAGTATATCAAATATTCAAATAGAACACTCCTGGATGTCTTCAATAAGAATTCCCCTCATCATTTCACTTGGTTGAAGCATGCTTGGTAAAGCTTATAACCGTACAAGCTCTAGCAATGACACATAGAAAAAACGATACATGGAGGGAACGAATGGTTTGTTATCTCGTTAACTGACAGCTTCATTTCATTTTCTCATGTATTTTTTTCTTCACTTCGAACGTGAGAATCATATAGCCCAATTACCTAATCAGGGAAATAACAGTATTTTTTCAAATTATATTGCTTGGTTAAATTTTTAAAAAATATTGACGTTACAAAAAAATCAGTGTTATTATACCTAACAAACGTTAGTTAGGTTATAGGGGGATTACATGACTAAAGATAAATTAATAGAAGCTGCAATTCATAATTTCGCGGAACATGGATATCAAGGTGCTTCCATGAGGAAAATAGCAGAAGCTGCCGGAATTAAGCCCGCTTCCATCTATTATTTCTTCGAGAACAAACAACAGCTCATTATAGAAGCGATGAAAGTTATTCTGGATCATCACTTTTCTGTTATGAGCAATACGTTCAAAAATCATCAGAATGATCCACTGCATGTAATATTTTCAGAATTGTTCGCCAACCTGGTGCACTATCATAGTTCTAAACATGAAGAAACGAAAGCTTATGTGCTTCTAGTAAACTCTTCCATACCTGAACTTAAAGAAGCTGTGCGCACTTATCTGGATACATATGACACATGGCTCGTCGATCAATTAATGGAAGCCATGGGTGCAAGATATCCTCACCTTGATCAGAAAGAAATGAAAAAAACTATCGATTACTTCATATTTCTTGGAAATGGCCTTTTCTGGGGCGTCATCATCTACGAAGAGGAAGAAATACAAAAAAACTTGCAACAAGCAATTTATTTGATGGACCAATATATAAAACTGACATTAGGAAGTGAAAAAAATGAATGAAGAAAAATTGATAGAAGACTATGAATTGGAGCCGGTACCTGATGAGAAAAGACAGGGATGGCTAAAACAGACAATGGTATGGATTGCAGGTATTGTAGCTTTGTCCGCAACAGCACTTGGCGGCGCATTGGGCAGTGGACTGAATTTAAAAGATGCAATCATTGTTTCTGTAATCGGTACATTCCTCCTCTCTCTTCTAAGCGCCCTATGCTGCATTGTCGGTGCAAAAACAGGTTTATCCACTGCGTTGGTCTCCTCTTTCGCACTTGGAAGATATGGAGCAATGGCAGTTTCAATAGTTATCGCTATTTCGTTATTCGGTTGGTTCGGTGTTCAGTTGGACCTGTTTGGTTCCAGCTTGAACAAAGTTATCAATGATGTATTCGGGCTTAATGTTTCACCATCTGTCCTTATGATCATCGGTGGAATTCTTATGACGCTGACTGCTTGTATCGGCTACAGCGCTATTGAAAAACTCAGCATTTTTGCAGTACCTTTGCTTGCAATTCTATTAATCGGTTCAGTGTACATGACAAGCAAAAGTTTTACATTCGCTCAATTGGATGCAATGCAACTCTCTACAAACCCACTAACAATCGGCATGGGAATCTCTTCGGTTATCGGATCTCTTGCAGTCGGAGCAATCATCGGACCTGATATTTCGAGATATGCAAAATCAGCTAAAGATGCGGCCATCTCCTCGTTGCTCAGCTATTTTGTCGGCTACAGCATCGTATTGATCATTGCAGCTGTCCTCGCTAAAGCAACAAGTGAAGTTGATGTTGTCGCTATCATGATTGGAATCGGTTGGGGAACTGGTGGAATGCTTGTATTGATATTCGCTCAATGGACAACAAACAATACAAATATCTATTCTTCTGCTTTAGGTTTCTCAGTAATTTTCAGAGCAGTACCAAAATACATCCTGACGATCATTGCAGGTACGATCGGAACAGTTCTTGCAATCATGGGTATCTACGATCATTTCATCCCATTCTTGAATGTATTGAGTGTATTGATTCCTCCAATTGGCGGAATTTACACAGCAGACTTCCTAATGAGAAGAGATGTGTATAACGCAGCAAATATTCGCTATGTGCCAAATGTAAGAATACTAAGCATTGCCAATTGGGTGATCGCTTCAGCTATCGCCTTCATGACGACCCCAAGCCCAACTGGTTTTGGACTGTTTAGCATCACAGGAGCATCCGGTATCGATGCTTTCATCGTAGCTTTTGTAATCCAGCTCATTATCGGACTTTCCAACAATAAGAAAATAGTTATCGAGGAGGAAGCAGCATGAGATTAATCGGAAAAGAAGAAATTGAAGATATCGCGGTTGGAGCAGCTCTATTGGGTACCGGGGGTGGCGGAGATCCATTCGTCGGAAAAATGATGGCCCTCCAAGCTATTGAAGAACACGGACCTGTGAAGCTGCTTGACGTTAATGAAATTGATGATGACGACCTGATTGTTCCTTGTGCAATGATGGGCGCACCAACAGTATTAGTCGAGAAATTACCAAGTGGCGATGAAGCTTTGCAAGCTTTCACCTCATTGGAAAAAGTACTGAATAAAAAAATCAAAGCGACGATGCCTATTGAAGCAGGCGGTGTAAACTCCCTGCTGCCTTTGGCCTTGGCTGCGACAACCGGGTTGCCTGTCGTTGATGCGGATGGCATGGGACGAGCTTTTCCCGAATTGCAGATGGTCACTTTCTATTTGAATGATGTGAGCACGACACCAATGGTACTCGCTGATGAAAAAGGCAATAGCCTGGTATTGAACACAATAGACGGGAAGTGGGCAGAGAAAATAGCCCGCGCTGCTACAATGGTCATGGGCGGCTCTGCCATGAATGCAATCTATCCAATGAACGGTAAACAAGTCAAACAATCATGCATCTATTATTCTCTAACGCTTGAAGAAAATATCGGCCGCACAATCCGAGAAGCAAAGAATAATAAACGAAACGCAATTGATGCAATTTTGGGCCTCCTTGGTGGATTTAAGCTATTTACCGGAAAAGTCACAGACATTGAACGAAAGACTGATGGTGGATTTGTGCGTGGCATGGCAAAGATTGAAGGCTTGGGTTCCAATAAAGGCGAGACATGCTATCTGGAATTCCAGAATGAAAACCTCATCGCAAAAACAGACAATGAAATCCTCTGCACAACACCCGATCTGATTTGTGCACTTGATACCGAAACGGCACTTCCTTTCACGACAGAAGGCCTGAGATATGGCTCACGTACAACCGTAATCGGGATTCCCGCGGATGAACAGTGGCGGACAAAAAGAGGTATTGAAGTTGCCGGCCCAAGATATTTCGGCTATGACACTGATTTCATACCTGTGGAACAATTGAACGGAAAGCGAGGAAAATGATGATGAAGTATCGCTTGGGTATTGATGTAGGCGGAACAAATACAGATGGAGTCCTTCTTGACCGGAATATGCAAGTTATTCATTCCTTAAAGACACCGACAACAGAAGACGTAGAGTCAGGAATTTATAATACAATCAATCGTTTGATTGAAGAAGCAAAAGTGGATGTAAAAAATATCGAGTTTGCTATGCTTGGCACAACTCAGTGTACGAACGCTATCGTTGAAAGAAAGAAATTGAACAGCATCGCAATTATCCGGATCGGCGCCCCAGCCGGAACATCTATCAAACCGCTCGTCGGTGTACCCGATGACCTGCGAGGGATTCTTGGTGGCCACTCCTATATTGTAGAAGGCGGCCATGAATTCAACGGAGATGAAATTAACGCATTAAATGAAGATAAAATCCGCTCCATCGCAAATGAAATCAAAGGTAAAATTGATTCAGTAGCAGTTACATCTATCTTCTCTCCCGTCAACCAATCACATGAAACAAGAGCGGCTGAAATTCTGCGTGAAGTGTTGGGGGGAGAAATTTCAATCTCCCTATCCAGTGAAGTTGGCAGCATTGGTTTATCGGAAAGAGAAAATGCGACAATCCTGAATGCTTCCATCATCAATGTAGCCAAAATAACAGCAGAAGGTTTTGAAAAGGCTCTGCAGTATAATGGAATTGATGCTAAAGTCTTTTTCTGTCAGAACGACGGCACATTGATGTCCAAAGAATATACTCTGAAATACCCTATTCTGACAGTCGCATGCGGCCCGACAAATAGTTTGCGCGGTGCTTCCTTCTTGGCTAACAACAAAGACGCCATCATCGTTGATGTCGGTGGAACAACATCCGATGTTGGCGTATTGGTAAACGGCTTCCCTCGCCAGTCTTCCATTGCTG
Source organism: Aciduricibacillus chroicocephali (assembly GCF_030762805.1). NCBI lineage: Bacteria > Bacillati > Bacillota > Bacilli > Caryophanales > Bacillaceae > Aciduricibacillus > Aciduricibacillus chroicocephali. The sequence continues at coordinate 533,226 of NZ_CP129113.1, read as the reverse complement.
TTGAATTAGGAGGCGTCCGCACCAACTTCCGTATGCCTGATATCAACTCAATCGGATTAGGTGGCGGCACGGTTATCCATCTCGCAGAGGACAATACATTTAAAATTGGGCCTGACAGTGTTGGATACCGCCTTCTTGAAGAAGGACTTGTTTTCGGTGGGTCCACACTAACCACTACAGATGTAGCCGTCGGTCTCGATATTGTTAATCTGGGAAATCCTGAACTTGTGGCTCATCTGGACAAGGAACTCTTGACCAGGATTTATGAGCGTATGGTGGAGATGATTGAAGAAACAATCGATAAAGTAAAGACAAGTGCTGCTGATACGCCAGTCGTTTTCGTTGGTGGCGGAAGTGTACTGTTCCCGAATGAAATTAAAGGCGCATCCGAGGTCCACCATCCAGCAAACGGTGGAGTCGCGAATGCAATCGGGTCAGCGATTTCACAAATCAGTGGTGAAATTGAAAAAATCTATTCCATCAGCAAGGAAAACAGAGAAGAAATATTAAAACAAGCAAAAGATCTCGCCATTTCAGAAACAATCAAAGCCGGTGCTGACCGTGAAACGGTTGAGATTGTCGAACTAGAAAGTGTACCCCTCGCCTATCTTCCAGGTAATGCGACAAGAGTAAAAATAAAAGCAGCTGGGGATTTGGCAATTGAGGTATAAACAAAAGAGAGCAGGGAATCCCTGCTCTCTTTTGTTTTGCTTAAGAATGTTCAAATGCAATTTATTAGCGTTCATACTTCTGTATATGCTTCTTTGTTTTATCAATGTTTTTCATCTTATTTTCCCAGCATACTCTACTTAAATCAACCGGATAATCTGCCGGGTTTAATGAACGCTTGTACTCATCCCATAGAAGTTCCAGCTGCTGCTTCAAATAAGACTGAATCTCTTGGACTGACGGACAATCATATACGAGTTCTCCTTGATTGAAAATATTCACATGCAAGTCTTTCGCTGTAAAATTGCTGACCGTCTTAGCAAGATACGTATGAACCGGATGGAACATATAGAGCTCGTCCTTCTTCCAAGGCTGCTCATGAGCCAGGGTTATATAGTCACCTTCCGACTTTTTCGTTTCATTATTAATAATACGATAAATATTCTTCAATCCAGGTGTTGTCACCTTTTCCGGACTTGATGAGATTTTAATCGTATCGGCCATTTCACCATTTTCATCTTCAATGGAAACCATTTTGTACACGGCGCCAAGAGCTGGCTGTTCAAAAGCGGTAATTGCCTTTGTACCGACACCCCAAACATCTATTTTCGCACCTTGCGCCTTCAAGCTCATAATCGTATATTCATCAAGGTCACTTGAAGCATAAATCTTCGCATCAGTGTAACCTGCTTCATCCAATAATCTTCTTGCCTCTTTGGAAAGATAAGCTAGATCTCCACTATCGAGGCGGACTCCGATAAAGTTGATCTTATCGCCCAACTCTTTGGCTACCTTGATAGCTGCAGGCACACCTGATCTTAACGTGTCATATGTATCAACGAGAAAAACACAATCCTTATGGCGCTCAGCATACTTGCGGAAAGCAGTATAGTCATCACGGTACGCTTGAACGAAAGCGTGAGCATGGGTACCTGCAACCGGCAGACCGAATCGCTTGCCAGCACGAACATTGCTTGTCCCAATGAAACCACCTATATAAGCCGCTCTTGTCCCCCATAACGCAGCGTCAAATTCATGCGCACGTCTTGTTCCGAATTCCATAACAGGTGCATCGCCTGTAACCTGTATGATCCGAGAAGCCTTCGTCGCAATGAGTGTCTGGTAGTTCACGATATTCAGAAGAGCCGTCTCTATAAGCTGTGCTTCCGCAAGCGGCGCTTCGATACGAAGGAGCGGCTCATTGCCGAATACAACTTCCCCTTCTTTCATAGCGCGGACAGTTCCTGTAAAACGGATTGTTTTCAAATAATCAACGTAATCCTTCTGATACCCGAGATCACTTAAATATTCCAAATCACTCTCGCTAAATTGAAAGTTCGTGAGGAAATTGATGACTCGCTCAAGGCCTGCAAATACCGCGTAGCCGTTACCAAAAGGCAGTTTACGGAAATACAATTCGAATACAGACTTTTTATCGTGAATATTGTCAGCCCAATAGGACTCCGCCATATTGATTTGGTATAAGTCAGTATGTAGTGCGTAACTATCGTCAGTGTATTTATTCAACGTGCTTCCTCCCAGCGTGCTTACCTTATATGTATTATGTAGCCTATTGGTTAAGCGGGTCCTTCATTTCAGATTACCCGTTCACGTTATTTCTCATTCTTATTCCGATATATTAAAGTCTCTCATTTTCAGTCACCGGGTAATTTGTCGGCATAAATGAATGAAACAACTTGGAATAACAAACTCAAGGTATAATAAAAGGCACCTAAAAAGGCGCCCTGATTTACTTCACGAATTTATCAATTTAACTTAAATGAATTGCCGCGGTAGTATTCCTCTATAAACCTAAACGACGCATGCCCTACCTCTCATGCATCCTTACGACTCCGAAGTCGATCCAGTGTGAGTAAGTTCTTAACTAAAAAGCAAGAACGCCAAATATATATATTTCATCTGTAAGTTATTTCATATTCATCCGATAAGCATTATAGCTATTATAACATGAATGTGGATAAATAGCACGATAAGAAACCGAATTGTACTTGATCTACTTACTATGAGCTAGTAATAAAGATTTAAACAGGAAAATTAAATAGCTGAAATTAAGATATGTACCCTCTCCCAGTTACAGCCTTTCTAATTATCTCATATATAAGTTTACCAATTCATAACAGCGTTCTTTAGTTGCCTCTTTTAAAGTATACAAGCGCTGAGAAGGAGCAAAATATTCGTCTTCGACATTTGCCGCCGCTTGTTCAGCTTGAGCATCTCGTTCATTAATCCAATTCCTCTGTCTCTGCCGAAGTGTTTCCATTTCGCCTGCAGGCAGTTGCTTCTCTAGCTCACCATAAATTTCATTTAAAGCGGCATCCCATCTCCGGTAAACTTCTTTCGGGACTTCTAGCGATCCGCCATTATTATCATGGTACTCCATATTTGAAGTTTCATCATCTAATGCTGCCAATCTCTGATAATAGTATGTGCTTGTTTTAGCCGAACTCTCGCTCTTTTGTGCGGCAGCTACCTGTTGCTGTTGTTTCGTTGTCTCCGCAACACGATCCTGCTCTTCTTTCGCTGCACGCTGTTTACCATCTTTAGCGGCTTCTAGACTTTCTTCAATACTCGCAAGCTGCTTATCAAAGTGACTGCCATAATCTTTCCACTCAGCCGATTGCTTGAGCTTATCCAGTCCCTTTTCTGCCTTGTCAGTTTCCTCTTTATCTACAAGACGTTTTATCGAATCGAGACGGCTTTCAACACCTTCAACCGCTACTTTTGCATCTTTAGACTGCTTTTCAAGGTCCTGTAAATCTTTCTTAAGATCCGCAGGCAAATCTTCTTTCAGCAGTAAATCTGCCTTTTCTTGAGCCTTCGCGAATTCTCCTTCATCTTGAAGCTTTTGAATATCAATGAATTCAGTTAGATTATCTGTATATGTTTTAGCCTTCTCATCTTTTGGCTTTTCGTCTCTTGCCAGTTCAAAAGAAGCAAGCGCTTTTTCATACTTTCCGTTTTGCAAGGCTGTCTCTCCTTGCTCCATCATCTTTTCGTATGTCCCCGTACTGCACCCTACTAAAAGTAGCGGAGCCAATGCTGTTGCAAGTATTTTTCTCATTTGCCTTCCACCATTCCATTAATTTTTGACTGACCAAGTTCCTTAACTGAGTTTTATATAAAAGAGGTCCAGTTTTCTTGAATAAAACACTCGAACATTATACCATTTGAACTATTTTAATTGAATATAAAGTTAATATACAGGTAATTGGAATTACAATAAAGTATCGCTAAGCGAAAATATAAAGGCCATGAAACAATGATTCTGTGTTGTTATAGATTTACAAGGCTTGGGCATATGCGCCAGTTAATTCTTGAAATTATCTGCCAATAGTATAATTTAGTATTAACAAACATTGTGGAGGGATTTTAAAATTATGAGTGAAATCGAACGTCGTTTAGAAGAATTGGGTCTGACATTGCCAGAGGCTGGGAGCGGAGCGACTCCTTTCGTTTCTGTAGCCATTCACCAGGGACTTGCTTATGTTAGCGGACAAGTACCAAGAATTGATGGAAAAGTACCTTACCCGGGGAAAGTCGGTAAAGATGTAACGATTGAACAGGCTCAGGAACTAGCGGAATACTGTGTTTTGAAAGGTCTTAGTTGCATCAAGGAAGCTGTTGGAAGTCTTGATAATGTAGAGCAAGTTTTGAAGATGACGGGTTATGTTCAGGCTGCTCCCGGTTACTCAGAGTATTCCAAGACACTGAATACAGCATCAGAACTGCTTGTGAAGATCTTTGGTGACAAAGGTCGTCACGCTCGCGCTGCAATTGGTGTAGCAGAGCTTCCTAGTAACACGCCGGTGGAAATTGATTTTGTTATTGCGGTTAAACAATAGATATAAGTTGATAAAAAAAAAGATTATCAGCATCCTTTCTCCCATAATATAACCCGTCTATCCCATCCACCTAAGATGGGATAGACAGGTTTTCAGTTGGATTAAAATCAGTAATCCGTCTATCCTGAATTGCACCATATTCTTACATGATTCAGAATTTCTAATGTAAAACATCTTGAAGTCTTTTGTTGCATTGATTTAGCAAAATGCCAACATGATTTTCTCCTACCTCATATTACCCTTTAATAATAAAAAGCAAATCTGAAAATGGTCTTCAACTATGAATTTTTAGAATTCATACTCTACCCTAGTTCACAACCTTTTCAGTCCTCTTTAATTCAACCCATTCTTGGTCAAATATTTTTTGTTCAGTTAAACCTAGACACATACGAATAGCTTCGATACCCGGTATTGATTCATTTTTCACATCCCAGCTTGCAGCTAATCGGTGTGCCGATAATGGTTTTCCTAAGCTTGATGTATGTTCATAATTATGTTGGGATTCAAAATTTCGATCCATTATGTATCTTTTAGCTTTTATTTTTCCTTCCTTGTTATGCTCCATTATCTCCTCATAAATCCTTTCATTTAATGTCCATGCAGCATTCTTATGTCCGTTGCTTTTATAAGTATAGTCCAAATCATGAATTACGAAATACGGAATATTAAAGTGTCTCAAAACCTTTTGAAAAGCAGGTATATTCATTTTTGATCCACAATTTACAATTAAGGGTACATTTTGTATACCAACAATGTCTTCCTCTACCATATTTTTCAACACTTCTCGATACACAATCGCCTCCGTATCTCCCTCAACCAAAACGACATGGTCCGCAAAGAAAGCTTCACACACATAAGGATTAAAATTATTTAACATCTTAATTTGCTCTTTCTCATCTTTATCAAAAATATTATCTTTCACTTGGTAAACAGATGTTTCTCCATTTTTAATTTCAGTTCTAATCAGCGTGGTGTGATCTCTACTCAAGTCTATCATTACAGGGGAATGTGTTGCTGAGATAATTTGAAAATTGGGGTTTTCAACTAAATCATATAATACGCTTGAAAACATTCTTACTGACTGAGGATGTAAAAATAATTCAGGTTCTTCGATGAGCAACATTTTAGATTTATTGGAAGTTTGATCAAAACTTAAGCCAGCTATCAAATCTTGGTCTCTTTTTGCCTTAGCCTTACTGATTTCATTAAATACATCATTTAAACCTCTGATAGAATTGAACAGAAATTGCCTACGAACCCCGTGCCCATGGTTATCCATATGAACAGCATAAGATTGCTCATTTGAGGAAAAGTTTATTTCGGTATCTATAAAATTTGGTAATTTTTTTCCAAGGTTATCCTTTTCATTGCCGAATAATGAAACTTCTAATTCAGGAAATGTTTCTTGCATTAATTCAGTAAGTCGACTTTGAATTTTTTGAGAATACTCATCATCAATTATTTCTTTTCTAAGCTCTTTTAATTGTTCTTCAATTATTTTATAACGCTTAAATTCCGTAGCTCGATTCAGTACCTGTTCCTTTATTAATTTTTGAACGTTCTCCAAAATTATTTCCACTGAATCTAGTCCTCTAAGCCAAATAGGTGTAGGACAAGCTTTTTGCAAATGTTGATCAAACCCTCCTGCACCTCCCTTAACCCATTGTTGATTTTCAAAGCTATAAGTATATTTTTCTCCATTTTTATTTCCTTTAGTCCATACTTTTCTATACTTTGCAACATTATAAAGCTCTTTCTCAGTTTTATCCTTACTTACCCAATTCTTTAGTGCTGGTAGCTCAGCTTCTTCAGAAGTCTCAGCTTTTAACCAGGCTTCAATAATAATAGGAGCATCTCCATTTTTATGAAAATCGCTATTTGTTACTGTTTTTCCACTAGTTACAAAGTAATCGTAAGCATATAGGATGGATGATTTCCCTGCATTATTTTGACCAATGAGATTTATAACGTTTACATTGTCGAAATCAATTACAACCCCTGGATTTAATTCATCCCCACCAATCGACCTAAAATTGTAAATTAACAATTTAGTAAGCTTCACAATTATTCCCCCTCTATATAATAGGTAATATCACCTTTATATAGATTCGACAAATAGTTATATTTTCCTCCACTTTTCCCCAATATCCTTTATTTCTTTCTCCTTGTTCTATATTGGCATCTATAATTAATTTAACTACAGTTCCTCTATGATTTTTAACAAGAAAACGATATAAGTATTCAAGTTTTACATCTAAAGATATCTTCACTACTTGCAGATGCAGGTATTGGATTGGAACAAATCATGAACCGACTGGATCACTTAAACGAGGATTCAATTCTAAATATCTATCCTCATGTAACTAAAGAAATAAAAAAGGACTTCTCAGAAGTTTGATCAACTAATGAGAAGTCTCAAATAATCTATACTAGCAAAATGTTAGCATGGAGCTGATGTACCTTATCAAACTCTTGATATAACAGGGTTTAAATAGGTTATTACATCATGCCGCCCATTAGTCCAGTGGAATTCAACATGTTTAATGTGAATTAATGTAAGTTAATTATTTCGCATCAGCAAAAGCTTTTTTCAAATCATAGGGGTAACATTTTTAACGTAAATTAACTACTTAATATAAATTTATATTACCCTTTTGCTTTTTAGAATACGTGTATAACGCTTATTATAGGGTTAACTAGAAATCACTAAAGATAAAAGAGGATTTTATTTGTCACCTTTTCTATTTATCCTACTAAGAAATTCTCGCTGAACATCAAATTATTTCATGAATCTTCCAGTCCTCTTCATGGTTTACAATCCAGTATTTATCAATTTGTTTTAATGCGATATCTCTATGCTTCTCTAGCGTTCTTGCACTAGGTTTGCGTAGAAGCCTTACACCCCAAATGATACTATATCCAAGTGGGATAATTTCGTCTAATACTTCTTTCCTAACGAAAAGCATTTTTTGCTCATCTTGATATGATATTCCAGTAGCAGTATAAAACCCTTTTACTTTATTCTTTTCATCAATATATTTATAACCTAATAAATCTGTAATTGATAACGCTTGGCGAATATCCTTAGAGGGCAAATTTGTACTTACCTCACCATCAAGCGTAGAATCCGTAACGCTTACTATCCCTGCCTTTACTCCTAAATATCGACTCATATTTTCACCATCTTGAATATCCACTCTGTTCAAGTTGTATACCTCTTGTAACCAAGGTATCCATATGACATCAGCAGGTGACATATATGTTTTGCTAGCTATACTTCCATAAAATCCATCTAAACTATCCATAGTTTCTAGTCCCTTTTTAACCTTGTCCAGTTCACTTTTATCCTCATTTTTTATTAAAAACGTATTTATCCAAAACAAGGATTCACCACCAGACTCTCTTTCGGTAAGCGCCGTAAAACCATTTAGAGAGATCCATTCACCAGCTAACTCATCACTTTTTAATATTGGAAGATTTTCGTATGTAGGTAAAATCCACTCAATTATGTTTGGTGTCTCAGCATTTTCTACCCACTCATTGATTTGAGTAATCGGGTCAGAATCAATGAAATGGACTGTTGGTGTTAAACTATTTGGTAAGAACCATTGTTTATAAGGTCCTTCCTTCTGAACAGTTAAATTATATGCTGAATTATTTGTATTAATTAGAATGAAGTAATCGTCAACTACCTTGAAAGATATAATCTCTGAAAATTGATCTAATATTGGTAGTCTATCTGATAAATAGCCTAATAGTTCAAAAACAGCAATCCAAACATATTTTTCTGCAATTGTTGTAATTGTACTTTTACTTCCGTGAGTTGCCCTTTGATATTTTCTTATGATTGCAGTGTCAATTCCGTCTTCTGAATTTAGAAATCTAGTCTCACTCCAACCATAACCCTTTATTATCTCAATAGCAGCCCCAATTGCCCACGCATTCGGTGTTAAATTTTCTATATCATATTTTGATAAATGCTCTATAGCTTCAGAAGATTTAGAGCTTGTTATCGGGTTATTCTCGAAGAACGGTTCATATCCTTTTTTAATTACATACCAAGCTAAATCAGATGTAATAGGAGTTATCCCCCAACCCCTACCTTGCTCTTGAGTTACCTTTAATGCTGCAGATTCATCTATAGGCAAGAGTTCATTGTTATGTGAATAAGGTGGGCGTGAAAAAGTTAGTATATTTTCTTCTACCGCTCCGAATAGCACGGCTCTTTCGATAACTCCTCTTGCACATTGACGAATTATTGCATTTTTATAACATTGAATCCTAGAGAATATATTTTCATGAACCCAGTTTGCTAACTTTTCGAGCTGGGAAATATCCCTTATAAGACAAGAAACACCATAGATAACATTCACTAGTTCCTGTAGCATTTGAGGATCATTTGATTCGAAAACTCTATCTAATAGCTTTAATAATTCACTAACATTTTTAGAGCCCCACTCTGTTAATTGAATTTTACTATTTTCTATAACTATTTCTTCCACAGATGTTAAACTCCAAGCAACAATTAAAGGTAACCCATTACTTTTTTGCTGTGGTAGAAGTCTAAATATCTCACTAATAGGATGCCTCTCTCCTCCAGCGCTAGGTATGTCATCGGGTACTGACCAAATAATATCTCGTTCAGCAGGAGATGGATACTCCATTAGAGTTTCATGTAACAGTAGTGGTCCAACCGGGTGATTCGGTACACTTGCTACCGGAATAATAAGTGATTTTATAGCACTTCTACTTCTGGCCGTTGATGTTGTTAAACATTCTTTAACCCAATCCTTATATTCCTCAGTTAGATTTATTGGAGAATTTGCAAGAACAAACCAACGTATCTGGTCTAATAGTTCATCCTCTAGTCCACCTTCAAAGTTTAGCTCTTTGCCAATAAATAAGTTGTAATCCATAAAAAGCTGTAAAGCAGCCATATTGAGTGCTGCAGGTAACTCTTTAAGATATTCAGGTAAATATTTAAACCCTTCCGCTTCACATTCAATAATAGCTTCCCTTGCTATTAGGAAATCCATTAAAGGTTGGATAGCTGCATTATAATCTGTTTCATGATCACTTAAAGGGTCACTTTCATCGTAATTTATAGATTCATAAATCAATCCATACTTAACTAGATAATCTAAAATCTGAGCGGCTTCACTTAAGGTTATTAAACCTTCTGGACTTTGCGCATCATATAATACCTTAATAACCTTTGTACGAGAAATACTGCTACTCGTTAATAATATTTTTACTAATTTTGTTAATCCCTTTAATATAACTTTATCTGATTGATACCACCTACCGTTTATTGCTCCCTTAACTTCATTATCAATTTTCATTATTTTAGCTAATAATAAATGAGCAACAGTTGTCTTAATCGAATCATTTTCTCTTAAAGTTTTCCCGGCGTAAATTTCACAAAAAAGTCTTAAAGCCAATGGGGTCTTTAGAGTAAAACGAACCCAAGGTACTTCTGTTACATCGATATTATAAGTTGATATATACTCATCAAAAATATAACTAACTGGAACGTCACCCTCATCCCTAATCTTAACAAGGTTTACTTTACTTAGTGGCAAGGGCTTATTCTCAAAAACGTATGGTCTAGCCATTATACAGAACCTAATTTTCTGGTGAGTTATTAAGATCTGGTCTAGTTCCCCTAAACGATTCCTCCAGGCGTCTAATTCAACTGATTCTTCTATACCGTCAACAGCCATTAGGAAAGTGGTCTCTTCAATTTCCAAATCATGCTTATTATCTTTATTATATATTCTATTTACATGTGCTCTAATTGCCGTAGACTCCAAAGCGGAGAAAAGCTCCTCTTCAGACCAAGCACTTGAAAGTCCTAATGCCTGTCTAAGTATTGAACCCCACCCTTCACTTGCCCTAACGTCTTTAGCTCTTATAAGGATACTAGGGTAACCATTAGACAGCCTTTTACTTATAATGTCCGTAATACCATGCGTCTTTCCGGTTCCAGGTTGACCTGTAATTATGGTATTGTGCCTTTCTAACGCTTTACCTATTTGCCATATCTGGTCAAAAACCAAAGGTCCTACATCTAATTCATTCATTGCTTTAGTTAACTGCAAGCGTGCAATTTCTCTACTTGAACTAGGGGATTCTTCTAATATCTGTTTAAACTCAGAAAAATTTATTGACTCTGGTTCAATATATTCATCTATATACAAGCCTTTTATTAAAGCATCTTCTAACTTATATAATAATAAAATATATTTTTCTATCGACTCTAATATGGATCTTGCAACGTTTTGCTTTTTAACAGGAATAATTTCTATATCATCTAAAGCTATTTCTAACTCCTGTTTAGCAATTTCCATTTTGCTTTTTATATCCTTTATGTAAAAAAGAGCCCCCTCTCTAAAATTAGCTGAAATTAATAACCCTTCAAGGGTTTGTTCTATCCTTCCCTGAGCATGCAAACTTGGAATATAACGTTCTTTTAACCAGCCAGCCATCATTAAATCAAAACGCCTTTTCAAAAAATCAAAATCAAACTCTTCGCTTTCAAACCAAAATTTCCTTATACCTTCATTACCAGATTGTTGTAACTCGGTAGTGAGACTACTTTCATTCCAAAGCATTAATTCTAAATTGATGTAAGTATCGAGAATATCACTCTCCATACTATCCCATCGGCTTTGTTCACTGTTTCCTCCCCTACCAGTTTCATTACCAAGGTCTCTTGGTATGCATACTGTGTATGATATAATGTTAGAGCGAACGCTCATTGCAGTTTCAATGGAGGATTTTATCTGTCTTATTTGTTGATCCTCTATTTTGTTAGGAAACCATTTAGCTTGGACTGCAACAATTTCGTCACTCTGTAATTCAGCGTAGGCCTCGACTCCTCCATCTCCCCCCGCTCCATTAACAACATAGAAGTTTTTTAACTTATCTTTATAGGTTCTCCTTACCCATCTTTCAAAAAGTTGTATACAGAAGGTTTCAAATGCTTGAGTTGGTGCCTGGTTATGTGTTTTAAAGTTTGTCCAATTCATTATCCCCACTCCTATGTTCCAGCAAATCGCTATGTATCAGTAGTATTTAGCATTATATAATTAATTAGCTATCTATGGACAAAAGTAAAAAGCATTTAAATCTATTCGTAAGATATTGTATCAATCTATTACTACTCAGTAAATTGGTCAATTAAACAGTTATATAAAAGTACAACAAGTTACAATTTATTTTTAATTAATAGTATGACTACATTTGGCCTCAAACTATTAATTAAAAATAAAAAAAGACCCCCAAATTAGTTGAGAGCCTCAGTAACATTGTTAAAAGTTTGGTTTGAATCAAGATTACTTAATCTTTTTCTGGCTTATCCTGGTTTGCGGGCAGGTGAAATATGTGCTTTAAAATTGCGTGATATTGTTTTTGAAGAACAAACATTGAGCGTTTCAAAAACATACCTGCTGAAGCAGGTGTAATTCTTCCACAAATTATGGAGCGTTTAGGGCACAAAAATGAAGATACTACAAAAAATGTTTATTTGCATGTGACAAAAGAGATGAAAAAAGAGGCTTCCCAAAAGTTCAAAGAACTCATGGAAAACCTCTAATTTAATCCCTTAATCCAGAAAAGGTTACCCTTCAGGTTTTCTCATAGAAAATAAGAGGCTTAAAATCCTATTATTACTGGGATTCAAGCAGGCAGATTACATCATTCCAGGCATTCCGCCCATGCCACCCATGTCTGGTACGCTAGCATTTTCTTCCGGCTTGTTTGCTACAACTGCTTCTGTAGTCAAGAACAATGCCGCAACAGATGCTGCGTTTTGCAATGCGGAACGAGTAACTTTTGTAGGGTCTACGATACCAGCGTCGATCATGTTAACCCATTTGCCTGTTGCTGCGTCGAAGCCAGTGCCTGCTTCTTCGCCTTTCAAGCGTTCAACGATGACAGAGCCTTCAAGACCTGCGTTTGTAGCAATCTGACGTACAGGTGCTTCGATTGCACGAAGAACGATGCTTGCGCCTGTTGCTTCGTCGCCTTCAAGACCTTTCAAATCGTTTTCTAGCTTGCGGTATACGTTCACAAGGGCAGTACCACCACCAGCTACGATACCTTCTTCTACTGCTGCACGAGTAGAGTTAAGAGCATCTTCAATGCGAAGTTTGCGTTCTTTCAATTCTGTTTCAGTAGCCGCTCCGACTTTGATTACAGCTACGCCGCCAGAGAGTTTCGCAAGGCGCTCCTGAAGTTTTTCTTTATCGAATTCAGAAGTAGTTTCTTCTGCTTGTGCGCGGATTTGGCCAACGCGTGCTGCGATGTTGTCCGGGCTGCCTGCGCCTTCAACGATTGTTGTGTTTTCTTTTGTAACAACAACTTTCGCTGCGCGACCAAGAGAGTCGATTGTAGCGCTCTTCAGATCAAGACCAAGATCTTCAGTAATTACTTCACCGCCTGTAAGGATTGCGATGTCTTCAAGCATTGCTTTACGACGGTCACCGAAGCCTGGTGCTTTAACAGCAACAGCGTTGAATGTACCACGAAGTTTGTTTACAACTAGTGTAGCGAGTGCTTCGCCTTCTACGTCTTCAGCGATCATAAGTAGTGGCTTGCCTTGCTGGACAACTTGTTCAAGTACAGGAAGAACTTCCTGGATGTTGCCGATTTTCTTGTCAGTGATCAAGATGTACGGGTTCTCAAGAACAGCTTCCATCTTGTCGTTGTCAGTTACCATGTATGGTGAAGCATAACCGCGGTCGAATTGCATACCTTCTACTACTTCAAGTTCAGTAGAGAAGCCTTTTGATTCTTCGATAGTGATAACGCCGTCGTTGCCAACGCGTTCCATAGCTTCAGCGATCAAGTTACCAACTTCTTCGTTACCAGAAGAGATTGCTGCAACTTGTGCGATGGATTCTTTGCTTTCGACTGTTTTAGAGATGCCTTGAAGTTCTTTAACTGCAGTTTCGACAGCTTGTTCGATACCGCGGCGAAGACCTACAGGATTAGCACCTGAAGTTACGTTCTTCAAGCCTTCTGTAATCAATGCTTGAGCAAGAACAGTCGCTGTAGTTGTACCGTCACCAGCTACGTCGTTTGTTTTGGAAGCTACTTCCGCAACAAGCTGAGCACCCATGTTTTCGAATTTGTCTTCAAGTTCGATTTCTTTAGCGATTGTCACACCGTCGTTTGTGATAAGTGGTGAGCCGAAGCTTCTTTCAAGAACAACGTTGCGGCCTTTTGGTCCGAGTGTAACTTTGACAGCATCTGCAAGTGTGTCAACGCCTTTCAGCATTGCACGGCGAGCGTCTTCTGAGAATTTGATGTCTTTAGCCATATTAGATGATCCTCCCTATTAATCGCAATTTTTGTTAAAAAGATGTATGATTAGAAATCAATTAGCCAATAACGGCAAGAATGTCATTTTCACGCAGGATCAAATACTCTTTGCCATCGTATTTCAATTCCGAGCCGGCAAATTTAGAGAATACAACGCGGTCTCCCTCTTTAACTTCGAGTTCAACTTTCTTGCCGTCTACGATGCTGCCAGAACCGACAGCGATGATTTTGCCTTCTTGTGGCTTCTCTTTCGCAGAGTCGGGAAGAACGATACCGCTTGCTGTTTTCTCTTCTTGTTCAACGAGTTCGATGACTACGCGATCTCCTAGTGGTTTGATCATTAGAATGACCTCCTTGATTTCTGTGTGGTTATTTTTATTATTAGCACTCTCTTTACACGAGTGCTAATTCCAGTATCAATAATAATAAATCCAAAAATAAAATGCAAGCAATGACCCTCATAAATTTTGGGATTTTTTCTTAAAAGGAAGCGTATGCTAAAATAAAGGACAAGTCTTATAGTATATGCCCTCATTCTGGATAATATACAGCAGGCAGAATGCATATACTGTTGAAATCAAATAAAGGGAGAATCCGACTCTTGGCGAAAAACTATTTTGGCGTTATCGCCGTCTACATCATCATGCAGTTCTCCGTCTTCCTAGGTGTTCCTCTGCTAATGGGTAAGACAGACCTATCCATCATACAAGCGAATGGCTACTGGAGTATCGGCAGTTTCACAGTCGGTCTCATTCTCGTGCTCCTACTTATGAAGCCAGAAATGAAAAAGAATATGGATCGCAATGCTACGAACTTCAATACTACGATTGGCTGGATTATACTCGGCGTATTTCTCTCCTATGGAGCTCAGATTCTCGCGGGCCTTATTGAACAGAACTTCTTTAAAGTGAGTAATGAATCCGCCAATACGGAACAGATCATGATGCTCGCCCGCTCCGCACCGCTCTTTGTCATCATCCCGGCACTTATAGCGCCAATTCTGGAAGAGATCATTTTCCGCAAGATCATTTTTGGCTCCATGTATAAGAGAATGGGCTTCTTAATCCCGGCAATCATTTCTTCCATCATGTTCGGTCTCATTCACGGAGAACTGGTACATTTGCTCATCTATGCGTCGATGGGATTTGTTTTTGCTTATCTATATATGAAAACAAAGAGGATTATTGTCCCAATTGCTGTCCATATGGCTTTAAATTCCATCAGTGTTATTCTACAATATAATATAGACCCGGAAGATATTGATCGAATGCAGCAACAGGCCGAAGTTCTGCAGACGATATTGCTTGGAGGCGTACTTTTTTGAGAATTTCACCAATGATACCGGCAATCGTCTACTTCCTGATGGGCTGTCTGTTCCTCTTCGCTGCTTACAAAAGCGCAATGACAGCACCTACGATTTGGAATGCAACGACTGTCATTTTGACGGTATTCACTACGTTTATGTTCGGAGCGTGTATTCGCCTGATCCGTTTCTATCTTAATATGAAGAAACATATGAAAAAGAAGTAGCACTCCTAAGCTGGAGAGCTACTTCTTTTCTGTTGAGACTGCTTCTTCTTTCGTTTCCTGATCTTTCATTGGATAATGCTTTAGGAAGTAAACAAGTGACTGCAACTCGACTGCGAGATCAATATGATGAACACGTACATGACTCGGCACGGCAATACGTGCTGGTGTGAAATTGAGAATTCCCTCAATTCCATGCGCAACAAGCCGATCTGTAATATGCTGTGCTTCTGAAGCCGGAACAGTGAGAATTGCTACCCGCACACCATTAAGTCTGTTCTCCAGCTCGCCGATATTGTAGACCGGGATGCCGCCCACTTCACTGCCTGATTTATGAGAGCTTTTATCAAAAGCAACGACGATTTTCGTATTGTTATTTTTCATGAAATTATAATTCAGGAAGGCAGTCCCAAGATTACCTACCCCGATCAGTGCGACTTCAGTCAATTCATCCTGATCAAGTGTTTTGCGGAAAAATCCAAGGAGATACTCGACATTGTAGCCATAGCCTTTCTTGCCAAGTGCTCCAAAGTATGAAAAGTCACGGCGGATTGTGGCAGAATCCACTTTCACTGCCTCACTCAATTCTTTTGAAGAAACGCGCTTCTTTCCTTGATGGTTCAAGTTGTTCAAAAATCTATAATATAAAGGCAGACGTTTCGCTGTCGCCTGCGGAATTTTATTTTGATTTTGCTGTTCCACTGCTTATTCCTCCTCGGGGCTGCGTTTGAAATCCCCGGACTTGCCTCCAGTTTTCTCAACCAGGTATGTCGGACCGATAATCATTCCCTTATCGATCGCCTTGCACATGTCATATACAGTGAGCGCTGTTGCACTTGCAGCTGTGAGCGCTTCCATTTCCACTCCCGTACTCCCTTTTGTCTTGACGGAAGCTTCGATATGTAGTTCATATAACGCCGAATCAATTTCCCATTCAAAACTGATGTTGACGCCTTTAAGCTGAAGCGGATGACACATAGGAATCCAGTCCGACGTCTTCTTCGCTGCCATAATACCGGCAACTTGAGCTACTGCCAGGACATCTCCTTTGGCAATTTCCTGCTTGCTCACTTTTTCGTAGATTTCCTCATTGACACGCACACTCGACCGAGCGATTGCAGTTCGTTCCGTATCCTGCTTGCTGCTTATGTCGACCATCCGCGCTCTGCCTTGTTCATTAAAATGCGTGAAATCAGACATATCCACTCAACTCCTGTGATGATATCATTCTCCTATTCTATCAGAAAAGGTGAAAGAAGTCGTGATAATTTTCACAATCTGGTTGCCTGCCCTAATCCGGTTGCGCTAAACTGGAAACAGATGAGGTGAATATCCATGATTGTCATGCAGATAAATCAGCTCTCCAAGTCCTTCGGGGCTGAGGAGATTCTTTCAAATATAAAATTGGAAATTAAAGACCGTGATCGGGTTGCCATTGTTGGCCGTAACGGCGCAGGCAAGTCTACCCTTCTCAAAATTATGGCCGGTGAAATGAGCTACGATTCCGGAGATTTGATTAAACCGAAAGAAGTAGAAATTGGCTACCTCGCTCAGCATACTGCACTTGATACGACGAACTCCATCTGGGATGAAATGCGCGAAGTATTCAGCGATCTCATCGCCCGTGAAAAGGAGTTGCGCAGCCTGGAGCAGAAGATGGCAGACTCCGGGGACTATACAGAAGATGAATATGCCCGTTTACTTGCCGAATATGACCGCAAGCAACATGCCTTTGACCAGGATGGTGGCTATAGCTTTGAATCCGAAATTCGCGCTGTACTCACTGGTCTCGATTTCAGTGAGTATGATTACAGCACACCTATTACAGAACTGAGTGGTGGACAGAAAACACGTCTTGCCCTTGGCAGACTCCTATTGAAAAAGCCTGAACTGCTCATTCTCGATGAACCGACGAACCACTTGGACATTGAGACTCTGAATTGGCTGGAAGGTTATCTCGGCGGTTATCCGGGAGCAGTAGCCATCGTATCCCACGACCGCTACTTCCTCGATAAGACCGTTTCGATCGTGTATGAGATTTCCCGCCATCGTTCACGCCGCTTTGTCGGCTCCTACAGCAAATATCTTGAACAGAAGGCTGCTGATTATGAAAGTGAACTGAAAGCTTATGAGAACCAGCAGGCAGAGATTAAACGTACAGAGGAGTTCATCCAACGCAATATTGTACGGGCTTCTACAACAAAACGAGCTCAGAGCCGCCGCAAACAACTTGAAAAGATGGAAATGATGGATCGACCGCTCGGTGATGAATCATCAGCCTCCTTCTCTTTCCAAATTGACAAGAAAACCGGGAATGATGTGCTGAAGATTGAAGATGTTGCTTTCCGCTATGAAGGTGAATCTACTAATCTGTTTGAGCATGCAAATTTCCATGTAAATCGTGGAGAGCGAATTGCACTTGTCGGACCGAATGGTGCCGGAAAGACAACTTTGCTGAAAGCAATTCTTGGACGTTACACACCAGCAAGTGGTGAAATTCGAATCGGCTCGAATGTCGAAATCGGTTACTATGATCAGGAACAGACTGAGCTCTCTTCCACAAAGACAGTGCTCAAGGAATTATGGGACGACTATCC
The DNA here is from genome assembly GCF_030762805.1 of Aciduricibacillus chroicocephali. Classification (NCBI taxonomy): domain Bacteria; kingdom Bacillati; phylum Bacillota; class Bacilli; order Caryophanales; family Bacillaceae; genus Aciduricibacillus; species Aciduricibacillus chroicocephali. The sequence goes on along the minus strand of NZ_CP129113.1, from coordinate 515,243 downwards.
AACAATGATGGAACGCGATGTGCGTACTGTCCTCGGCAATTTCCTATTTTCCGGGGATGATGTCCTAAAGCCGGTCAGCTCCCTGAGTGGTGGGGAAAAAGCACGTCTTGCCCTGGCAAAGCTCATGCTTCAACGTGCAAACCTGCTTATCCTGGATGAACCGACAAACCACTTGGATATTGACAGCAAAGAAGTATTGGAAGCGGCACTGATTGACTATCCGGGTACAATCGTATTCGTTTCACACGACCGCTATTTCATCAATCGCATCGCCGACCAAGTCGTAGAGCTTACAAAAGAAGGTACGACAGTCTATCTTGGCGACTACGATTATTATGTAGAGAAAAAGGAAGAAACGGCTGAGATCCAGAGACTCGACGAGCTCGAAAAAGCAGCTCCGAAAAAGGAAGAAAAGAAGAACGAACAAGCTCTTTCCTATAAAGAACAGAAGCAGCTGCAAAGCGAAAAACGCAAGATTGCACGCCGCATTGCTGAACTAGAAGAAAAAATAGAAATGCTGGAAAGCGAACATGCTGAACTTGAAGAGCAAATGACACTTCCTGAAGTATTTGAAGACCATGAAGCTGTTATGAAACTGACTGAACGAACAGCAGCCATTCGAGCACAGATTGATGAATATATGGAAGAATGGACAATATTATCAGAAGAAGAATGATAGATATAAAAAAACTGCAACAGGCAAATTGCCGTTGCAGTTTTTTATTTGAACAAATAATCATTCTGAATCGAATTCTCTACAGCTACTCTGTAGATCAATCCGTATCCTAACATTGCAGCAAGTACCGAGCTCCCTCCATAACTAAGGAAGTAAAGCGGAATCCCGGTAATCGGCATAATACCGATTGTCATGCCGATATTTTGGAACGTATGCATGAGTAATAGACTCATATAGCCAAAACATAGATAAGACCCAAACGGATTGCGGGTATACACTTGCAATCCGAGAGTAACGAGTTTATACATTAGCAGGAAATATAGCAGCACAACAGCCGCTGTTCCAATGAATCCGAAGCTTTCACCCACTACTGAGAATATAAAGTCAGTCTGTGCTTCGGGCAGCTGGACTTGCAAGCTGTCCATTCCTTTTCCCGTCAGTTGGCCTGAACCAAGCGCTTGCATGGAACGGTCGATATGGAACGTATCATTGCTCGTTTGCTGAGAGTGGTCGAACCAGGTCAATACCCGCCCCATCTGATACGGCTTGATATGCAGTACGTCTTGTGCGAAATTCGGAAATTGTACTACGATGAAGACGACCGTAACAGCAGCTACAAGCAACGTCGTAACCATCGTAGCTATAATTTTCCAGTTAATCCCTGACAAAATAACGAGCATCCCTGTGATAAATAAATACACAAGTGATGTACCCATATCCGGCTGAACCATTGTGAACATGACCGGTATCCCGACAACAATGATCATTTTGCCAAGGAGCTTCAAATCTGTCTCCAGTGTAGGCCTTTTCACTCTTTCTTTATGCTTCGTGATAATTGCTGAAAGATAGAGAATAAGCCCGATCTTTGTGAATTCACTCGGCTGCAGAGTAAAGCCCGGAAGATGGAACCAGCTCTTTGCACCGTTTACTTCTCTCGCAATGCTTTCCGGACTTAACCAAAGGACGACGAGCAGGAATACAGTCGCACCGTAAATAATTAGACTCGCACGATAGTACTGATCCGTATCGATCATCTGTAAGCCGATCAAAATCAAAACCCCAACAATATACCAGAAACTCTGCAACATGACGAAATTCTTACCTTCATACTGTTCCAGCTGCTGGGCGTTATAAATGGCAAGCAGGCTAACACTAATCAGAAGAACCAACAATATAATCAGGTCACTCTGAAAAAAATGAGATTGTTTTTTTTGCATCTGTTTACACCAAATTTCCAATCATCTGAATTCGGACGATCAATTGACAAATATCCGCAAATTTCTCGGTTACCTGACAATTATACTCGATACAGGCAATTGTTGACTACTCTTGTTTAATATAATTCTAGGCCCGGGTTCGCGTTCAAATCCATCCCATGACGTCTCCCCTGCTCATAAGCAATATGGGCAGCAGCTCCAATCATCGCTGCATTGTCCGTGCACAGATGGATTGGCGGGAAATGAAGCGGGATTCCGCTATTTTCAAATCGCTCAGCAAGCTTATTGCGGAGCCCTTTGTTTGCTGCAACTCCACCAGCAACAATAACTTCTTTTACATTATATTGCTTCGCCGCCTTGAATGTCTTCTCAACAAGTACTTCAACAACGCTAGCCTGGAAGCTTGCAGCGATATCTTCATCCTTCAGTTCCTTGCCACGCTGTTTCGCATTATGAATCGTATTGATTACAGCAGATTTCAAACCGCTGAAACTGAAGTCAAAGCTTCCTTCCTCTAAATAAGCACGCGGGAACTCAATCGTTTCCTCTCCATCCGCAGCAAGTCGGTCAATATGCGGACCTCCAGGATATGGGAGAGATAACATGCGTGCCACTTTATCATATGCTTCACCACATGCGTCGTCCCGTGTCTGCCCAATGACTTCAAATTCCCCGTGTCCTTTCATTAAGACAAGCTCTGTATGCCCTCCAGAAACGATAAGAGCTAACAGCGGAAATTCAAATTCTTCAATTAGCCGGTTCGCATAAATATGGCCGGCGATATGGTGGACACCGATTAAAGGCTTTTTCTTAGCAAAAGATAGAGCCTTTGCTGCGCTGACACCAATAAGCAATGCTCCCACAAGGCCCGGACCTTCTGTTACAGCAATAGCATCAATATCATCCCATTCAAGACCAGACTGTGAAAAAGCCTCACTGATCACATCAGTAATTGCTTCAACATGGTGGCGGGATGCAATCTCAGGAACAACGCCTCCAAATCTCTTATGGCTCTCGATTTGTGAGGCAACAACATTTGCAAGCAGCTCTGTTCCATTTTTCACAATTGCTGCCGCTGTTTCATCACAGCTCGTTTCAATAGCTAGTATGCATGTATCTTTTTTCATGTAAAGTCCACCCACATGACAATAGCATCTTCATTATTGTCGGTATAGTAATTTTTACGAACACCGCCTGGAATGAGACCGAACTTACGGTACATTTTTTGGGCGATAATATTGGAAACACGAACCTCTAGAGATAAACGTTCCATGCCATTCATAATTGCTTCAGCCACGATATGCTTGAATAAACGCTCACCAAGCTTCTTACCGCGCATTTCCGGTAAGAGAGCTATATTCGTTACCTGTGCATCACCAAGTACCATCCAAGTACCTGCATAGCCGATAATACGATCGCCCATTTCCATTACATAATAGTAGGCGAAATCATTATCATTTATTTCTTGTTTGAAGATCTCTTCTGGCCATGGACAAGGGAATGAAGCACGGTCAATTTCCATGACCTGTTCCAAATCATCAAGTTGCATCCGGCGAATTTTAACGCCGGTTTCTGTATGTGTTTTACTCATTGCCTTCCCTGTCCTTATTAGACTCAAGCCACTTAGCTTCTGCTTCAGCAAGGCGCAAGTAATTCGGCACAAGCTCCCCTGCTTGTATTCCTTCTTTACCCAATCCACAAAAAGCAAGATCAGCCGGGTTCGGATATTGGTTTGCACCATTAGGAATGATTGCAAGGTCTCCCATAATGGCCTCAATACATTCTCGATGAATGGATAGTTCCGGACTTAAGAAAATCACAGGTCTTCCTTCATTCTTAAGCTCGTGAAGCCAGTCTTCCATTAAGATATTTTGTTCCGGGCGCACTAGTTGTGCCTTCCCATCCTTAAACTCGTACAATCCAGTAAATACAAGTCCACGGCGTGCATCAAAAAAAGGACAAATTGCATGTTTGCTATTTCTTCCCTGCCAAGCGAGCAGTTCAAGACTGGAAACAGCTTTGACAGGAATATTGAGTGCCCAAGCAAGCGTTTTTGCTGTCGTCACACCAATCCGGACGCCTGTATAAGAACCAGGGCCATTGGCGACAACGATCTGATCAAGGTCTTCCGGCTCCATACCGACTTCCTTCATCAAGTCATCAACGGCTGGCATTAGACGAACCGAGTGATTCTTTTTAACATTTGTTATATAGGAACCGATCAGCTCTCCGTCACGAAGCAATGCTACGCCTAGAGTCTGATTCGAAGTGTCCATTGCAAGTATATTCATGCATGCTGCTCCTTAAAACCGCTCTTCCCTGCACCAATCATAGTTGTAATTCAGCTGCCACAACTTCAAAGTGCATACCCTGCGGTGACAAAGTGAAGAGACGTTGATGTTCATTCAGATACTCTATTTTAACATCCAACCGTTCTTTTGGTAAGAATTCCTCAATGAATTGAGCCCACTCAACGACAGATACGCCATCTCCACTGAAATATTCATCAAAACCGAGATCTTCCTCAGAATGCTCCAGTCGATACGCATCCATATGATAAAGGGGAAGATCTCCTTTATATTCTTTAATAATGGTAAAAGTCGGGCTCGACAAAGTCTGTACAATCCCCAGACCTCTCGCAACCCCTTTTGTAAAGGTTGTCTTTCCTGCTCCTAGTTCCCCTTCCAGAGTAATGACATCTCCCTTTTTTAAAAGAAGAGCCAGTTTTTCGCCGAGTCGCATTGTATCTTCCATGGATTCAGTCCTGATCTGATGCATTGTCGTTAACTTCACCTACTTAAAATGATTATAGCCGCTTTTATTCAAACGACTCATTAACCCTTCTTTTCTAAGCCAAGCCTGACCAATCTCCCCTGACTTAGGTACAACTTTGCCAATTTCGGTCACTTGAACATTTGTTTGGCTCGCAACTTTGTGAACGATTGGCCAATCTTTTCTAGCAACTGTTCCAATCAGCTCGAAATCTTCTCCACCGGATAAGATCCATTTATCTTTCTCGTCATCTTCCGATAGAGCTTCATGCACTGGCAATTGTTCATATTGAATATGAAGATCGATAGAGGAGGATTCAGCAATCTCGTTAGCCTCACTTGCAATTCCGTCACTAATATCATTCAATGTGACTCTTGTATGTTTTGCAACCTCATAAGCAAATTTTGCTCTTGGGGAAGGTCTCTGATGCCGACTCTCAAAATAGGTACGGTGTTCCAATTCCTGCTCAGGCTGGAGCAACAACTGCAAGCCTTTCGCTGAATCACCTAATGTACCTGTGACGAATACAACATCCCCTTCTTCAGCAGTACTTCGGTAACTCGCGCGGTCCTGATCTA